>JAIPCC010000038.1 GCA_021738405.1 Crocinitomicaceae bacterium | reverse complement strand
CTTTGATGCGGCATAGCATATCGGCAGGGTCTCCGTCGCGCTCACAAGCAAGAATACTATAAGTTTTTGCTTTGTCGAGTGGCTGCCCGCCAACTGTAACTTTTTGTACGCGCTTGCCCTGTTCTGCAAAAGCTAAAAACTCCACTTCCATGCCTTTGAATTTGATCACCCAGCCACCAAAGCGCTTGGAGGCATCTTTGGCAAATACGTTATTGAGTTCTTTCTCTAGCCAATCGGCAATTTGTTGGCCAGTTACCTCGGCAGTGCGCACGGTAGAATCTACGGGGAGCATATCGAAAATAAAGCCTTTGGTTATGGGGATATTACCCGTGTGGTCTGGGGTAGTGCGCGGAGGGCAAAAACGAAAACCGTTAGACAACACGATGTCTATTTCCGGGAATTTCCAATCGAGCGCGTTCAAAATCATGGTGTCGATTGGATTTTCTACCACAAAGTAACGGTAGAGCGGAATGGAACTGTAGCCCACTACCCTATTGATTTCTGCAGCGAAAGTAGCTTCATTTGATTTCAAAAGGGCTTGCATTGACGCATCTGGCTTGAGTGCAGCCGACTTGACTTCTAGAAGTTCATAGCGCTCAGCGACCATTTTTCCGTTGTCAAAATCGAGTTGCAAGGAGCCTACAAAAGAGCCAAAAGCCCCTGGCTCCACAACTTTGGTATAAGCACATTGGATAGGAACCCTTACGCGCTCGTGGGTATCGCCCCCAAAAATGTAGTCGACACCTTTACACGACGGATCGTTCCCCAAAGCAAGTTGCTGAGACAAGCCCAGGTGAGCAAGCATAATGACCACCGCACATTGTTCTTGGTTGCGCAATACGTCCACGTAATGTGCCAAATTTTCTTCGGGCTTGGTGTAGATAATTCCCTTACTGTAATTTGGACTTTGGCGAAGTGGCACCAACGGATCGGTGTAGCCTAAAAAGCCTATTTTAATACCTTCGTGTTCCCAAATGTGATAGGGCTGAAAAATAAGTTCGCCTTTTTGCCCATTGCCGAGGTCGTGGTACATGTTTGTACACACTTTAGGCGCGCGCAGCGCGCCCATGAGCTGCTGCATCTTTTGCTTGCCATAAATGACCTCCCAGTTACCTGGCAAGTACAAATGGTAGTCCATTGCGTTCAAAATCGGCACAAAGGCCTGCCCTGTGGTTTCCACGCTCAATTGTGAACCCTGAAACATATCTCCAGTGTCCACTAAAAATGTGTTCGGGTTTTTCTTTTTGAGTTGCTTTAAAAATGTCTGTAATTCTGCATAGCCTCCGGTTTTTCTAAATACCGCCTTGTCGTTTTCCCAGAAAAGTTCATCGTGCGGATGAATCTGACAATGGACATCTGTTGTTTGCAACAATTGGAGCGTAAATTGACCATTTTTTCTTTTGGTTTCTTGCAATTCTACGTCCTCAGTTTGAAGCGTTTTATTTTCTCTTGTTTGCGCCAAAAAATTCGGAGCAAGCAGACTTCCTAGACCGGCTGTGCCGAGCGTTTTGAGGAAGTTTCTTCTTTGTTGTTTAGACATAGCTTAGTAGGATAGTTTAGATTTTATGGATTAAGCAGCTCGTTAATGTGAACTTGCACCCGGAAAAGCAAGTTCTTTGATGATGATGTAAATACCCATTACCAAAACGAACCAACCAAAACCTTTTTTAAGCGCTGCGCCATCTACCTTTTTTGAGAGTTGGTTGCCAATAAAGATACCGATGATGGCCAAACCTGTCACGATTGAAAGCAACACCCAATCCATATTTGCAGCATTTTCGCTGACGTCTCCCGTAAAACCAATCAAAGATTTAGCGGCAATAATCAATAAACTGGTACCTACAGCTTGTTTCATTGGAAGCTTACTGAGCATCACAAGTGCTGGAATGATCAAGAAACCTCCGCCCGCGCCAACTAAACCGGTCAAAACCCCAACAACGGCTCCTTCTAATAAAATCATAGGGTAGTTAAAAACGCGAGGCTCAGAACTCAGTGTTTCTTCTTTTTTCTTGTCACGGATCATCGAAACAGAAGCCGCAACCATCAGAACCGCAAATAAAATCATCATGGCCAGCGCTTTGGTGACCGAAATGCCTCCGACTTCAAAAAGTGTAGCTGGAATAGCCGGAACCAAAACCTTTCTGGTCAAAAATACCGCAATAATAGACGGGATACCAAATACAACTGCTGTCTTTAGGTCGATCATACCCGCTTTGTATTTTGGAAATGCACCCACCAAACTACTGAGGCCAACAATAAACAAAGAGTAAGCTGTAGCCAAAACTGGATCTACCTTAAACAGGTAAACAAGTACTGGTACGGTAAGAATTGAGCCGCCTCCGCCAATAAGGCCGAGCGAAATGCCAATTACGGTGCTTGATAGCAAACCAAAAATGGTGAGTAAGTCAAAAGTCATGATAAAAATTTAAAAGTGATAATTCAGTACAAAATTGGTCAATAACATATTGACTTTATTCATTTGGTATTTAGGGTTATTGTACATTTCACCAATACCGTATTTACAAACAAGAAGTAATTGCCCTTCAAGACCTTGCATGAGTTGATTCAGTTGAAAGCGCACATCTAAATTGGCTTGCAAGTAGCTGGGCATCCCGTATTTATTCAAAGCAAAATCATGAACATCTGGCAACTGGAAATAACCCACCGAAAAACCCGACTTCTTGAAAACAGATGCTGTATTTTGGCTCTCCACTTTCAAGACTACTGCATGTACGTCGCCAAAGCCCTCGTTGCGCTCGCGCGGCATAAAGGTATAAAAAGGGTCTCTGCCCCATTCTCTTGGAAATAAATAGCGCCCCTCAGCTGTAATGCGATTGTAATTCAATGAATAATGCCATTTGGCAAATTCAAACCTCGTACGAAAACCAAAAGTCAGAGACTTAGCTCCTTTAGCGATATACGTCAGGGCTGGATCTGCATTGCCGCCGTCTCCAAGCGCCCATTGCCTCATGACTTGCGCGCCGTTTGACCACTCAAACTGCTTTATCTTGTGTGTATACTGAACTTGGTGAAACGTACTATTGAACAAACCTGGCAAATGGTAATCCCAGGCTTGGTATTCTGTGTTTTTGGAAGGCTTCCAGGTCAAAGAAGCTACGCCAACAAATGGCAACTCGATGTTTCCTCTGAACTGCGAGGGGCTACCGTTGGGGTTCACACCTTGGCTATACAAGCCAATAGATTCGGCTCCTTGATACCATTTAGTGGTACTTCTTGGAGAGATTGAGGTGAGTACACCTCCTTGAAAACGCAGTTTTTTAGCTAAAAACTGATCGTACCAAATACCTTCAACACCCGTGCCGCGCATGCGTCCGTCTTGGATATTGATCAGCGGCGTATTGATGAGCTGTTTACCGACAATAAGGTGCCCCGACTTCAGGTTATACTTGAGGTATAGCTCTTCCAATCGGTCCATGTCTTCTTGATTATCTGGATCTTCAACATCAAACAAACCGATTTCATAGCGACTAAAAGCACCTGTAATAGGATCTGAATCGTGCAAAACAGAAGACCCGATATTGAAAAAATAAAAGCCACTCACGGCAAACTGAAAGTGATGAAAAGAGTTGGTTTCAAAGCGCAAACCGCCACCAATTGCATTGGCGTAGAAATTAGAAAGCGCTCCTTCATTGGTAGTTTGACTGAAGAAATAGCGAAAATGACCCGCTGTGGTGCCTGTTTTAAACGCGTACAGCAAGGAAGTAGAATCGAGCACATCTTGCGGCTTGCCCTTCCACATGACGGGTTGGTCTGAAAGCTCGTGGTGTTGGGCCCAAGTTGAAACTGATGTATCAAACAAAAGTATCGTGAAAAAAATAAAGAAGAGATTAACTTTCAATTTCATATTTTGACATAGAAAACTTTGACCTTTATCCTAAGGCAAATAAAACAATTTACTTTTTAGCCTTTTTCATGGCGGTAAAAGGGCCATATTTATGTTGTTGTTCAGAAAAAGCATCTGCGTATGGTCCAAAAGGATGGTCGATAGGCTTTTTCGAAATATCTGGCCAATCTTTAGGAACGGCTTTGTGTGGTCGGGGTTTACTTTCTATGTAAGCTGCAACATCCCAGGCATCTTCGTCAGAAAGCTCAGGTGCGTCATGACTCACGCCCAATGGCATATTGTACTTGACGTATTTGGCCATATTAGAAATGCGGCTCAAACCTGCTGCATCATTGAAGCTATGAGGCCCCCAAAGTGGCGGATACACATAAGACTGGCCAATACCATCAATAATGCCTTGCCCATTCAACTGATGACAACTCACACAGCGCAACTCATAAACAGCTTTTCCTTTTTGAGGGTCCGCAGCGCGATTTAAAAATGGCAGCTCTTTGAAACCTGAACCGGCAGCTTTCTCGCCTTTTGGCACGTTTTCTCCTAAAAACTTCATGTAGGCCACCATAGCGCGCATTTCTTTGCTGTTTTCGGCCAAGCCTTTGCCATTCAAACTGCGTTCAAAACAGTCATTGATGCGTTTTTCTATGCTTTCCATTTTACCACTGCGCGCACGCACCTTCGGATACGTAGAGGCAACCGAACCATAATTGTTTCCAAAAGGCTTGGTGCCTGCATCTAAATGACAATTCTGGCAATTGAGCCCATTCGTTTGCTGTACAATTCGACCCTTCGGACCAAAATAATAAGCCGTATGAATGATGAGATCGCGTCCATAAAGCACCAGGTCAGATTTTTGCTCATCCGCAATTGCAAAAACATCTGCTGGTTGCCAAAAAGCGCTTACCGGTAACGCTTGTATCTCGTCTGTGGTGAGTTGGTCTGAATGCGTTTCATTTGTAGAACAAGAAACCAGCGTAAGCGCAATAAATACAATCGAATAAGCAAGGTATTTCATCTTCTCAAGATACTTTAATGAGGTAGTTTGCTTTGAAAAACACCATAAAGGTAGGTGCCAACTGATGCAAAGAAAACCACAACGATAAAACTCAAGTAACCGTAACCGATATTTACTACCATCGGGCCTGGGCAGGCGCCACTCAAGGCCCAACCTAAACCGAATATAGTTCCACCAATCAAGTAGCGCCAGAATCCTTTGTCTTTGGGTACAAATTGAATCGGGTTGCCTTGGTAATCTTTCCACTTCTTGAACTTAATGAGTGCCGTACCGATCACGCCAAGCATAACGGCCGTGCCAATGATACCATACATATGAAAACTTTGGAAGCGAAACATCTCTTGGATGCGGTACCAACTCAAGGCCTGCGATTTGGCCATGACGATGCCGAACAATACGCCGACCACTAAAAATTTAATGAACTTCATGGCTTAAAAAATTAAGGGGAAAACAAGATGTGTCATGAGCAAGCCACCGATAAAAAAGCCGATGACGGCAATGAGTGAAGGTAATTGCAAGTTGGAGATACCAGAAATGGCATGGCCAGAGGTACAGCCACCGGCATAGCGAGAGCCAAAACCAACTAAAAGACCACCAATTGAAAGTACGGCAAAACCTTTTAGCGTAAAAAGTGCCTCCAGACTAAAAAGTTCTGAGGGTTGAACTTCTTCGGCTTTGCCAAAACCAAGTTTCGCCAAATCTTTGGCAGTTGAACTAGCCAAGTCAAAACTGGCTCCATCGTTGAGGAAATTATTGGCGATATATCCACCAATAATGGCGCCAACTAAGAAAACGAGGTTCCAAGATTGTGTTTTCCAATCGAAGTCAAAGAATTTCACGCGCTTTCCAGCACCAGCAATTGTACAAAGTGTGCGCAAATTCGAGGAAAATCCGAAAGACTTTCCGAAGAATAGCATTAAAAACATGACCGTAGAAATGACGATTCCGGAGAACCACCAGGGCCAAGGTTGCATTAAAAAATCGAGCATGGGTTTGGTTTAGGGGTTTAGATTTGATTAAATATGAAAAGTCAGCATGGGCTTAAACAAATGATTGACCAAGCTTTGGGTTGCGCTTTTATGAAACAGACGGCTTTTGGCGTGTGTCCCGATCAAGAGCAAATCAACGCTTTTCATTTGGTCAAAATGCAAGACACCTTGTTCGACATCCTTTTCTACCAACGTATGAAACTGCACGTGCTCAAGACCTTCTTGTTGCGCAAATGCACGCATCGTTTGGAGCACCGCTTCTTCTTGTTGTGGAGTGTCAATAAATTCTAGTAGGTGTACATTGCTTTTGAAAGCCTGAATGATAGCCAAAGTTGACGCCGGAAGGTGAACCTCTTCTTTGTCAAACTGATGGACTAACAAAACTTCATTGGGCATCCAGTCGCTGCGGTCGCACATCAAAGAGAGTACAGGCACCTTAGACTGACGCACTACATTTTGCGTTTTACTCCCGACCAGTTTCTCAACTAAACCGCTACTGCCTTTGGTACCCATCACAATCAAGTCAAAAGCGTTTTGTTCTGCAAAATCGACAACCGATTCTACCGATGGGCCAATTAAGATGTGGTGACCATGAAAGGTGCCTTCTACAGCCTTTAACTTTTGTAAAGTGAGGTCGCGCTGAAGCTCGACAAAGCCAAAATCTATTTCACCACAAGTTTGAATTTGACCATCGGGCAGAATAGACACGGTTTCTGGCAAAGGCAAAACATGCGCTAAATGCACTTCTAGTTGAACTCTTTGCGAGAGGCGTTCCAACAATATTTGGGCGTAGTTCGCCTGCACAGAAAAATTAGTCGGCAATAAAACTTTGAGTGCTTTTGACATAGGTCGCTTGATTAAGGGTGGATTTTTATGATTTCAGCACTTTACTCTGACAAACGAAGTCTGTTGTTGGTATGGCCGTTTTAGAAATGGCACCAAAACCGCCGTCTACTTCCGTAAAGTTGTGGTAGCCGCGCGCTTGCAAAATAGAAGCCGCAATCATACTGCGGTATCCACCTGCACAATGCATGAAGAAGTGTTGCTCTGGCTGGATATCTTTGGTCCAGTCGTTGATGTAAGCCAATGGCTTGCTGTAAGCATCTTCTACGTGCTCGGCTTCGTATTCACTTTCTTTGCGCACGTCAATGACCATTGATTCGCCTGCCTTGAATGCAGCTGCAAATTCATCGGCTGTTATCCGCTTGACTTGGTCTATTTCTTTGCCAGCCTCTTGCCATGCAGCAAAACCACCTTCGAGATAACCCAATACTTTGTCAAAACCAACGCGGCTCAAACGCGTCACGACTTCTTCTTCCATTCCTGGCTCAATGATGAGTAAAATTTCTTGTTTAACATCACCGATAAGCGCACCTACCCATGGTGCGAAATCGCCACGGATGCCAATATTGATGGCTTGCGGCACAAAACCTTTGTGGAATTCAGCAGCTGGGCGCGTATCGAGAATAAGTGCGCCAGTGGCCTCAACAAGTGTTTCAAAAGCGTCTGCAGAAAGCGCCGTAAGTGCTTTAGCTTTCACGTCTTCAAAGCTTTCATAACCTTTTTTATTCATGGCAACATTGTGGCCAAAATAAGCTGGCGGAGGCAATAAACCGTCTGTGACTGCGGCAATAAAAGCTTCCTTATTGGGCTGATTCAAGGCGTAATTCATTTTCTTTTGATTGCCCAGCGTATCTACCGTTTCTTTCATCATGTTTTTGCCACAAGCTGAACCCGCACCATGTGCTGGATATACAGTAACGTCGTCTGCCAAAGGCATGATTTGAGTCATCAAGGAGTCGTAGAGCATACCAGCGAGTTGATCTTGGGTCATGTCGGCAGCTTTTTGAGCGAGGTCTGGACGGCCTACATCTCCTAAAAATAATGTGTCTCCGGAGAAAATAGCTTCATCTTTTCCTTCTTCGTTGATGAGCAAGAAAGTAGTGCTTTCCATGGTGTGACCAGGGGTATGCAATACTTTAATTTTGACGCTACCGATTTCAAAAATTTGACCATCTGTAGCAATGATTGCTTCGAACTCCGTTTTTGCCGTAGGACCATATACAATTGGTGCACCTGTTTGCTTACTCAAGTCGAGGTGGCCAGAAACGAAATCCGCATGGAAATGCGTTTCAAAAATATATTTAAGTTTCACGCCATCAGCTGCAATGCGGTCCATGTATGGTTGAACTTCTCTTAGCGGATCGATGATGAATGCTTCGTTGTCGCTTACTACATAATAAGCGCCTTGCGCCAAACATCCTGTGTAAATTTGTTCTATTTTCATTTTTTAGGGGTTTAGTAAATTTGTTCTTAGTTTATGATTAATCGTTAAAATCCTGCTTTGATATAGGAAAAGCCCTGTTCTTGTAATTCTACAATTCGAATGATGCCCGCTGGTGTATACTGAGCAAATGAAAACAACATAGATTTTTCTACTTTTCGTTCTTTCATAGAAAATTCACATACTTCAAATACCACTCCCCGCTCTGCTGCCGTTTTAAGCTGGTTGCCAACAATTGATTTGCTTGAACTGAGCATATCCAATCCTGGGCCGTGAACAACTACCTTTATATCAGCCGTCGGTGCAACTTGGTAGATGTTATTGAGTTGCTTCACAAAAGCCTTATGAGCGGTGGTGTCAGCAGTAATCAATTGAAAGACAATTTGATGCTTAGTCTGTTGAGCAGTTACCACTGAGTATTTTGCTGTTAAAAGCAAAAACAATAATAGTACATTTTTCATCTTTCTAGTATTAAAGTATCAAAAGTATCAATTCAAAATGCAAAGCAATGTAACACTTGTTACAAAGATTAAAAATTGAGCGCGCTATTTCACTTCATCAAAGGATACGTCTTCAATACTACTTTGTTTTTCATTGTTATTCTTGGGAAGATTCGGCGCACACTGCCCACCAAAACAACCCACATTAAAATAAGCCATTAAGGTCATAATGGCACCCATTAAGATGACAATATAATCAAGCTGTATAATTCCACCAATCAATAGGTATCCGCCAATTCCATAACGGAGTAATCTTAAAAAATCAATTTTCATGTGTTTTTAAATGAAGAAAAGTAGGCCTAAAAAGACCTACTTTATTTTAGGTTATTAATATTATACTTACAATAATGTACTTGGGCAAATATAAGCCGTCTTGGGTACATTTGTTTTGGCAATTTCTGCCATTCCGCCAATGACATCTACAAAATTATGGATGCCACGGCTTTTGAGTATACTTGCGGCAATCATGCTACGGTAGCCACCTGCGCAGTGCAAAATAAAATTGCCTTGCTCTGGGAATTCTGATAAGTGCAAATTGAGCTCATTCAGGGGTACATTTACGACATTAACCACATGCTCCGCCTCAAACTCACTGCGCTTGCGGACATCAAAAGTTGGCGTTTGCTCGTTGAATTGCGCAGCAAAATCGGCAGCTGTTATGCGCTCCACACTGTCGGTGTCTCGCCCCTCGTTTTTCCAGGATTCAAAACCACCATTTAAATAACCTATCGCATGATCATACCCAACTCTAGCCAAGCGAATAATGGCTTCTTCTTCGCGTCCAGCTTCGGTGATCAATAAGATTTCTTGCTGGATATCGGTGATCATTTCACCCACCCACATGGCAAAATTTCCGTCGAGCCCGATGTTGATTGAGCCGGGCACAAAGCCAAGAGCAAAAACCTCAGGCGCACGGGTATCTAAAATAAGTGCATCCGTTTCGTTGGCCACCAACTCAAATTCCGTTGGAGAGAGGGCTTTCTGCGCACGCGCCATCACTGTATCCAAAGCATCATAACCTTGAATATTCATCAAGACATTTTTAGGGAAATAGCCCGGAGGCGCAGTCAGACCAGTGAGCAATTCATCGATGAATTCATCTTTGGTCATATCTGGGCGCAAGGCGTAATTTGTTTTTTTCTGATTGCCGAGGGTATCTGTTGTTTCTTTGCTCATCTTTTTACCACAAGCTGAGCCAGCTCCATGATTAGGATACACAATTAAGTCATCTGCCAAGGGCATGATTTTATGGCGCAAGGAGTCAAAAAGATGGGCGGCAAGTTTGCGTTCTGTAAGGTCTGCAATGACATGTTGCGCGAGGTCTGGACGGCCAACATCACCAATAAACAGTGTGTCGCCCGTAATGATGCCGTGCTGTTTGCCGAGTTCGTCTGTCAACAAGTAAGTTGTACTTTCCATGGTATGCCCAGGCGTATGAATGACCTTAACTGTGTAAGCACCCACCTTAAATTCTTGGTTATCTTCGGCTACTAAAGCTTCAAAACCTGGCTTTGCCGTTGGGCCATAAACGATTGTTGCACCAGTCTTTTGAGCTAAATCGAGGTGGCCTGAAACGAAATCAGCATGGAAATGCGTTTCAAAGACATACATGATTTGCGCGTTATCGGCGGCAGCTCTGTCGATGTAAGGTTGAACTTCTCTCAAGGGGTCAAAAATGGCAGCTTCACCATTGCTTTCTAGATAGTATGCAGCATGTGCAATACATCCGGTGTAAATTTGTTGAACTTTCATAGTGTATGATTTGATTCAACAAATTTAGGTTGCCAACTTTTGTCAGTGTGTGACCCGAGTTACTTTAAAAAGTGACTTTCGTCAGCCATTCAAGAGCCACAACAGACCGATTTGTAAAACGAAAACAACCAGCGCGAAAACCAAGCCGCGCTGTCCTGCTTTCAACAAGCGAAAAACATCTACCTTGAGGCCAATAGCGGCCATGGCAATGGTGAGAATGATTTTCCCGATGGTTTCACTCCCCTTCAATAGGAAGGCTGGCAAAGGGAAAAAACTAACGAAAATTGATACGGCAATAAAAACAATAAGGTACCATGGTAATTGAAAGCGAAACTTTTGCTCATTTGATTTCCTGGAATCGAGCCAAACCATAAACAAGAGTGCTGGCGACAACAAGGCAACGCGCGCCATTTTGTAGACCAGCGCCAACTGCCCTACCTCCTCAGAGACAGAAAAACCAGCTCCAGCGACATTGCCTACAGAATGTAAAGAGGCGCCAATCAAAAAAGCCATTTCTTTTTCGAGCAGCGGATAAAACTCAAAAACGAAGGGCAACAAAACCATCGCTAAAGAACCCAAAAGATTTACAGATGCCAGTGAAATAGCAACATCTTCTTTATTCGCTTTGATTTTTGGAGCCAATGCAGCAATTGCAGAAGAACCGCAAATGGCAGTGCCAAAACCAACTAGCCAACCCGTCTTACCAGGGCAAGACAACACCTTTGAGAGATAATATGTCGCCACCAACACAACCAATACGACAATAATAATAATCGCAAAGTCAGTAGCGCCAATGGCTCCAATTGCCTTGTAGTCTATGCTAAAAGCCAATAATACCACAGACCATTCCAGCATTTTTGCAGAACTCAAGGAAATGCCTGTATCTAATTGCGGCACTTTATTGACAGACGGGGCCAATATCATACCGACCAAAAGCGCTAATAAATAGGAATTGAGAAACGATGGTGTCAAAGCAGACAAAAAAATGGCTGTAAGTCCAAGACCTACAGCCAATGATATTCCAGGTAATTTAGTGCGCATCAAAAAAGGCTTACAACTATGGTTTGGCGATGATTTTACCACCCCAAGAAGAAATTCCTCCTTGCATATTGATTACATTTTTAAAGCCGCTGTCTACCATGACCTGACTCGCGCCTGCGCTGCGGCCACCACTGCGGCAATAAACGATGTATGTTTTAGATTTATCCAACTTAGCCAATTGCTGTTGAAAAGTTGGGCTGTTGTAATCTATAAAAAGATCGGCACCTGCAATGACCCCCTGCTGCCACTCTGCGGGTGTGCGCACATCGATCACAATTGCTTTTTTCTCCGCTTTCATTTTCGGAAGTTCTGCAATAGGTGCGTTTTTAAAAGAAGACTGAGCTGAAGAGGCACAAGACCACAGCGTTAGAGTAAGGAGGGCAAGAATTGGAAATAATTTCATCATTTTTTCTGGTTTTATTTTTACAAAGATGCAGTTCTTTTGCGAACTGATTTGTAACCAGCGTTACACAAAAAAAGCCACTTTCGTGGCTTTTGAACTTATAATTTAGAAAACGAGCTAGTCTTTGCCCAACATTTCGTTTTTCAAGCTCTCTTGTACCGGAGGCGTGCCAAACCAGATGCCGAAAAGTGCTTTTTTGAAGTCTAGACCAGGAACAGTGCCTTTGACATCGCCGTTTTTGGTGACGCGAACGCCTTTGCCAGGGATGTAGTCGAGGTTGATTTTGTCGCCTTCTTTGATGGGCTCACTGAAAAAGCCAACGAATTTCTTGATTTCTTCTTTGCTCGCTTTGCCGTGCTTAGAAATGGTAAAACCTTCATTGACAGACTCGATGAAACGCTCGCGGGTCACGCTGCTCGATACAATTTTGATGTGAATGGCCATTTCGGTGTCGTCGTAGATCACTTTTTTGGCGTCTTCGGTTTTCTTTGGAAGATAGAGACCTGCTACATAGAGGTCCATGAAGTACTTTTCGCGCAAGCCTGCACCGTTGATGACGAGGTTCTCACCATCAAGCTTGAGTTCGGTATTGAAACTCACGCCGTGAAATTTCTTTGTTTGAGCTAAAAGCGGCGCTGCAACACCAAGGGTGAGCGCAAAAAACAGCATTATTTTTTTCATGGGTAGTGTATTAATATGTTAATGCTGTGAAAATACAAAAGAAAATTTAATCACCCCAAAAATCTGGGTTTTCATTTTCATCGATGAGCTTTTGCCAGTTGTAGTTGGGGTCATCGGCATCGAACAAGATGGCTTTGTATTCGCCTTCTGAGATTTCATAGCGCAAGACCTCTTCTCCGGTGTAAGCTTCTATGGCGTCCAGCAGCGGACGCTCGTCTTGGCTACAAAACGATAATGCTTGCCCCAGGGCATTGCCCCTACCCGTTCGGCCGCAGCGGTGCACGTAGTTTTCGGGGTTGTCTGGTAAATCGTAGTTGATGACGTACTCCATGTTTGGAATATCGATGCCGCGCGCCGAAACGTCGGTGGTGATGAGCACCTGGTTTTTGGCTTCTCGAAAACGCTCCAGGAGCGCAAATCTTTCGTTTTGAGGTACGCCACCGTGCAAGGCCTCGGCATGCACGCCCACGCGCTCGAGTGCCTTAACAACGCGTTCCACACGCACTTTGGTGCGCGCAAAAACCAGAAAACGCGCCTCGGGGTACTCACCGATCATGTTTTCTAAGAAAAAGCGTTTGTCGTCCATTTCGATGAAGGCCACGGCGTGCTGCACGTTTTTGGAGACCGGATTTTGTGGCGACAACTGAATGCGGATAGCCGAACGCACGACGTCGTAAGCCAAAGACTTGATTTTTTTGTCGATGGTGGCCGTAAAAAACAAGGTTTGATGCTTGGCTGGTATTTTTTTGATGATGTCTTGGATGTCTTTGTTGAAACCGAGATCGAGCATGAGGTCGGCTTCGTCTAGCACCAAAGTATGCACACCCGAAACATCTAGGTGGCCTTGGGCAATGAGGTCAAACATGCGGCCTGGGGTAGCAATCAGTACCTCAGCGCCAACTTGCAGTTGCTTGATCTGCGCTTCTTGCTCCACGCCGCCATACAAACCGATGACTTTCACTTTAGTTTGGGCGCCAATTTGCTCAAAAACGCCTGTAATTTGCTGCGCAAGCTCTCGGGTTGGCACCAATACAATACAGCGAATCTGGACGGAGTTGGTGGCTTGTTTTTTATATTTGAGGAGTTTGTTCAGGACGGGGATCACAAACGCAGCTGTTTTACCCGTACCAGTTTGGGCCACAGCCATGACGTCTTCACCGTCCAAGATGTGTTTTATGGCACGGTATTGGATATCGGTCGGGCGTCTGAAACCGAGCACTTCTAGTTGGTCCTTAATTTTTTGATCTATATGGTAGTCTTCAAATTTCATTGATACAAAGATACGACTAATAATAAAGCCCTTACTTTTGCGTTACAAAACCCAATTCAATACCTCCCTAAATTCAAACCATATGAAAATCAGCTTATTCTCTGCGTTTATCCTACTCGGCGCAACACTTTTTGCCAACGAGCCGCTTACCGTCAAGGGGCCCCTCACTGGCGTCACAGTTTACATGCAAGGCGCTCAACTACAGCACAAGGCCAACTACACCATTAAAGCGGGAGTTAGCGAAGTCATTGTCGAAGGGATTTCACCACAAATTTCACCGAGCACGATTCAAGTAAGAGCAACGGGTGCCGTCGTGATCCTCGATTCCAAATACGAATATTACTACCCGCAACCCGCTGCAAACAGCACATCTGGCGAAATACCACCTAAAATTCGTGCAGCCATCAAAGCTTTGGAAGACTCCATTCGGTTTGTCAATTTTGAACTCCGCGACATCAACGACGAAATAGAAGTGTTGGTGGCAGCGCGCAAAATCATCATCTCGAACGGCGCCGTAAAAGGCCAAGGCAAGGTCAATGACAGCATTCAATTATTGAAATCGACCGTAGATTACTATACCACAAAGGTGTCAGAGCTCAACAAGAAAATCAGCGCTTTGGACCGTCAAAAAGCCAAAAAGAACGACGTTTTCACAGCACTTGATGCCAAACTCAACGATTTGCGCAATTACGCCGAACAAAACAACCCCAACCCCGAAATCAAAGGCATTCCACGCATTGTCATTACGCTCATGGCCAAAGAAGTGGCAAGCGGCAAAATAGACCTCAGCTATTTAGCTTCTAACGCCGGCTGGACGCCCATTTACGATATCCGCAGCGAAGCTACTTCTGGAAAAATCAGCCTTACCTACAAAGCACAAGTGCGCCAACAAACAGGTTTGGACTGGAACGACGTCAAATTGAGCATCTCGACCAACAACCCTTACGCCAACAAAACCAAACCTGAACTTAGCCCTTGGTATATTGACTACCAAGAATTCAGAAAACAATTACAAGAAAAATCCAAACTCCGCTCTGATGCATATGGAGACGACGTACCTGCTTCAGTCAATACCTCCGCCATGAATATGGGTTTTATGTACTCAACAAATGGAGCTACGTTTGAACCTGCAGCACTAGGTGCAGAAGCTTTCACTACAATTGTACAACAACTCATATCGGCCGAGTTCAAGATCGACCTCAATTACAGCATTGCCTCTGACAATCAAGTACGCATGGTGTTGGTGAAACAATCTGAGCTCAACACGAGCTTCCGTTATTATGCAGTTCCGAAACTAGATCCAGGTGTTTACCTAGTAGCCCAAATGACCAAACTAGACGAACTCCAGTTGGTGCCAGCCAAAGCCAATATCTTCTTTGATGGCACGTACATCGGTGAAACCTACCTCGACCCTACCACCATGGATGACACACTCAATTTGTCTTTAGGTAAAGACCCGAATATTGTCGTCAAACGCACCCTGCTCAAAAACCAAAGCAAAGAGCGCATCATTCAAGATAAAAAGGAGCGCAATTTTGCCTACAACATCGAGGTGCGCAACCTGAAGTCTTCAGAGATAGACCTCATCATTCAAGACCAAGTGCCACTCACTACCAACCCAGAAATCACGATAGAAAAATCGAATCTAGGTAAAGGTACTATCGACGAGAAAACAGGCCTCATTGAATGGAAACTGAAGCTCAAGGCCAAAGAAAACCAAACATTTGACTACGACTTCAAGGTGCGTCACCCCAAAGACAAAGTAGTTCAGATCTAAGCCCTTTTGTTAACAACACTTGGTCAATACCGTCGTTACTCACTGATGTAGCGGCGGTATTCCATTTTACTACTGTCGAAATTTAGCTTTTTAGCGAGCTCACCTGCGCTCTCGCGGTCTGTCAAGCGATCTGACAAATACTTAGCTGCCTCCAAACGGTTTTCGTCAAAAGAGAATAAATCCAATAATTGCGCCGCCTGAGCAGTCGTTAAACAGGTTTTGTTCAAGCCCAATTTGAGCGCCTCCAAACGGTCGTCCTCAAAAGACTGATCTTGCAATTCCGCCTTGAAAGCCTCCAAACGGTTCATGGTTTGGGTACAGTTCACTGTGTGTCCTTGCGTGGATGTAGTGGAAATGGTAGAACTCGAAGAGGAAACCGAGGAACTTGAAGTTGTACTCGTTTCACTAACACTCGTACTCGTGCCCACTCCTGTGCCACTCGCATTGGCATTCAGGTTCACATTGACGCCACCCACAGATAAATTCATGTTGAGATTGACATTTTCATTTGGGTCTGTATTGGTAACCGTTGAAGTTCCTGTTGTTTGAATTGTCGTGGTCGTTTGAACTGGGAGGGTCTGCGTGATTACAGCATCTGAATAAACCGCAGCGTCGCTCGGACGATACACCACCGCTTCTTGGATTACACCATGAGTGGGTTCTTGGCCAATCAATTGCAATTTTCCTTTACCTTTTTTGAAAATGATACGGGCCGTGATGTCGTAGGGTGCATCGATCATGAAATTTTTGTCGATGTCTGGCGTTTTGCCGTCTGCAAAGATGACTTTGACTGCATAGCTGCCATTTTTAATTTGCCCCACCTGAACGTTGGTTTCGGGTTTTGAATTTTGGCGAATGCCGTTCAAGACCACATAAAATTGCTGGCCGTTGTTGTTGAAAATGCTGAGGTTACTTTGTGCAAAAAGCGCAACTTGCGACAAAAGCAGTATAAGAAGTAGGCTTGTTTTCATAGAAATCAATTTTTTGTCAAAGAAAACGAAAAATTTGAAAGCATACAAAAACACAGACCCACGCTTTTTTCTAACTTCGTAGACATGAATTATGTCATTGTCGATGTCGAAACAACAGGTGGCCACACCAAAGACTCCAAAATCACGGAATTGGCCATGTACAAACACGACGGCAAACAAGTCATTGACCACTTCCAGAGCCTCGTAGATCCCGAACAAGCCATACCCGAATTTATTGTGCGCCTCACGGGCATCACCGACAAAATGGTGGCCGGCGCACCCAAATTCTACGAGCTCGCCAAGCAAATCATTGAATTTTGCGAAGGCTGCACGTTTGTGGCCCATAACGTCGCTTTTGACTACGGCATGTTCAAGAGCGAATTCAAGCGCTTGGGTTACGAATTTCGCATGCCGCAACTTTGCACGGTTAGAGCCGCACGTATTGTTCTGCCCGGCCATGCTTCTTACAGCCTCGGTAAAATTTGTGCAGATCTCGGTATACCTAATGCAGCCAGGCACCGCGCAGACGGCGATGCCAAAGCCACCGCGCAACTCTTCACTATTTTAATTGAAACCGACAAGAACCAACTTCAAACGTTCGTTCAAGACATACTGAACCCTAAATCTGTGCATCCAAACCTCAGTTTGGAAAGTATCGAGGAGCTGCCGAATAAAACAGGTATTTACAAGCTCTACAACGAGTTCAACCAGCTCATTTACGTGGGCAAAAGTATTCATATCAAGAAACGCATCGAACAACACCTGCGCAACCACAAAACCGCCAAAGGACTGCAAATGATCCAAGATATTTGCAGGGTTGAATACGAACTCACGGGCTCTGAGCTCATTGCTATGCTGCTCGAGTCTAACCTCATCAAAGAAAACAAGCCCATTTACAACCGCAAGCTCCGCAAGAGTTTATTTCCTTATGGCCTCTACGACCAACAAGATTTCGATGGTTACATCAGACTCAAAATAGAAAGTACCGCCAAAAAAGACGAAGAGCCCTTAATGCAGTTCACTTCCAAAAAAGAAGCGCAATCTTACCTCGAACACATCGCAGGCAAGCTCGAATTGTGTCAGAAGCTCTGCTACCTCTACCCTACGCAAAGTGCTTGCTTTCACTACACCATTCAGCAATGCAAAGGCGCTTGCGTACAAGAAGAAGACCCTGCGGAATACAACAACAGGGTTCAACAATACATCGACCAACTACAATTCAATGGCGACACCTTCTTTCTGGTCGATAAAGGCCGCAATAAAGGAGAAAAAAGCTTGGTCTGGATAGAAAATGGTATTTACAGAGGTTTTGGTTATGCGCCCTTTCATTTTCACGGCAAAGAACCCCTGCACTGGGCGCGCTACATCAATGTGGAAAAAGAAAACCGCGACAGCAAAACGATTGTTCACCAATTTATGCGCAAGCCCACCGGGCAAAAACGCATAGACCTCAACTCCAGCTTCAAATGAGTGCGGCGCAAACTGGCAAACTGACTTTTCTGGGATCCGGGACCTCTCAAGGTGTGCCGGTGATAGCCTGCACTTGCCTAACTTGCAGCTCCACTGACCCCAAAGACCAACGTTTGCGCGCGAGTGTGCTACTCGAATTCCCAGACCTGTGCATCGCTATAGACGCCGGCCCCGATTTCAGACAACAAATGCTGCGGGCAAAGGTGCGCCACCTCGACGCCATTCTCCTGACCCACGAACACAAAGACCACATCGCGGGCCTCGACGACATCCGCGCCTTCAATTACCAACGGCAAGCCGATTTCCCGATTTATTGTACCCCAAAAGTAGAAATGGCACTCAAACGCGAATTTTACTATGCTTTTGAGGCCAATCCGTATCCGGGCGTACCGCGTTTTGAGATCCGTCACCTCGAAGTAGGGCGTTTTCAAATAGACGCTTACACCATTGATGCCATTGAAGTTTGGCACCATCAAATGCAAGTACTGGGCTTTCGCTTTGGCAAATTGGCCTATATTACGGATGCCAAAACCGTTACAGCACTAGAAAAATCAAAACTTCAAGATTTAGACATCCTCGTCATCAATGCGCTGCACCAATACCCGCATCCTTCGCACTTCAATTTAGCCGAAGCACTAGAGTTTATTGCAGAAATCAAGCCCAAGCAAAGTTACCTGACGCACATCTCCCATCTGTTTGGCTTGCACGAACACATCAGTGAAACGCTGCCAGCCAATGTGCATTTGGCTTACGACGGACTGCAGCTCACTTTCAATTATTCAGTTTAAATTTACCGCATGTCCAGACAAGATTTAATCGACATCGAGGCGCTCATCAAGAGCAAAAATCCACGTTTACTCAAGTGGTTGCCGCGCTTTGTCATTGCCTTCTTGAAAAGCAAACTTCACCAAAAAGAAATCAATACCTTTCTGACAACCTACGGCCACCTCCAAGACCACGCCTTTTGCGAAGCACTCATCAATTACTTTGAAATTGATATCGCAGTAGAGGGCTTGGAAAACATCCCGTCAACAGGTGGTGCCATCCTCGCCTTGAATCACCCACTCGGCGGCATGGACGGCATCGCACTCATTTATGCGCTCAGAGAGAAACGCCCTGATGTCGCTTTAATTGTGAATGATTTACTACTCAACATCAAGCAGTTATCCAATCTTTTTGTAGGTATCAATAAATTTGGTCGCAACGATGGTGGCGTGAGGCAAAATATCCGCAGCGCCTTTGAAAAAGAACAAGTTGTGATTATTTTTCCGGCCGGAATGGTCACGCGCATTCATTATGGTCAAATTATTGAGGCCGAATGGAAAAAAACATTTGTGAGCTACGCGCGGCAACTAGACCGGCCAATTGTCCCGATTTATATCGACGGACGCTTGTCTAAAGCTTTTTATCGCCTCAACCGCTGGCGCAAACGCATCGGCATCAAAGCAAACATTGAAATGTTCTTGCTCGCCGATGAAATGTTCAAGCAGAAAAAAGGCAAGATTTCTTTTGTAATTGGTGCAGCCCTCACCCCACAGCAACTTCCTGCCGAACTCAACGACTACGACGCCGCCAACTGGGTAAAAAATCATGTTTACAGCCTAAAACCATCCGATGAAACAAATCATTGATCCAATTGACCGCAATTTATTGCGCAAAGAATTAAATTCCGACCGATTTTTGCGCACAACACGCAAAGGTGGCAATGAAATATACAGTATCAATGCAACTAATTCGCCAGCCGTTTTGCAAGAAATCGGGCGCTTGCGCGAACTGACCTTCAGAGCCGCCGGAGGTGGCACGGGCGAAGAAATTGACCTAGATGCGCATGATTTTGGCCCCTATGCCTACGACCAACTCATAGTGTGGTCTGTAGAAGACCAAGAAATCATCGGAGGCTACCGCTACAAAGTTTGTGCTGATGCCAAAGACGAAAACGCCGATTTTGCGCTGTCTACAGCCCACTATTTTGAGTTCAGCGAGTTATTTAAAAGCGAATTTTTGCCCTACACCATTGAGCTGGGCAGAAGCTGGGTGCAGCCCAATTTTCAGCCGAATGTGAATCCTAAGAAAGGTTTGTTTGCCCTAGACAACATCTGGGATGGCCTCGGTGCGCTCATTCGTTTTTATCCGCAAATCAAGTATTTCTTTGGAAAGGTCACAATGTATCCAGACTACGACCGCGAAAGCCGGGATTTTTTACTGCAGTTTTTGCACCATTATTTCCAAGATCCAGATCAGCTCATTACGGCTTTTCAGCCTTTAGATTTCCGTTCCCAAAAAGACTACACGCCACATGTTTCTGACCTCGACTTCAAGGAAGGTTTCAAAGTGCTCAATCAATTTGTAAGAGATCACGGCACGTTTATTCCGCCGCTCATGAATATTTACATGAACCTCTCCCCGACCATGCGCACCTTTGATACCGCAGTCAATGCAGATTTTGGCGCGGTAGAAGAAACGGCCATTTTGGTGACCATCGCTGATATTTATTTAGAAAAGAAGGAAAGACACCTCAATTTTTAAGCCCAGAACTACATCCAGTCGAGCTCAATACGGCCTAATTTTTTCTTGATTTTTGCTTTGATGCGCGAAATAAGCACATCGACATGCTGCAGCCCTAAACGCTGTTCTATCTCTTTGGAGCTGCGCTTGTATTCGTATTTCATTTTCAGGACCAACGCCTCCTTTTTGTCTACGCAACCTAATGCTTCCAAATAAAGTGCCTGTAATTCAAATTCGCGTTGCGGCGCAAACTCTTGGGCAACCAATACATGATGCACAGTGGTTTGTTGCCACACACTGTTTTTTTGTGCTTGGTCTTTGCGCAATTGAGAAATACAAAAGTGCACCAAAACCTTGCGCAGCCACGCCTGAGAATCAAAAAGATGGGCGTTTGCTGGCTGCTGCTTTTCGAGCAAGGCGTACAGGTGTAATAAAAAATCTTGCAAGACATCTTGTTGCTGCGCGCCATCAAAATAGCGTGCAATAATGTGCTTGAAAAACCGCTGCTCATGCGCATAGAGGCTTTCAAATTGCTGGTGGAGGGTACTTGTAGGCTTCATGGTTTGGCGACACACAATTATTGTTCCAAAGTAGTTGACGCTAAATTTTATTGTATTTTCACAATCTGATTCAAGGTTATGCGTTTACAGCTTATGAAAATATTTGGCTTACTTTTTTTTGGCTTTATTTGCAGTGCTCAGGCACAATATAGTTGGGGTACACACGCGTTCACCTACCTCAATCAACTCAACAACGCCAGAAATGCGGGTGTTGGCGGCAGGCTCTACGCACTCAATGACAAAGAAGTTGGCCTCAGCTTAGATCAGCCCGCACTGCTAGACGCTAGCCTCGCCAACCAATACCACACCTCTGTAGGTATTTTGCCTAGTGGGGTTCATTACGGCTCACTTGTAACAGCACTCAAAACCAAATGGGGTGTTTTTTCGCCTTATTTGCGTTACATGAACTACGGCAACTTCACGCAAACTGGTGTCGACGGCCAACAGACCGGTACTTTTTCTGCATTAGATTACAACATCGGAACCAGCTACGCCTACACGCCCAACCCCTATTTTAGAATTGGCGCACAGCTCAACCTGTTGGGTTCGCAGCTCGAACGTTTCAGCGCCTTTGGTTTCTCCACACACTTTTCAGCACTTTTAGTACATCCGAATCAACAATTTGTGGCGGCCCTTGGCGTGCGCAATGCTGGATATATTTTCAAAGATTACACCCCACAAGCCAACTCGCTGCTCCCTTTAGATGTTTATGCTGCCGTGAGCTACCGCTTGGCGCATGCGCCGTTTCGTTTTCATTTGGTAGGGCATTCACTCAATCGGTCTGAGAATATCTGGCTAGACCCCAACGCGACCGAAACCTTAGATCCGCTCACTGGCGACACCATTCCGATTTATACCCCAAACATCGG
Organism: Crocinitomicaceae bacterium; assembly: GCA_021738405.1. GTDB lineage: Bacteria > Bacteroidota > Bacteroidia > Flavobacteriales_D > Crocinitomicaceae > UBA952. The sequence continues at coordinate 593 of JAIPCC010000038.1, read as the reverse complement.
AGAAAAAATAGCCAACCACCTGCATTTTCAGCTCGAACTCATCCCAAAAGGTGCTATACAAATTCGAATGGGCTTTGACTACAACCGTCGTCAGCAACTTCAACTCAATGATTTTCCGGGCTTAGCTGGCTTCTCTTTTGGAACGCGTTTGCACATCAAGCGCTTTGATTTAGATTACGCCGTTCAGTTTTATTCCAAAGCGGGCAGCATTCAAACGATCGGGCTCAGCACTGATTTAGCACGGCTCAAGCGAAAAATCTAGAGGGCTCTGTCGTGGAACTCCCCTGCGAGCTTGCGGTAGTCTGCGTGGTAGCGCCCATCTAAATCGCGTATGAAATAAGCGCGTACTTCATATTTTTCGGCATTTTTCTGAAAACACTGCACCCAACGCTTGTCTAACTTTTGCGGATTTGCATGAAAATGCAGCTCTTGACTACAAAACCAACCCAACGTTTGAAAAAAGGATTGCGTCTGCAGCGCTAATTGAGGAGGTAAAATGAGCCAAATTTGTCCATCGTCTTGGCAGCGTTTGCACATGTCTTGAAGCAGGTCAAAATAGGCTGGAGCAGCCATATGCTTGGCCTCTTGGTCAG
>JAIPCC010000037.1 GCA_021738405.1 Crocinitomicaceae bacterium | reverse complement strand
GACGAAGGCTTGCATATTACGTCTATGGCCGGTACCTGGATGTCCGTTGTAGAAGGCTTGGCAGGCGTGCGTGTGTACGAGAACAGTTTGTCTATCGATCCACAAATTCCAAATCCTTGGAAAAGTTATGCCTTTCAGATTCGCTATCAAAATCAACCTCTAGACATAGCGATCACTCAACAAAAAGTAACGATTACTAATTTAGGTTCGGCGCTGATTTCATGTGATTTAGCGGGCACTACCATCCAAATTGAGGCAGGAGCCCAGCATGAGGCAGCACTGAAGTAATTCAGGTTGTGATGAAAAAATTATTGTTGAGCACGCTTGTGCTTTTAAGCTTGCAGCAGGTTGTTGCGCAGGTCAATCCGACGAATCGGCAGGTGGTCTTGCAGGCCTATTGGTGGGATTACTGGAACACCAATTACCCCAATGGCTGGTGTAATTACCTCACCGAACTCGCGCCGCGTTTGGCGGAGTTAGGCGTAGATGCCGTCTGGATTCCGCCGACCATCAAAAATGCGGGTACGAACAGCGTGGGTTATTCCCCTTTTGATCATTACGACCTCGGCGACAAATTCCAAAAGAACAGCACCAAAACCCGTATGGGCGACAAAGACGAGCTCTTGCGCATGGTGGCCGTTTTGCATGCCAATGGCATCGACGTCATTCAAGATGTAGTGCTCAATCACGTGAGCAACGCGGGCAGCGCCAATGGTTCGGGTGGCCAAGACCCTGCAGCCATGGACGACGGCCAAAACAATCGCTACAAGAATTTCCGCTACGTGAGTTTCAAGACGCCAGCCTCTGCTGAAAGCGCCGCCAATTACCTCGCCCGCGAAGGCCGTTTTGCTAAAAACTGGCAAAACTTTTACCCCAATAACAACAATGTTTGTTGCAGCAACGACATCAATTCACCGTATTGGGGCCCCGATGTTTCTTTTGAAAGCAATGCTTTTGGTACCTCATCTAATGCTTTATATAATCCACCGCAAAGCGCAGATTACATGCGTGCTGGCATGCGCAATTGGCTCGTTTGGTACAAAAAGCAAGTCGGTTTTGATGGCCTGCGTTTTGATGCAGTGAAGCACTTTCCTGCGTATGTTTCTGAAGACGTTCTTTGGAACCTGCAATACGGCGCCATGTGGGCGAGTGGCGGCCCAGAACTTTTTGCTGTAGGCGAATGGGTGGGCAGCACCGCACAACTAGATGCTTGGGCTGACGCCGTTCAAAACCGCGCGGGCACCTTTGATTTCAACTTGCGTTTTGCGCTATCCGCAATGGTGAACAGTAATGGCAGCTATGATTTAAGTCAGATACCGAGCCAACAACAGCAAAACCGCCAAAGAACCGTTCCGTTTGTCAATAACCACGATACCTTCAGGCCACAGCTTTCTGCGCAAGGCAACTACACGGGTTGGAACTCAGGCTCCGAACTCAGCCCGCACATAGAGCCCAACGACGGCCGCAGTTCGGCTGCACATGCAATTACCATGGCTGTAGACGGCGCCCCGCAGCTCTTTTTTGAGGACTTATTTGATATTGGCTACAACGGCAACCGTTTTGGTCATGCACCTACCGATACAAGCGCTCTACCCACCGATAGCGACATCGAGAACCTTTTGTGGTGCCACCAAAACTTGCATTTCAAAGACGGCGCTTATTTTGTGCGTTGGCAAGCGCCAGATGCGCTCGTGATCGAACGCGGTGCCAAAGCGCTCATTGGCATTACCGATAACTGGACCCAATGGCAAAACTTAACTGGCGTTCAAACCAATTGGCCCGACGGCACCGTATTGATAGACTACTCAGGCGCCAATAGCAACCCAACAACCGTTTACGGTGGCGGCAAAGTAAATATTTCCATTCCGCCCTGCGACGGCAGCGCCAATTTAGGCCGCAGAGGCTATTGTGTATGGGCCCCGCAAGGCATTACCGCCAATTACCAGCGCCCGGCTAAAAACGTGGTGCAAGAGTGGGAAATGAACGACGACCTCGGCGATCGCCACGCCAACTCCTTGCAACAAGGCGGTAAATTGCCCAACAGCAGCCTCGAATGCAGGGTAGTGGGGCGCATTTACGCCAAAGCCGGAGAAGAAGTTCAAATTGAGTGGTATCCGAGTGCGCCTAATTTAGCGCTCACGCTTGCTGTCCTCGATAAAGACTGTAGCCCGATCGATTCTGCTACCCAAAGCGGCAATGGCTTGTTTTCATTTACGCCCACTTACAGCGGCTGGCACACCATTCGCCTGCGCAATGCAACGGCTACTCAGGCTGGTCAGCATTGTTGGGTCAAAGCTGTGTATCAAGCGCCAGCGGTAGTAGCTACCAATGAGGTGAAAAACAAATGTGCTTGTGCTTTTACAGAGCCAGGAGCTGCGTTAGAGGAACAACTCGGTATGGAAGTCTTGGTGTATCCTAATCCAAACTACGGACAGTTCAAAGTAGCACTCTCCGACGGGCTTCAGTTGGAAAGTATGGCTCTTGTGGATGTGTCGGGGAAAACAACTTCACTTTCGTTTGTGGCTGTCAATGAAAAGGAATTTCAGGTGCAAATAGATCTTCTTGAGTCAGGATTCTACTGGCTAGTCCTTCAAACCAATCAAGGAAAACTTTTCAAGCAGCTTGAACTCATACACTAGTTAATCAACGCTTAAGTGGTCTTTGGCGTAGTTATAAAGCCTTTGCCTTTCAGAGACTTCCTTTCGAAAATAAGCTTCTTGTCTTTTGGGTAAAAAACGCTTTTTGTGTTGGCCCAGCAAAAGAATGTTGAGCAGTTTTCTACCAAAACCAAAAGCAGGCTGGTAGTTTTCATCGATCGGATCAAAGGCGTCTAGGCTAGCATGGAGGTCTGGATGCAGCCCCATTTGCAAGAGTTGTTGGCGTACTTCTTCTGAACGCGCATTGAATTTATGAAGGTGGTCTGGATCAATTTCTTTGAGCTTGGCAATCCGATTGGCCTGAAATTCGAGGTCTAAAAATGCCCGCTCTAATGCTTCAATAGTCATCATGATGCTGCAAAAATAGCTTAAATCTTTTCAAAATAGCCTAAAAATTCGGCGTTGCCGTCTCCACCGAGAATAGGAGAGTCAATATAAGCCTTCCATTGCAATTGGTTGCGTTGGGCCATCTGCTTGATGTTTTCTAAAAGCGCAGGGTACTGACTGGTGTCTTTCACGACGCCCGCTTTGTTCAGAGAGCCGGGGCCGAGTTCAAATTGCGGCTTGACCAATAAAACAACGGTTGCCTTTGGTTTGAGAAACGGAATCGTGAAGGGCAGGACCTTTTCGAGTGAAATAAATGAGACATCCACCACCAAGCCGTCTACTTGTTCTGGGAGTAATTTTTCAGTGAGGTCGCGGGCATGTGTTTTCTCCAAATTGACAACCCTTGGGTCGTTTTTGATTTTTTCGTGGAGTTGTTTTTGGCCTACATCAACGCAATAAGACTTTGCCAAACCTCGGTCTAGCAGGACTTCCGTAAACCCACCCGTGCTGGCACCTAGGTCAATGAAAGTTTGGTCTTTGACAGCAATTTTCCAGTGGTCCAGTGCGGCGATCAGCTTGTAGGCGGCTCTTGAAACCCATGGAATTTCTGCAGCGAGCAGTTCAATAACGGCATCGGTAGGTGCTTTTTTGCCAGGCTTGGAAAAGAGCTTGCCGTTGACCTTTACGCCATATTTTTTGATGATTTCCTCTGCGCGCACACGGGAACTGACCAAGCCGCGTTCGAGAATGATTTTGTCAATGCGTTCTTCTTCCATTATTCAGGGTAAATAAAAAGTAATTTTTCAGGCCAACCTTGAATTTGAAGGTAGGTAGGCGCATCTTTGATGAATTTATGACTAAGTGGCTTGATGTCAAATTGCACCGAACCATGGAAAGGCGTTGAATTGTGTGAGCTTGCTTTCGGACTGGAAGCCATTAGTTTGCAAGATCTGATGGGAGGAAATGATTTAGCAAGCATAGTACTGCCTATTAAGTTCAATTCTCCTGGATTGTCAGGACATGAATAGTAAAGTGTAAGGATATTTGCTTCAAGTTGGAGCGAATCGATTTGGATGGGCTCGGTTTCACTTTGGTAAAGTGAATCGTTGATCTCTGAAAGTTGGCGTTGCATATAGCTCAAAGGTGGGACGCGTTTGGATCTTGGTACGAAACAAGAAAAAAGTAACGAGGATAAAAGGAGGATAAAAAGCGTTTTCATGGGTTCTTGCTTGACAAGTGTTGTCAAAAGTAATACCAATTGCGCAAAGAGCCCTATTTTTGTAACCGAATGAAGACGAAAACCCTTAAAAAGAATAAAGTCAATGTGGTTACACTTGGCTGTTCTAAAAATACTTTTGATTCTGAAGTGCTGATGGCACAGCTCAAGGCCAATCAGTTTGAGGTCGAGCACGAAGCCCAACAAGACGATTCAGAAATTGTGATCATCAATACTTGCGGCTTCATTGACAACGCCAAACAGGAGTCTATCGATACCATTTTGCGCTACGCAGAAGCCAAGCAAGAAGGTTTGGTCGAGAAAGTATACGTTACGGGTTGTTTGTCTGAGCGTTACCGCGAAGATTTAGAGCGCGAAATCCCGGAGGTCGATGCCTACTTTGGCACCCGTGAGCTTCCGCGCTTACTCAAAACACTCAAAGCCGACTACAAACACGAGCTCGTTGGAGAGCGCATCCTCACCACGCCAAGTCATTACGCGTATTTTAAAATTGCCGAAGGCTGTGACCGCCCTTGTTCGTTTTGTGCGATTCCACTCATGCGCGGCAAGCACCAATCTACACCAATAGAAGATTTGGTATTGCAGGCTAAAGGTTTGGTGGCTAAAGGCGTGAAAGAAATCATGCTCATTGCCCAAGACCTCACTTATTACGGGCTTGATTTATACAAAAAACGCGCGCTTTCAGATCTGCTTAAGCGCCTTTCCGATATCGAAGGTCTGGACTGGATCCGCTTGCATTATGCGTTTCCGTCTGGTTTTCCGATGGATGTACTCGATGTTATGGCCGAGCGCGACAACATCTGCAAATACCTCGACATGCCTTTGCAGCATGGCTCTACGCGCATTTTGCAAGCCATGCGCCGCGGTATCACCCGCGAAAAAACCGAAGAACTCGTGGCTGCTATCCGTGCCAAAGTGCCTGGTTTGGCTTTGCGCACCACACTCATAGCTGGTTATCCTTCAGAAACCGAAGCTGATTTTCAAGAAATGTACGACTTCGTGGAGCGCACGCGTTTTGACCGCTTGGGCATCTTCACGTATTCGCACGAAGAAAACACCCACGCTTATCAGTTTAACGACGACGTAGAGGCAGCGATCAAAAAAGAACGCGCAGATGCCATTATGGAATTGCAGAGCGGTATCTCCTATGAGCTCAATCAGCTCAAAGTAGGAAAGGAGCTCAAAGTCTTGTTTGACCGCGCAGAAGGCGACTATTTCATCGGGCGCTCTGAGTTTGACTCCCCGGAGGTAGACAACGAAGTATTGGTCAAAAAAGCGGATGGATATGTTCGATTGGGCGATTTTTCGCGTGTATTGATCACCAGCGCAGATCACTACGATCTTTATGGCAACCTCGTGATATGATTTCAAAAGTCGGTTCTTTTTTACTATTGAGTTTAATGCTGTTTGCTTGTGGCCGTGAAAACCGTGCCCGCATGGATCAATTTGACCTGCTCGAGCAATCGGCTACGGCAGAACCTATCAAGCATTACCTACAACACCTGCAGCTCGACAGCATTCAAATCAAATACCCTCATTTTGGCGGTCATCCTTTCACCAAATTAATGCAGCATTTGCTCAAAAAAGATACTTTGGGTGCTTTTTGTGTGGGGCAACGCAATGTCCGTATCCACTACAAAGTACTTTGGGCAACCGATAAAGTGTTGAGCATGAACCAAGAAGTGTGGCTCGATTGCCCGATGTCTGAAGGTACGCGCAAAACAATCGTCAATTACCTCTTTACACGAGAAGGAAATCAAATTTCAAGGTTGTTTCTAGAAGGTTCACCTGGCCTTTTGCAAACGATACAAGCCGGCTTGCGCAAGAGACAAACAGCTTATTGCAGCGCGCCAAAAATTGAGGAAGTTTTTCCGATTGTGAAGTCGGGCTGTGTGGAAGTAACGCCGCATTATGCCAGTTCGCTCTGCGATACCACTTTTAAAAGAAAGGGCATTCATCGCGAAGATTTGCGCATCATTTCTAATAAGTCTTTTCTATCTTTGAACCTAAATAACAACACAAAATAACATGGGATTACTAGACAACAAAGTCGTATTAATTACTGGCGCCTCGCGAGGCATCGGTAAAGCAATCGCAGAAACTTGCGTACAACAAGGCGCAACCGTTGCATTTACTTACTTATCATCTGAAGAGAAAGCCCGTGCACTCGAGGCCGAACTTACTGCCAATGGCGGTATTGCCAAAGGTTTCCGTTCAGATGCTTCTAATTTTGACCAAGCCCAACAACTCGTAGACGACGTAGTTGCTGCTTTTGGCACCGTAGATGTGCTTGTCAACAACGCGGGAATTACCCGTGATACCCTCTTGATGCGCATGACCGAACAACAATGGGACGAAGTCATCAATACCAACCTCAAATCTGCCTTCAACCTCACCAAAGCCGTCCAAAAGCCGATGCTAAAGGCGCGTTCTGGCTCTATCATCAACATGAGTTCTGTTGTTGGTGTCAAAGGAAACGCCGGGCAGTCCAATTACGCAGCTTCTAAAGCAGGCCTTATCGGATTCACCAAATCCATTGCTGCTGAGCTTGGCTCGCGCAATATCCGTTGCAATGCCATTGCGCCTGGTTTCATTGAAACTGAAATGACCGAAGTACTCGATCAAGACGTTGTGGCTTCTTGGCGCAACAGCATTCCGCTCAAGCGCGGTGGCCAGCCAGTAGACGTTGCCAACGCTACAGTTTTCTTGGCTTCTGATCTTTCTGCCTACATCACCGGACAAACGCTACATGTTTGTGGCGGCATGCTCATGTAAGCATATGAATACCATTCGCCCCAGACGCAACCGCAAAAACAGCGTCATTCGCCACATGGTGGAAGAAACGCAATTAGGCGTACAGCACCTCATTTACCCCATCTTTCTCAAAGACGGGAAAGGCATCAAAGATGAGGTCGCTTCTTTGCCCAATAATTTCCGTTGGTCTTTAGATCTTTTGTTACCAGAATTAGAGGCCTGCCTCAAACTTGGCATTTCTACAATCGATATCTTTCCGGCAGTAGATGAGCTGCACAAAGACCAAATGGCTTCTTATAGCTGGTCTGACGACAACTTTTATTTGCACGCCATTGCGGCAATCAAAAAAGAATTTCCAGAGTTGGTGGTCATGACAGATGTGGCCATGGATCCGTATTCTTCTGATGGTCACGACGGTTTGGTTCAAGATGGCCGCATTCTCAACGACGAAACCTTGCCCATTTTAGCCAACATGACCCTTGCGCAAGCACAGGCCGGAGCAGATATCATTGGCCCTTCTGACATGATGGATGGCCGTGTGGGTTATTTGCGCAATGCCCTAGACGAAAAAGGCTACACGGACGTTTCTATTATGTCTTATACCGCTAAATACGCCAGCGCTTTTTATGGCCCCTTCCGCGATGCACTCAATTCTGCACCTAAATCAGGCGATAAAAAAACGTATCAAATGAACCCAGCCAACAAGCGAGAAGCCTTGCTCGAAGCACAGCTCGATTTTGAAGAGGGCGCCGATATGCTGATGGTGAAGCCTGCGCTCTGTTATCTAGATGTCATTGCCTTACTCAAAGAGAATTTTCCTCTGCCCATCACGGCTTACAACGTAAGCGGTGAGTGCGCTATGGTTTACGCCGCTGCCAAAAACGGTTGGCTAGACTACGAGCGCGCTGTGAGCGAGATGCTTTTGAGCATGCGCCGCGCCGGAGCTGATGGTATCCTGACTTATTTTGCCAAAGATTTCGCGCAGTTTGTGCGCAACTAATTTCCTTGATTATGTCTTTAGAACTGACTACTGCTTACCTCAGCTTAGAAGAGTTTGAGCATTTATTGACCACCAAAGAACCCCTTGTTTTAGGGCAAGAGCTAAAGGAGCGCATTCAAGCATGCAGGTCCTACCTCGATCAAAAAGTAGCACAGAGTGCTCAACTCATTTACGGCATCAATACCGGATTTGGCTCCCTTTGCGACACCGCCATTAGCCATGCAGACCTCGAAGCGCTGCAGCGCAACTTGGTGTGTTCGCATGCCTGTGGAATGGGTGAGGAGGTGCCGCAAGAAGTGGTGCGCCGCATGCTTTTACTCAAGGTGCTCGGTCTTTCAAAAGGCGCCTCTGGCGTGCAGTTGGCCACAGTGGAACGCCTCTTGTTTTTCTTCAATGAGCGCATCTATCCAGTGGTTTATCAACAAGGTAGTTTGGGCGCTTCTGGCGACCTCGCACCGCTTGCACATCTTTCACTTCCCTTAATTGGAGAAGGAGAGGTTTATGTTGAAAATGAAAAGATAAGCACAGCTCAATTAAACAAAAGATTCAACTTAGAACCTATTGTGCTTCAGTCCAAAGAAGGTCTGGCTTTGCTTAATGGTACGCAGTTTATGTCTGCTTATGCATCTTATGCCGTAGCACAATCTTACCGCTTATTTGAAGGATTCAATCAGGTTGCTGCGCTCTCCATTGAAGCCTACGATGCCCGCAAAGAACCGTTTGCAGCCAATGTCAATGAAATCAGAAACCAAGTAGGGCAAATTCGTGTAGCTTCTTGGTTCAGAAACCAATTGGAAGGCAGCCAAATCATGGAACAAGCCAAAGCGCATGTCCAGGACCCGTATTCGTTCCGCTGCATACCACAAGTTCACGGCGCTACTTTAGACACCATTGACCACGCCGCGCAAATTGTCACGAGAGAAATCAATGCCGTAACCGATAACCCTACTGTATTTCCAGACGATGACCAAGTGGTGTCTGCCGGAAACTTCCATGGCCAACCCCTTGCGCTCATCCTCGACTTCTTAGCCATAGCAATGGCCGAAATGGGAAGCATCTCTGAGCGCAGAACCTACAAACTCATTTCCGGAACGCGCGGTTTGCCTGCGTTTTTGGTCAAAAATCCGGGGCTCAACTCTGGGCTCATGATTACCCAGTATACTTGTGCGTCAATCGTGAGTCAAAACAAACAATTGTGCACGCCTGCATCTGTAGACACCATTGACAGCAGCAACGGCCAAGAAGACCACGTCAGTATGGGAGCCAACGCCGCTACCAAACTGTATCGCGTCCTAGACAATTGCCAAAAAATCCTCGCCATCGAACTCATTCATGCTGCGCAAGGCCTTGAATTCAGAAGACCTTTACAAGCAGCCGTCTGGTCAGAAGCACTCCATGCCCAGTTCAGAACGGTGGTCGAAAGTCTAGAATCAGACCGCATTTTAGCTACCGACATGCACGCAGCCCAACAATTTTTACAACAATACTTAGCACATGAGTGATTTTGAAATTCAAGACGAGCCTATCGTCAAGAAGAAAAGACCCGTTTTCTTATTGGTTTTGGTTATCCTGTCTAGTATCAACATGAGCGTGAGTCTCTTAGGGTCTTTCAGCGGGATGCTCGGCGCTAAGCCAGACACCAAAATGATCAAGCAAGCCAAATTAGAATTTGCCAACATGCGCGAACAGCTCGAAGAAGGCGATGCTGCTGATTTTACCTACATCATCGACCAGATGGAAAGCGTCACAGACAATATGTTCAAGCATTTTCAGGCCTACAACAGCGTTCAGTTTTTGGTCTTGGTGCTGGGTTTAACTGGCGTCGTTTTGATGTACCAACGCCGTAAACTAGGCTTTCATTTTTACATCATTTACAGCCTTGGTTTGGTGGTCTTGCCTTATCTTTTCAATCCGATTACAGGTATTCCAACCATTCTGACGATTGTCGGGATTCTTTATGGTGGCGTTTGGGTCTTGCTTTACAGCCGCAATTTGCATTGGATGGAAGCCTAAAAGATCTTCCCAGGATTTAAAATGCCTTTTGGATCAAAAACTTGTTTGATGCCGCGCATGAGCCCAAGGCCTGTCGGGCTAAAAGCGAGGTCCATGTAGGGTTTTTGAACAAGTCCAATACCGTGCTCTCCCGAAATAGTGCCGCCCATTTCTATGACTTGCGTGAAAAGTTCGCGTATCGCTACAGTGAGTTCTTCATTCCAAAAAGTGTCGCTTAAGTTTCCTTTGATGATATTGGCGTGCAAGTTGCCGTCTCCGGCATGGCCATAACACACCGATTCAAAACCATATTTTTGCCCAATGGCTTTAACTGTTGCAAGCAAACGCGGTAGCTCGTAGCGCGGCACTACCGTATCTTCTTCTTTGTAGACAGATTGTGCTTTAACAGCTTCACCTACCTTGCGGCGCAGGCTCCAGAGTGTGTTTTTCTGGGCTTCAGATTCGGCAAATAAAATTTCGTCTGTCGGGTAAGTCTCGAGTACGGCCATAATGCTTTCGCATTCTTTCATGAGTTGCTCGGTATCAAAACCATCGACCTCTATAAGTAAATGTGCCGCATGCGTGTCCTTGACTTCAATGCTGAAATCGCCAGAAAAGGTCTGAGACCAGCGCAAGGCGTTGTGTTCCATGAATTCAAGGCCGCTGGGCGTAATGCCCGCGTTGAAAATGGAGGCCACCGCCTCGCAGGCCTGCACTGCGTCGTAAAACGGAACCAGCATGAGCAGCGTTTGGGTAGGGTGGGCAATGAGTTTGAGCACAATTTTGGTCACAAAAGCCAAAGTACCTTCCGAACCCACCACTAATTGCGTGAGGTTGTACCCAGTTGCATTCTTGACAACATTGGCGCCGGTCCACATAATGGTGCCGTCGGCCAAAACCACTTCTAAGTTGAGCACCCAGTCTTTGGTGACGCCATATTTGACCGCTTTGGGGCCGCCTGAATTTTCGGCAATATTCCCCCCGATAAAGCAAGAGCCTTTGCTGGCAGGGTCTGGCGGGTAAAACAAACCTTTGGCCTTGACGGCGTTTTGTAATTCTTCTGTAATGACCCCAGGTTCGGTAGTGACTTGCGCATTTTTTTCATCGATTTCGATGATGCGGTTGAGTTTTTCGGAGCTCAAAAGGACCCCTCCATGAATGGGCAAGCAGCCGCCACTCAAGCCTGTTCTGGCGCCAGCTGGCGTAACGGGGATATTGTGCACATGACAATAAGCCAATATTTCTGAAACTTCTTGGGTGTTTTGTGGCAGGAGCACCACACTTGGCGCAAAATGCAGGTCTTCGGTGTGGTCGTGGTCATAGGCTTCGCGGGTAGCGAGGTCTGATTTACAACGGTCTGAAAGAAGCGACTCAAAAAAGCTGAGGTCTGCTGAAGTGATGGTGTGGTACATTATACGGTTGTTTTTTTGGCGCCAACAAAAAAGATATCGCGTGTATTGATCGGAATGGAGGCCGCTTTCGGGATGCGTTCGTAGATCCAATTGTGAAAACGCTTGGGTGTTTTATTCAAAATGAACAGCGCAAAATAAATCAGTCTCAAGGAGCGGTAAACCGGTGGGTATTTGTAAAAAACGGGTTCAAAGCCGTGCTGCTGCAAAAGTGCCGTCATGGATTTTTGCGTAAAATAATGCAAGTGCGTTGGCGGGTGGATCATGCGCCATTTTTTGCCTTGCAGCTTGGGTAAAAGCGCGCCAAAATCACCGGTTGTGAGGTAGAGCATTCCACCTGTTTCGCACGCTTTGTGTGCTTTGGCCAAAAAAGCCCCTGGGTCAGACAAGTGCTCTATGACATCCCACATGAAAATGGCGTCGTAGGTTTGGTCGGAGTTGGTTTCTAAATAGTTATCAGCTGAAAAATGAGGGCCGAAATGTTCGTTGGCATAGCTGATTGCCGCTGCCGAAATATCGTATCCTTGGTAGCTTGCCGAAGGAAAAGTTTCTTTGAGTGTTTCATAGAAAAAGCCATAGGCGCAGCCAATTTCTAAAGCTCTTTTGGGCGCGAAGCCTTGCGCCGCGATTTGCTTGGTGCGCTTGGCAAAATTGAGTTGCAGGATTTCTTTATCGGCCAGGTAGTCGGCGTATTCTTCCCCTTTGAAGTAGTTCTCGGCGTAAAGTTGCTGTAAATATGCTTGATCTAGTTGGAGATTGGCCCATCCATGCCCGCATTTTGGACACTTCAAAAGCGTGTTGTCGAAAATGGGTTGAGTTGCCGAAAATTGACAGATCGGGCAGTGCGTATTTTCCATGGCTACGAACATAACTAAAATTGGTGAATTCTTGTCGACGGCACATTTTATTTTATCTTTGAATAGAAAATCGAAACAATGTCTCAAGAAGTATATTTAATTGACGGAATCCGCAGTGCTATTGGCAATTTTGGCGGTAGTTTAGCAACCCTGCGCGCCGATGATTTAGCCGCAAAAGTATTGGCAGCTTTACTCGAGCGCCATCCTAAACTAGATCCTAAGTGCATTGAAGACGTTTTGCTCGGTTGCGCCAATCAGGCTGGCGAAGACAACCGCAATGTGGCCCGAATGGCTTCTTTGTTGGCAGGTTATCCGATAGAAGTACCGGGCGAAACTGTCAATAGACTATGTGCGTCGGGCTTGGCCGCAGCCGTAAACGCTACGCGCGCCTTGCGAAACGGCGAAGGAAACGTATATGTTGCGGGTGGCGTAGAGCACATGACGCGCGGCCCTTGGGTCATTTCCAAAACGTCCAGCGCTTTTGGCCGCGATGCCCAAATGCACGACTCCAGTTTTGGCTGGCGTTTCATCAATCCGCAAATGGAAGCACTTTATGGTGTTGACAGCATGGGCATGACCGCAGAAAATTTAGCCGATCAATATCAAATCTCAAGAGCCGATCAAGATGCTTTTGCTTGCTGGAGCCAAGAAAAAACAGCAGCAGCGCAGGCGGCAGGCTTTTACACAGCAGAAATAACCCCCATTTCAATTCCTCAAAAAAGAGGAGAAGCCATCGTTTTTGAAAAAGACGAATTCGCTCGTGCGAACACTACATTAGACACCTTAGCCAACTTGCGTCCAGCTTTCAAAAAAGACGGCAGCGTCACGGCTGGCAATGCATCAGGGCTCAACGACGGCGCTGCAGCTTTGTTGTTGGCCAATGAAGAGGGCGTTAGACAACACGGACTGCAGCCAATGGCTAAAATCTTGTCGGCTGCAGTGGCAGGGGTAGAGCCCCGCATCATGGGCATTGGCCCGGTACCGGCAAGCCAAAAGGCACTCGAACGAGCAGGTCTCACTTTGGATCAAATGGATCTGATCGAAATCAACGAAGCTTTCGCCGCCCAAGTGTTGGCTTGTTCGCGCGCGCTGGGTCTTGCAGACCGCGATGCACGCATCAATCCAAACGGCGGCGCCATCTCTTTAGGGCATCCGCTCGGCATGAGTGGCGCGCGCTTGCTTTTAACCGCTGCGAGGCAACTCAAACGCAGCAACAAGCGTTATGCCTTAGTGACCATGTGTATCGGCGTTGGTCAAGGATACGCAGCGGTGATTGAAAATGTAGCAAATTGAAAATGAAACAAATGCGTTGGCTAGGAATCTTAATTATTGCGCTGAGCTTTTTCTCTTGTAAGAAAGAAGCAACTCGTTGGCAAAGCGATTGGCTGCTGCCCGTCCTCAACGACACCCTCAGCTTGGCCCATCTCTACAACGATTCCACGCTCAGCATCAGCAATAACCAAATCGACATCAACCTGAGCCGAACTGTACTCGACCTCAGCTTGTCGGATATCGTCAAAATTCCCGATACGGCCATTACGCAGCAATACCAATCCAATTTTACGGTCAATAACGTAACGCCCGGCTTTGTGTTCGTCAATAGCGTGAAGGTGCACCAACTCGAACTCGGCGACATCCAACTCAAGAAAGTGCGCGTGCAGTCGGGTCAAATTCAGCTCAAAGTCTACAACCCGCTCAACACGGCGGTCATGTATCAAATTGAATTGCTTGGGGTGAGCAAAAATGGTCAGGTGTTCTTACAAAACTATACGGTACCACCGGGCACGGTTCAAAATCCAACTGTGGCAACAGAAAACATCAACTTGAGTGGCTACGACATCGATCTTGGTGGTCTTCAGGGCTTGGAGTACAATCAATTGCAATCCAAACTCACGCTCAAAACAGACCCTAGTGGCCAAGCGGTTTCCATTTACAATAACCAAGTTTTCAAATTCGAGGCAACTTTCAAAAACCTCCGTTTTGATTACGCCAAAGGCTATTTTGGCTCGGCGCTCATTGCCGGCCAAGAACAATTTACCTTGCCTTATCTAGACAAAATCACCAATGGCAGTATTGCCTTACCCGACCTCAGCCTTGATTTGCAAATAGAAAACGGTTTTAAAATGGCCTTGCGTGCCCAAATTGAATCCTTGAATGCAACCAATACGCAAGGGCAAGCGCTTTCTTTGTCTGCGCCGAGCATTGGCCCAAGTATGTATCTGGCACCGGCGGTAGGTACCTGGAATACCCTTCAACCCAGTACGCTGAACCTGCATTTTGACCAAAATAACAGCAATATTAAAAGTTACCTCGAAAACCTCGGTGCTTTTCAAGAGGTCAGCTATCAATTGCAACCCAACCCTTGGGGCAACACCGCTGCTGGCCACGACGAAGCTTTTGCGAACAGCCGTTTGAGACTCAAAGTATCTGCACAAATGCCAATGGCCCTGAGCGCAGATGGCCTCACGCTCCAAGATACCTTTGCACTCAACCTCAAACAAGACCTCAAAAAATCACATGTAACGGGCGCTACGGTTGTGCTCAACGCCACCAACGCTTTTCCGCTAGCCTGTGATTTGGTCTTATACTTTATGAAAGACGGACAAATTTTGCACACCGTCATTGCCGACGCGCAATTGGCTTCTGCAGTTATGGGGCAGATAGACCCAGCGGACGGTTTGCTCAAAAAGAAAAGCAAAATTCAGATTGTTTTGCCGCCCGCTTTGGTGGCAGATCTCCAAGACCTCAATGAAGTAGCGGTAGCGGCTACCTTTGCTACCACAGATCCAAATACTGGTTTGGCTGTGCAACAGCACATTCAAGCAAATGCTTTTCTCGCACTGCAATTGCAACTGCAACTCCAAACTCAAATCAGACCCTAATGCGCAATTTACTGTTTTTGTTGTTGGTCGGGCTGCAGTCTGTTTATGCGCAGCAAACCTTATTGCTAGATACTTACGGAACTTATAACAGTACTGGCGTGCGCAGACAGGTAACTGACGCCTTCTTTTATGGTGGGCTCATCGACTCAAGTCAAATCAATCGCTCCTTGGCCAATTTGAACCAGCGCAATACCTTTGGTCTGCAAATGGGCTTGAATGCACAGTGGCAAACGCCTTGGCAGGTTTCAAAAGACAGCAAAAAATGGGGCTCGAGTTATAGATGGGTCTTGGGCGCAGGCATCCATCAGTATGCTGGTCTGCAATTTTCTAAAGATCTTTTTGGTTTGGTTTTCAGAGGCGGTTTGCCCTATGCAGGCGATACCTTAGATTTGAGCAACCTGCGCGCAGAAGCTACTATTTTCTCCAAAATTGGTTTTGGCATCTACAATCCCGACACCAAATCTTCTTTTTTACTGCATGTGGTGTCTGTTCAACAACACCTCGGTGCAAGCATCCAAAAAGGAACTTGGTTGCAAGACCCCAGTACGGCGCAAATTGACCTTGCCCTAAACGGCCAAGCAGCGCTTTTGGCCAGCGCAGCAAATACTTATGGTGTCGCACTAGACATCGACTACCGCTTTGGCGCCAGCGATTCTTCGGATAACCAGCAGCAATTTCAGTTGCTTATCCAAAATTTAGGTGTGGCGCGCAGTGCGCAAACAACTGCTTACAGCCTAGATGGTGCTTTGGCCTATGCGGGCTATTCACTTGCCGCATGGCAGCAAACAAGTTTGGATGAGCTCACTAGTAGCTTCTTAGATTCTTTAGGATATCAAAAATCAGTAGGACCGAGCTGGATGCTTTTGCCCGCTCAAATCCGCTTGTCCAAAACCTTAGACTGGGACAGCCCACAGCGCTTAGAAGCATATTACGGCGCGCAGTTTATGCTGCGTCAAACCTATACACCGCTCATTTATGCGGGTGCGCAATTCAAAGTCAAAAAAGCTTGGCATACCGGCCTCGGGATGGCCTATGGTGGTTTTGGTGGTTTGCGCCTGCAGGCATACTCCGCTTTTCGATTCAAGCGCAGCGAATTGCTCTTGCGTTCAGACAACATAGCCTTGCAAAATGGGGCCTCACTTTATCTTCAGTTCCGATGCGATTTCTAACTGTTTTGTCCTTTTTGTGCGTTGTACAAGTCCTCAGTGCACAAGCGCGTTTTTATAAGTTGTATTCCGGAACCGGATTCGACAAAGGTGAAGATGTCTTGACCTTGCCAGATTCCACCTTTGTAGTGGCGGGCAGCAGCGGCAGTTGGGAAGACAACGCGCAGGGTTTTCTCATGAAACTCGATCAGCAGGGCAACTACTTATGGAGCCAGGCTTATGGCGCACAAGAAAGCGAAGAAATCAAGCGTGTTTTTCACCGTCCCGGAATGGGTTACTACCTTGCGGGCATGTCCAATTCCTGGTCTGCCGGCGCATATGAACCCATGCTGATTTACACCGATTTGAATGGCAACCAACAATGGATCAAAACCTACCCAAGTGCTGGGTGGGGCCGCATTCACGATGGCGTCATGACCGCCGATACTGGTTTTGTGTTGGTCGGCGAGCGGCAAGCTATTTCTGGTGCTGAGGCGGATTTTTTCGCCATGCGCCTCGATAAAAACGGAGATACGCTTTGGACAAAAACACTCGGAACAGAAGGTGCTGACCGCGCCAATAGCGTGCTCCGAGTTTCGGATAGTTTGTTTGTAGTGGGGGGGGAGTGGTTTGTGGCTGATTCAAGCGCGACAAAAGGTTTTATAATGAAAATCAACGATCAAGGCGTTGTTCAATGGTTCGATACCTTAGGTCATCTCAGTGGGGATTTTGTTGTCTCAGACCTTACGCAAACACCATTTGGAATTCAATTTGCAGGTTATCATACTTTCACAGCAGAAAATCATAACGTATTTTCGGGCACCCTCTCGCTCAGCGGGCAGGTTACCAATCAAAATGCTCCTCAAGATGGTGCTTTTCTGTCTGATGATAAATGTCAACAAATTGCATATCTAGCACAGCAGGATTATTCTGTTTATGGCATTCAGGTTCAAAATGACAGTACGTTCGCAGAACATTACGACCTTAATTTTGGATTTGTTGATGCTTTGTTTGGTTATTGGTTAGGTTTGCCCTATACCATGGTTATCAACCAAGGTTACGACTATATCGGCAATATCAAGCCAACCCTAGATGGCGGTTTTATTGCGGTTGGCATGAATTCCGTAATAGTTGACGGTCAGAACCAACTCAACGGTGGTAGTAATGTTTTTGTTTTGAAAGTCAATGGAGATGGCTCAGCTTATGTCCAAACCGACACCGTTTTTACCACCAATCAGCTAGTTGGCCTTAGACCGCTGTATGAAGGTAACCAGGTACTGATGTTCCCAAACCCTGTTACTGACGTTTTGCACTTCAATTGGCAAGGTTCAGAAGCCAAGTTGATTGAAATCCATGATGTTGTGGGGAATTTATTACAGCGCGAAACCATCACACCGGCGCAAACAATTGACCTAGCTAACTGGCCTCAAGGTGTTTACTATGTAAGTATCAACGGGAGGTCTTATCCGTTAGTCAAGCACTAAGCTTTTCTTCTTGCTTTTTCTTTGATGATCAAGTTGAGTTCTCGGCTGGTTTGCCCCGCAACAGAAGTGTTTTCGTCTGCACGGCGCAGCAAATAAGGCAAAACCTCTTGAACAGGGCCAAAAGGTACATATTTGGCCACCTGGTAGCCTGCATCCGAAAGATTGTAAGAAATGTGGTCAGACATCCCCAACAATTGCGCAAAGTAAAATTGCTTGCTGTCGGCTGGTATTTGCGCTTCTTGAAGCAAGGACGCTAAATACATGGAGCTGCTTTCGTTGTGAGTACCTGCGCAAATAGAGAAGACAGCTTTGTTGGACACCAAAAAGTCAAGTGCTGCATCGTAATCTTTATCGGTACTGGGTTTGTCGGGCTGAATAGGCGAGGGGTAGCCCAGCGCTTGTGCTCGGGCGCGTTCTTTCTCCATGTAGGCGCCGCGCACCAATTTGACGCCGTATTTGACGCCTGCTTGTAGTGCTTTTTCGTATTCGGAATGAATAAACGCGAGGCGGTCGTGGCGATACATTTGGACGGTGTTGTAGACAATGCAGTCGGTCTGATTGTATTTGCAGATCATGTCGAAGGTCCATTGGTCGATAGCCGTTTGGATCCAGGTTTCTTCGGCATCGATGAATAAACGCGTTTGGTGCTTAGCTGCCGCTGCACAAATGCGGTCAATGCGGTCAATGATGGCTTGGATCTGCTCGTTTTCTTGTGAGGTAAGTTCGCGAAAGGATAGACCTTTTCTACTCGCTCGGATTTGTTCAGATACCAATTCGAGCAAGTGGTGTTGGGCAATCCCTGTAATTTTAAAGACGGCAAAAGGGATGCGCTTATCGGTAGCCGATTTTTCGATGGTTTGAATGATGATTTGCGTGGTTTGCTCGAAATCTTCTTCTTTGGTTTTGCCTTCTACCGAATAATCGAGAATGGTGCCGATGCCAAAAGCATGCAGACTAGCAATGGCAGGGTCGCACTCTTTGATCGTTTCTCCGCCGCAAAACTGCTTGAAGATCGTTTTTTTGATCAGGCCTTTGATGGGTAAGTGCAGTTGCAGCGCGACCGGCGTCAGTATCTTGCCTAGTTTCACGATGCTTGGTGCGCCAATGATCTTGAAAAGCAAGTAGGCGCGTTGGAGGTCCTGCTTGTTTTTGGAGCGAAAGGCAATTTCGGTGTTGTCGAAAGAAATCATGCACCAAAATTAAGGTCTTTTCGTAAATTTGAACCATGCATACGGCTTCTTTTTCTGAACAGCTTAGTCCAATTGAATGGGGGCCACTGCTCAACTCTACTTTTTCTTCAATTCTTGCGCCGTTTGCGCTTAGGAAAATCGCCATTATAGTCGATGAAAACACCCACGACCACTGCCTTGAATTCTTAATAACAGGCTTTGAAGCCTTATCCGAAGCTGAGGTAATTATGCTGCCGGCAGGCGAAGAAAACAAAGTGCTCGGAGTTTGTTTTCAGGTTTGGGAAACCCTTACTGAAGCTGGTTTTGGGCGCCACGACCTCTTGATCAATCTAGGAGGAGGGATGGTCACGGACCTCGGCGGTTTTGTGGCTTCCGTTTACAAACGTGGCCTTGCGTTTATCAATATTCCAACGAGTTTGCTTGGTATGGTCGATGCAGCGGTTGGTGGTAAAACGGGCATCGATTTTGCCGCTTATAAAAATCAAATTGGAACCTTTGCAACTGCACACGCAACGTATATTGATACAGGTTTCTTGCATACCTTGCCATCCCATGAATGGACCAATGGCTTCGCCGAGTTACTCAAACACGCCCTCATTTCTGATGCGGCGTTATGGGAAGAGCTTATCCAAATAGAAAATATCCCACTCGAACTGCGCTCTGAGACCATCCAGCAAGGAGTTCAAATCAAAGCTAAAATTGTGGCACAAGACCCGATGGAGCGCGGTTTGCGCAAGATCCTGAATTTTGGTCACACCATTGGCCATGCGCTAGAATCCTATTATTTAAACACAGCAACACCACTCGCGCACGGCCATGCGGTGGCAATCGGCATGCTGCTAGAAGCACGACTTTCTGTCGAGCAAGCTACTTTAAGCAAAACGGAATTTCAATCTATTGAAAAATACATCAAGCAAACATATCAACTTCAAATCCCCAACAATGCGGAAGGTCTTTGGGCACTCATGCTGCAAGACAAAAAGAATATGAACGGTGAGGTTCGGATTTGTTTATTGGCGGAGATAGGTAATTGTCTTTTTGACCAAAAGTTGACTTTTGGGGATTTTAAAGATGCTTTAGCGCATTCTATCTCTTAGAATAAGTGCTGAATATTTCCGGTAAATAGTTTTACGGCGATGGCCATCAAGATGATGCCAAATACCTTGCGGATGATGCCTATCCCACCTTTGCCCAGCCAAGCACCTATTTTGCCAGATGATTTTAAAACGACATAGACCAAACCGACATTGATTACGATGGCAATGATGATATTGATATCGGCATAAGCTGCCCGCATAGACATCAGTGTGGTCATGGTGCCGGCCCCAGCAATCAGAGGAAAAGCGATCGGTACAATTGATGCGGTCTCGGGTTCTTCGTCTTTGTAGAGCGTGATTCCTAAAATCATTTCGATGGCGATGAAAAAAATCAAAATAGAACCCGCAACAGCGAAGGAATAGACGTCGATGCCGATTAATGATAAGATTTGATCTCCAATAAAAAGGAAAACAATCATGATCAACAGCGCCACTATACTTGCTTTTTCTGATTCAATATGACCGACTTTTTGCCTTAAATTGATAATGATCGGAATGCTGCCGATGATATCAATCACTGCAAATAAGACCATAGTGGCTGTCAGGATTTCTTTGAAATTAAGAAGTTGAAAGAAGTTCATTTCGAATTTTTTACAAAGTTAGTTTAATAATCGGTCCTTATATCCACAAAAAAAGGCCCCCGAAGAGGCCTTTTCCTTACAAGCTAGTTGGAAGCACCAACTTGCAATGTCTTACTCGACGATGGTCATTTCGTCAACGATGTGTTTTGCACCAGCGTATTTATCGATGATAAACAACACGTAGCGGATATCCACATTAATGGTTTTTTGCAATTTTTGGTCGAAGATCACGTCTCCAGCCATGGCTTCAATGTTGCCATCGAAGGCCAAGCCGATCAATTCTCCTTTGCCGTTCAATACTGGTGAACCTGAGTTTCCACCGGTGATGTCGTTGTTGGTGAGGAAGTTGACAGGCATGTAGCCCGCTTTGTCTGCGTAAGGACCAAAGTCTTTTTTGGCATTGAGTTCAATGAGGCGCTGTGGCAAATCAAATTCTTCGTCGTTGGGCTTGTATTTGTTGATGGTCCCTTGAAGCGTAGTGTAGTTGTTGATTTTGGCGTCGTTGCGTTTGTCTGCAGGTAGTGCACTTACTTTACCATAAGTGAGGCGAAGGGTGCTGTTGGCATCTGGATAGAGAATGGTGCTGAGGCCTGATTCTCTGAGGCCAGCAACGAGCAGGCGATAAGCACGGTTGTAGTCGTCGGTGAGTTTGATGAGTTCGTCAGAACGCTTCATGAGGTGTGCGAGCATATCTGCAGACAACTTGTACAATGGATCGTTGCTCAATTGGCCTTCGCTTGGCGCTTCTAAGAACGCAAGCATGCCATTTTTAGAGGCGAGAATAGACATCGCAAACATGGCGCGCACTTCGTTTTTGGAAGATCCATCTGCGTACATGCTCGCCACGCCGTTAGCGAGTTCGTAATTGGCTTTGGTAGCGTAGAGGTCTAGGCCGTTGATGAGGACATCCATTTCGGCTGGCCCGTATGTCGTTTCAAAAAACTCATTGATGGCAGCCGTGAGGTCTGCTTTCATGCTGTTTCTTTTGGTAGCATCAGCTTTGGCGTAAGACATGAGTTGCGCTCCTAAGCCGCGTGTAATGCCTGCGTATTCTGAGTTGCGAACGAGAATAGAGAGGTAGTTGTCGTGTCTTGATTTGTCGTTGGTAGCGCTGTAGAAATTGTTGAGTGTGCTCACAACTGTTCCGTATTTCGCTTTGTTTTCAGTTTTGTTGGCCCAAGCGTCGAATTTAGCTTCGTTTTTGGCTTTGGCGGCAGCTGTTTGGAATTGCGTGAGTGCATCGATCATGCCCTGACGGTTTTTCCAGTAGTTGGCCGTGCGCGCATATTTTGAAGCGTAGTTGAGGCGCACATTCGCGTCTTTGTCCATGTAGGTTTTCATGGCGTCCATGGCTGTTTTAGAAGCCTCTACCCAAGCTGGGTAAGCGTATTTGACGTTCTGGTCAATACCACCTGCAGGCAACCAGCGGTTGGTACGGCCAGGGTAGCCCATGATCATGGCGAAGTCACCTTCTTTGACACCATTTAGGTTGATTGGAAGGTGGTGTTTTGGATGTAAAGGAACGTTTGTGGTGCTGAAATCGGCAGGGTTCCCGCTGGCATCGGCGTATACGCGGAACATAGAGAAGTCTCCGGTATGGCGTGGCCACTCCCAGTTGTCGGTGTCTCCACCAAATTTACCAATGCTGTTTGGCGGCGTACCTACCAAACGAACGTCTTTGTAGTCTTGGTAAACAAAAAAGTAAAATTCATTACCTTGGAAGAAAGAGCGTACAGAAACGACATATTTGCCGCCTTCGCTGTTTTCTTTTTCAATGAGGGCGATCTCCTCTCGGATGATTTTTTCGCGCTCGGCTTCGGTCATGTTGTCCGAAACTTTAGACATGATGCGTTTGGTGCAGTCGTCCATGCGCACAAAAAAGCGTACATATAGAGATTTTGGCTTGAGCTCTTGGCTGCGGTCTGCTGCCCAGAAACCGTCGGTAAGGTAGTCGTGCTCAGGGGTAGAGAGTTCGGCAATAGCGTCGTAACCACAGTGGTGGTTGGACAAAAGCAAACCGTCTTTAGAGATGAGCGCAGCTGTCCAGCCGCCATTGAACTGAACAACCGCGTCTTTCAAAGACGAGTTGTTGATGCTATAGAGCTCTTCTGCAGT
>JAIPCC010000036.1 GCA_021738405.1 Crocinitomicaceae bacterium | reverse complement strand
GAACTTGGCAAGCCAGGGCACATCTTTCCCTTGCGTGCGCGCAAAGGCGGTGTATTGCGCCGTGCCGGACACACCGAAGCAGCGGTAGATTTATCGCGTTTGGCAGGCTTTGAAGAAGCGGGTATCATCGTTGAAATCCTCAATGAAGATGGCTCCATGGCACGCCTTCCACAACTATTGGAAATCGCCAAGAAATTCGACCTCAAGATCATCAGTATCGCAGACCTTATTAAATACCGCATTTCACACGAATCTTTGATCGTAGAGCAAGTTCAGGTCGAAATGCCAACCGCCTATGGCGATTTTCAGTTGCGCGCCTTTAAAGACCAAAGTAACGACCAAGACCATTTGGTGCTCACCAAAGGCACCTGGACCGAAGACGAAGCGGTGTTGGTGCGCGTGCACTCTTCTTGCCTCACCGGCGACATCTTCGGCAGCTGCCGTTGCGACTGCGGTCCGCAGCTCCACAAAGCCATGGAACTCATCAATCAAGAAGGCAAGGGTGCCATTGTATACATGAACCAAGAAGGCCGCGGCATTGGTTTACTCAACAAACTCAAGGCCTACAAACTCCAAGAAGAAGGTTTAGACACCTATGAGGCCAATGAAAAACTTGGTTTCAAGCCAGATGAACGCGACTACGGCATCGGGGCGCAAATGCTTCGTGCTATTGGCATCCGCAAAATGAAACTGATGTCTAACAATCCGAAAAAACGCACCGGCCTTATCGGTTATGGACTAGAAATCATTGAGAATATTCCGCTTGAAATTGAGAGCAATATCCACAACGAACGCTACCTAGAAACCAAACGCGACAAAGCTGGGCACACCATCAAACAGAAACACTAATGCTCGAGGCGAAAAGCATAGAAAAAAACTACGGTGATTTAGCCATTCTGAAAGGCATCAATCTTTCTGTAGCACCAGCTGAAATCATTTCTATCGTCGGTTCCTCTGGCGCGGGAAAAACAACCTTGCTGCAAATCTTAGGTACGCTTGATAACCCCACAAATGGGCAACTGCTCATCGAAGGCAAAAACCCCTTTTCGCTCAACGAAAAAGCGCTTGCGCACTTCAGAAACCAAAGACTGGGCTTTGTTTTTCAGTTTCACCAATTGCTTCCTGAATTTACGGCACTTGAAAATATTGCGCTGCCTGCCCTCATTGGAGGCAGCAACCAAACCGACGCCTTCAAAAAAGCGCAAACCTTACTAGACCGCTTTGGTCTCGCAAGCCGCGCACAACACAAACCAGAAGCCCTATCGGGAGGCGAACAGCAGCGAATTGCCGTTGCCCGTGCCCTGATCAATGAACCTGCTTTGGTGTTTGCAGATGAGCCCTCGGGTAACCTCGATACCGAAAACGCCAATGCGTTGCACAACTTATTTCTGGCGCTACGCGAAGAAATGAAGCAAACTTTTGTGATCGTTACGCACAACACAAACTTTGCCCAAATGGCCGACCGCTGTTTAACCATGCAAGATGGACAATTCGTTTAAGGGATCAACGCTTGAACTGAAGGAATTTCTAGACTTCAAGGCCCAACAATACGAAGCCACGCACTTTATTTCAACGGACCCCATTGCACTTGCCCACCGGTTTTCACAAAAAGAAGACATCGAAATTGTGGCATTTTTAATGGCTACAATCGCTTGGGGAAACCGCCAAAGCATCATCAAAAGCGGTGAAAAACTACTCGCTATTTTAGGGCCCTCACCGCATGAATACGTTCTGAACTACCAAGACAAAAGTTGCGGCCCTTTTATACATCGCACCTTTAATCAAGTCGATTTAAATGGTTTTCTTTTGGGCCTCAAAAGTCTTTACCTCAATGGTGGTCTGCAAAAAGCATTTCAAGCTAAGAGCCCACTTTTAGATCAATACATTCTCAATTTCAGAGCGCAGTTCATTCCTTTTCTAGAAGTCAGAAGTCACAAACATGTCGCAGACCCCTCCAAAGGATCTGCCGCTAAAAGAATTGTAATGTTCTTGCGCTGGATGGTCCGGAGCCCGCAAAACGGCGTTGATTTTGGTCTCTGGGATCACATTCCACTCCATGCACTTCACGTGCCCCTTGATGTGCACACTGGAAACATTGCCAGAAAACTTGGGCTTATTACCCGCAAACAAAATGATTGGCAAACCAATCTCGAACTTCAAACTAAATTGCTTGAATTTGACCCAGTAGATCCGGCCAAATACGATTTCGCACTTTTTGGTTTAGGTGCATTCGAAAAATTCTAACGCGGTAAAGTAAGGGGCGTAAGGTGCAAATAAGACGCGAGGTCTTTGCCTTTTAGCGTTTTGAGTACCAACGCGTCGTCTTGCAGTGCGTGTACTTTAAAAGCCCACTTTTCTTTATTGATCTGTATCGTGAGTTGCTCTTTATCCTCATTGAATTTAAAATGACCTTTGTCGTAAGCGCCTTTGTCAAAATCTCCAAAAGAGCCCACGAGCACTTCTCCCGTCACGTAAAAAACAAATAGGATTTCTCCCCAAGCATTTTTGTGTAGTTCGCCTTGTTCTTGTTGCTGCGTACCTTTCAGCATCCAGACTTTGCTATTGCCGCTACTCAAAAAATGGGTGTGGTCGGCACGGAAGGTTTGCTCTCCATTGATGCACGCGCTCAACAAAAGCAATAACAAACTAAAATACCAGCTGTTTTTCATTGAGGATTTGTAAGATTTCTGCCGACACCTCGGCTTGTTTTTCGGGCTTGATATTCGCGTCATTGATTTGCTCACAACGCACATACTGGTAACGGTTTTGCTTCCAGGTAAAGAGACAGTTATAAAAATACTTTTGCCCTTCAAAGCGCTCGAAAAAACGGATCACAACGTCGTCATAATGATTGGCTTGCGGCCTAAATTCAATTGGGTAGCCAATAAAACCATTTGCCTGAACCATTTGCTTGCCTTCTCGCTCGTAAACAACGAAACGACGCACTGGAAAACCATTGACACCTGCCTTCAAAAGCACCATGCAACCCTGCGCCACATCTAGTCCTTTTTTCAGCGGGAAGACCCGAAAATAATTGGGCGTACAAGACGGCCTGAGTAAATCATCACTCCATTGAACGGTGCTGTCGCACAATTTCAAGTCTTTCAACACTTTTGGTTCTGCCTTACTTGCAAAGGTATTCGTATTGAAATCTGTGCTAACTTGAATGCCCTCTACCTTTTCTATATCCTCATTTTTCTTTTGAGGTTCTTGTATCTCATAACGGGAGTCATTGACAAAATAAAGGACTACTAATAGTGCAAAAAGAATCCCGATTACCCAAAGTAGTTTTTTGTTTCTCATTTGTTAAAGATTGAAGTTGAAATTTGACGAGCAGCCTCAAAAGCATTGCTATCGATGGCATGATGTAGTTTTGCGGCTTGCGCCAAATGGAGCAGCGCCTCTGTTGCTAAATTGCCTGTGAGTTCATCTTTGGCCATTGGGCAGCCACCAAAACCACCAATTGCCGTATCAAAATGTTGGCAACCTCCTGCTATAACGGCCTCAATAAGGGCTTGTTCTTTGCCTCTCACCACATGAAGATGTGCAGCAAAGCGCAAATCAGGGTATTGTGTGGTTAAGGTATTAAAAAGTGTTTGCGTAGTTTGTGGTGTGGCACAACCGATGGTATCGGAAAGCGCAAATTCGGAGATATCAAAGCGTTGATTGAGCTTTTCGACCCATTGAGCCACCAAATCTGTGGACCAGGTATCACCGTAAGGATTTCCGAAGCCCATGGATAGATAGATGCGTAAATCTTTCTTTTGCTGACTACAAACGGTGTCGATTTCAGCTAATTGAAAAAGAGCTTGATCTAAGTTTGAATTGGTGTTTCTAAGTTGAAACGTTTCTGAGATTGAAAACGGATATCCTAAAATAGAAATACGCTCGTGTTGGGCTGCAGCAGAAGCTCCTCTTGAATTGGCGATTATAGCCAATAATTTAGTGGAGCTCTCGGCCAACAGATCCAAAACGGCAGCGGTATCCTGCATTTGAGGAATGGCTTTGGGCGATACAAAACTGCCAAAATCGAGTACATCGAATCCGCATTGGAGCAGCGCATTGAGGTAGCGCGCCTTTTGTTCGGTTGGAATCCAGTCTTTGATGCCTTGCATGGCATCGCGCGGACATTCTGTAATTTGTAATTGCGCTGCTTTCATGTTTAATTTTGAACGCGTTCAAGCAATGCTTTGTTGATGGCCTTGACCAAAGCAGGACCTTCATAGATGAAGCCCGTATACAACTGAACTAAGGTGGCTCCTGCGTCTAGTTTATCTAAGGCGTCTTGTGCGCTGTGAATACCGCCAACGGCAATCATCGGGATTTTTCCTTCTGCTTTTTGATGGATGTAGTGTATCAGTTCGGTAGCGCGCGTGGTGACGGGCTTTCCGGAGATACCGCCTGCGCCTAATTTTTCTACTTCGCTAGCAGGCGTCTTGAGTTGGTCGCGGGAGATGGTTGTATTGGCAACAATGAGCCCTGCAATTTTGGTGAACGCAACAATTTCGATGATTTCATCGATTTGTGTGTTGGTGAGATCTGGGGCTATTTTCAAAAGAATGGGCTTGGACACTGCTTTGGTGTTATTCTGCTCTTGCAAGCGCAGGAGTAAGTCTTGGAGTGGCTCTTTTTCTTGCAGCGCGCGCAAATTGGGCGTATTGGGCGAAGAAACATTGACCACAAAATAATCTACATAAGGAAAAAGCGCTTCGAACGACAAGAGGTAATCTGTGGCGGCTTCTTCATTGGGCGTCCATTTGTTTTTGCCGATGTTGCCGCCTATGATGAGTTTTTTGTTTTGACGGGCCTTGAGTTGTGCGATGGCTGCCTCTACCCCATCATTATTGAAACCCATTCGGTTGAGAATGGCTTGATCCATTTTAAGTCTAAAAAGACGTGGTTTGTCGTTTCCTGGCTGTGCTTTTGGCGTGATGGTCCCGATTTCGATGAAACCAAAACCGCAATCGGCGAGGGCATCTATGTTTTGTGCATTTTTATCAAAACCTGCAGCCAAACCAACAGGATTTGGAAAATTGAGACCTAGAAAAGAAGTTGCTAATTTGGGGCTTTCCACCACATACAACATCCTGAAGATTGCGCGCGCAGGCGCAAAACGGTGAATTTTATTCAAGAGCCCTACCACAAAATAGTGGACTTTTTCTGCATCAAACTGAAAGAGAACGAAACGAAATAATTTGTACATACACAAATGTACAAACTATTTCATGTTTGAGCGCTTATACCAACAGCAGTAGGCAAACCGTTAGTACTGGATAATACCAGTAACGCCAGGGATTGTTCACTTTTTGTTGGTAGTTGTAGGCGGCTAAAATTTCATTGAAATTTTGATGTTGACGCACCACATCGCTACTGGGTTCTTTTCGGTCGAGTAAAATTTTGAGCATAACTATTCTTTTTGATGAAAAAATTCTTTGAGTTTGAGCACCGCACGAAAAGTCTTCACTTTGGCATTGTTTTCAGACAAACCACAGATTTCACCAATTTCTTTGAAAGAACGTTTTTCGAAAAAACGCATTTCAATCAATTGAAGCTGCTGCTCTTTGAGGCCTTTGAGGGCGACGAGCAAACGGGCTTTATCTTCTTCGGTGTAGTCTTCAGTCCAGTCTTCGATGACTTGCTTGAGCACAACTTTGTCAATGCTTACAGTGCGCTGAGCCTTTTGGTCGCGGAAACTTTGGTAAAGTTCGCTTTTGGCGATGCGAAATAACCAAGCAGAAAAAGGCAAGCCGCGGTATTCGTATTTGTGCAAAGCTTGTAATGCCTTCACAAAAACACATGAGGTGATGTCGTAGGCTTGTTCTTCTTCATTTACACGACGGTAGACATAGCGAAAAATAGCTTCGTGGTAGCGCTCGTAGAGCGGTGCAAAAAAGCGCGGATCTTGTTGAGCGCGCTCAATTTGAGTTCTTTCTTCTTCGAGAAGAAAAGACTGCTGCTGAAGGGAGAGTTGGAGAGGCATAGTCTTTGGTTTTAAGGAGTTTAGCATAAGAGGCTTGCAGTCCTCTTTTCGGGATAACGCACATATTTTTGTTTTGGTACATCTTTTTGAAAAAAAATTAAAATTGTTTGAGCAAGCGCAGCCCGCATTGTATTTTTTGCTGCTTGCTTGAACTCAGGATCTGCTTTAAACCACACATAAACCCTAGCTGCCAATCTGTAGCAAACGTGATTTTCACGGCGCCATTTATATAAGAGCCAATACCGCTGAGCAACATCGTTTGAGACCCAAAACCCAGCAAATAAGGGTAACTGTAAAGCATAGGCGCATTTGGCGGAACTTGATACAGCCCATATATAAACTCAAAGCGAAATGGTGAAGACAAGGGGGCGTGTTGCCAAGATAATTCGAGGTTTTTACTAGAATTGTTGCTTGGTATAAATGTGCTTAATTGTGCTGCTGCATTTATTGTTTCACTATCCGAAATTTTGACTTGAGCAGCGAGCGAGGACCTGAGTTGTGCTGTTAGAAACGCGCTATTTCGCCAACTCAATTGACCAGTTAAATTGCGTTTTTTGGAGGGTTGGTGTTGAAATAAAATTCGGGTTTCATTGCTTTGCCTGGGCAATTGCTGCGCATTCAGCAAATGGGGAATTTCGATATATTCCATGGACATTTTAACGACAAGCGCTTTTTGAGCCTGCCATTTCAATTGAAAAATACAGCCCCGTTCATTGGCGCCTTTGGTGCTGTTGCCAATTGGATTGGCGTAAAAGGCCTGGTAATAGGGTCCATAATTGCGTACATGCAACCCCAACTCTAACTGCCGAGCCAAATAATAAACAAAGGCCACATTAAAAGCACTAGCGTTGTAGAAACGCGTTTCATGAGAGAGCACTGTAGCCCATTCTGTATAAAAATAAAATTGTCGCCAAGTGGCTTGTGCATAAGCTCCTACGCTCCAAAAAGACAAGGCTTTTGGCAAGCTATTGAATATCATGGTATCAGAAAAGGAACGTGCGCGCAATTGCTGATAAAGCAGCAGCGTACCATATTGCCACAAATTGGTCTTGCGGCGGATACCTATTCCGTAGAGTTGTTCCTGCCCCTGTTTGCGTTTGGAGATCTCTGCAGGCGTTCGGTGCAAGCCAGAAGTATAGGAAAAATTGATTTCTTCTTGTAAGGTATCCAATTGGGGGCGAAAGTCAGTGTGTTTGAATGAAGCCAAATAGAGGATTTCATGATCTGCTATGCGCAGTGACCCCGCAATGCCTTGTAAGAAGCGCTGTTCATCTCGACCTTGATAAGGCTTGATCCCGAGCGGATTTTTGGCCAATTGAAGCAAATCAATGCTCTTGCCGAGACCTCTTGAGCTCCAGAGCTGCAGACCTTGCCCCCATTGCACTTGATAAGCTCCTGCGATCATTTTTTGAAGTACTATTTTGGAATTAGGGGCGTCCCAAGCTACGTAGGCAGACATGAAGTCTATGCCAACCAAAGGCTTTTGCTGCCAAATGGGCTCACCTGCATCTTTGGCGAATTGTGTAGCAAAACGCCAATTTTGATGCGTCAGTGCAAGGCGTTGTTGACACGCAAACGCAGGGCCAAGGTGTGTGGTATCACGCAGCAAAGCAAAACCGAACGCATCTTTGAAGAACTGCGGGCTATTGAATTGTAGTTCGTAGCGCAAATCAGTTGTGGACCAAGAAAAATGCGCGTTTTTTGGCTTAGGTATTGGTGCAAACATGAAGGCGCAACTATTGACAATAGTTGATAAGTCGCTTTGGAGTAAGCCTTGTAGTTGAAATAAGTTTTGAACCGAACCGCCCTGCTCAAAAAAAAGCAGGAGTTGTTGTGCATCTTGAGAGGTAAGTACCTGATTGGCCACAAGCGTTGCGAGTTCTGAGGCCACTACAGGAAGCTGATTTTGCTCCAAAGCAGCGGAAAAGTCAGGGAGTTGAGCGCAGGCATCTGTCAGCAACAAACTAAAAACAAGGTAGTTGAACAGGCGCATTAGTGTAGCTTGAGTCCGATTTGAAAACATAGGCCATGTGCACTTTGCCAGCGCTGCCCTAGCATCCAAGTAAAGTGCTTATGCTGAGAAAGCGCAACTGAAAAGGCATAAGATTGGGGAAATAAACCACAAGTGAACTGGATTTTGGCTGTGCTCAGCTTTTGGGTGAGGGTGAGATACAAATTAGGTTTATATTGCGGATTCCAAGAAAGGCCTTGTGCGAAAGACAAGCGCTCATCTAGCGCTAGCAAATGTTCGATGCTAATTTGCTGTTGCGCTACCCGACCGATATCTTGGAGCACAAGTGCGATATGTTGGTGCTTTTTGAGTTCATACTGAAAACCCAAACGCGCACTTGCGACAAGCAAATTGCCGTAATAGCTGGGTTGTGTGTAGAGCTGCAATTGCAAACCCAAACCAATGTGTAACCCAGGATAGGGCTCAAAAGCAAGGGCATGTGCAGTTTGAAGGTATTGGCCTGCTGGGTGAAATACGCCACTGAGCTCATGGTAAATAGCCCAACGATGTTGCGTATAAAAGCCACTGAAGTGTGCTCCATTGAGGTTGGCGATTTGCAATGGAACACTCGTGTAAAAATAAAAACCCTTTTGGGCTTTTGGGCAGCTTGCGGCCGGATTCAACTGTTGTTGATTTTGATCAATGGCATTTAGTAAACCGCTGGGCTGCAAAAAATTTTGTGCACCAACAAAAATCTGGGCTTTGGCGCGTATTTGACTACCTACAAATAAAAAAAGAAGAAGCAGCGACTTAGACATGGTCCAAAATTAGCGCCGCAGCCCGACTTCCTATTCAGTAAATTCAGCAGTTAAACAAGAGATTCAGTATATTTGAGGACACTTATTTTTATGTCGAAAGTATCCATCCCTTTTTCAGCCAATTCTTTGAGCGCTTGGCAAGCACAATTGCACAAAGAACTCAAAGAAAACACAGCACTTTTACAATATCATTCTTCCATTGAAGATCTCTCTTTTTCACTTACTTCGCTTGAAGCGCCCCAACTAGGCACGCAAACAAGTACTCCAAATTCTTGGAAGCGCATGGCAGCGGCGAGTGCGCAAAACGAAAAACAAAGCAATGCCATCCTACTCGAAGCACTTATGCAGGGTGCAGATGCCATTTATATTGACCGCACTACTACCCAGACCAACTATCAAGAATTGTTAGCCGACATAGAAGTCGCATACATTAGTTGTTTGATTTGTTTTGATAGCGCTGAGGCCTTTGCGCATTTTGAGCAAACGGCAGAAAAGCAAATTGCAGCACAGTGCGTAGCGCTACACCGTTATGGTAGTGCCCAAAATTTCATCAGCACTTTTGACATCCAACAAATTGGCGCCAATTGTAGTACAGAACTTGCTTATGGCTTATTTGAGCTACAACAATTACTCGAGGAACAAGCACAAAACCTCACGATATACTTTGAGCTGGGCGTTGGTAACGAATACTTAGTAGAAATCGCCAAATTCAGAGCGCTGCAACACCTCGTTAAACAACTGGCTAAGATCCACGAAGTTCAAATTGAATTGATTCTTATTGTCAAAACTGGCTTTTGCAATAAAAGTCTGGAAGATCCTTATACCAACCTGCTTAGGATGTCTACAGAAGGACTTAGCGCGGTAATGGGTGGCGCTCATTTTGTGTGCATTCAGCCTTACGATACCTTAAGCGCAGAAGGCCCTAGTGCTTTTGGTCAGCGTATGGCCTTGAATATTGCCAATCTGTTGAGTGAAGAAGCACACCTTGCAAGCCCTCAAGACCCCTTGCAAAATGCTTATGCCATTGAGCAACTCACCTGGCAAATCACTGAAAAAAGCTGGAGCTTCCTTTGCGAACTCGACGCAGATAAAGCAAGCGCAAACGCTGTATTGCGTGCGCAGGTCTTACAAACTCGCCAATTGCGCACCGAACTTTTTGAATCAGGGAAAACAATGCTCATTGGCATCAATGCCTTCCCCAATGAGTTTGAGACGCCAAAAATCAGTTGGGCAGAGACCCCAACAGCCTTAGATCTACCGTATTTAATTTTTGAAAAAAGCGCTAACTGATGCCAAGAAAAGAACTCCAATCTTACCGCAACCTCGATTGGTCTGCCCTGAGCCATCAGGCACAACCGCAAACGTATCGCTCTGGTTTAGCACCTTTTTTGGGCGGGCCCTACGCGTCCATGTATCTGTCAAAACCCTGGACCATCAGGCAATACGCTGGTTTTTCTACAGCAGAAGCCTCCAACGCTTTTTACCGCCGCAATTTAGCAGCAGGTCAAAAAGGACTCAGTGTTGCCTTTGACTTGGCTACCCACCGCGGCTATGACTCCGACCACGAACGCGTTCTTGGCGATGTCGGAAAAGCAGGTGTAGCCATCGACTCCATCGAAGACATGAAAATGCTCTTTGACCAGATTCCGCTGCAAGAGATGTCGGTCTCGATGACCATGAACGGCGCCGTGCTGCCAATTATGGCTTTTTACATTGCGAGTGCCCACGAACAAGGTGTGTCTACCGAACAATTGAGTGGTACCATTCAAAATGATATCCTTAAGGAGTTCATGGTGCGCAACACCTACATTTATCCGCCAGCGCCATCCATGCGCATCATTGCCGATATATTTGCGTACACGTCGGCTCATATGCCTAAATTCAATTCGATCTCCATCTCGGGTTATCACATGCACGAAGCCGGAGCCACCGCTGCAATTGAGTTGGCTTACACGCTGGCCGATGGCTTGGAGTATATCCGCACAGGGCTCAATGCCGGACTCGCTATTGACGACTTCGCTCCACGGCTCAGTTTTTTCTGGGCGATTGGCATGGATCACCTCACCGAAGTAGCTAAACTAAGAGCAGGGCGTGTGTTGTGGGCCAAACTCGTAGCACAATTCAATCCGCAGAGCAGTAAATCACTTGCACTGCGCACCCATTGTCAAACATCGGGTTGGTCTTTGACGGAGCAAGATCCATTTAATAATGTGGGGCGCACCTGCCTTGAAGCACTATCAGCTGCTTTAGGTGGCACGCAATCATTACACACCAATGCCTTAGATGAAGCCATTGCACTTCCTACCGATTTTTCGGCAAGAATTGCCCGCAACACACAAATATTCTTGCAAAAAGAAACGGGTATCACGCAGTTCATCGATCCGTATGCAGGTAGTGAGGCCGTTGAAAAACGCACGCAGGAACTCATCGAAGAAGCTTGGGAACTGATCACAGAAATCGAAAACTTAGGTGGCATGGCCAAGGCCATCGAAACAGGTTTACCCAAAATGCGCATCGAAGAGGCCGCTGCCAAAAAACAGGCGCGCATCGATGCCGGATATGAAATTATTGTTGGCGTCAATCGCTATCAAACTTCCGAAGAAAGCCAAATTGAAATTCGAGAGGTCGACAACACGGAAGTAAGGAAATCTCAGATCGCTAGACTCCAAGCCATTAAAGCACAGCGCAATACAGAGGAAGTCGCGCAGTTGTTGAGCGAATTGAAAACGGCAGCGCAAGACAAAGGGAATTTGCTGGAAATTGCGGTTCGTTGTGCCAAAGCACGCTGTACACTTGGTGAAATCTCCGATGCTTTGGAGGAGGTTTTTGGCCGCTACCAAGCTAAAATCAGGAGCATTAGCGGCGTTTATGCAAAAGAAATTATGGACGATAAAGATTTTATCCAAGCGAAGGCCCTACTCGATGAATTTATCGAGCTAGAAGGACGCCGACCGCGCATCATGATTGCCAAAATGGGTCAAGATGGGCACGACCGCGGTGCTAAAGTTATTGCCAGCTCATTTGCCGATATCGGTTTTGATGTAGACATTGGGCCCCTTTTTCAAACACCTCAAGAAGCGGCCAAACAAGCCATTGAAAACGACGTGCATATTGTGGGGGTTTCTTCGCTTGCGGCAGGCCACAAAACATTGGTGCCTGCAGTGATAGAAGCCTTGGAAAACGAAGGGCGTTCGGACATCATGGTAGTGGCTGGAGGCGTCATTCCACAACAAGATTACGCACACCTTTTCAAGGCCGGCGTATTCGGTATTTATGGTCCTGGCACAAAGATTGCATTGGCCGCCCAAGAAATCTTGCACCTTTTGATCAAGAGCCATCAATAAATTTTATTAATTTCGAGGAGAATTCCTTTGATTCGACATGTTAAAACCAATACCAATGAAACTTTTTTTGCTATCCATCTTTAGTTTGATCTTCAGTAGCTCACTCTTGGCTCAAAAGCCGACACTCCTCTTAAAAGAATCCAAGCGCGTCATTACACTCGACGACGAAAAAGGAGGAAACACTGCCGTAGAGATGCGCAGTATGTTCACACCTGCAGGCACTAAAAAAGTGAGCACCGAATGGGTGATCTCTGGTGTCAAAGGCAAAGACTGGGACTTCACAAAAGGCGACGAAAAAAGCGACATCATCGAAGTAAACTTTAAGCGTGTGGGGAACTATTCTGTGTCACTCAACGTTACCTACTCCGTTAAAAAAACACTCAAAAATGGTGAAGTCGAAGAAGAAGAATTCGATATTTCTGTAGACAACGACAACTTCATTACGGTAACGAACAACCTCGACGAACTCACGCAGTTACACGCAGATTCTAACTTCATCAAATTGGTAAAGCGCGCCGGTGACTACACCGTCAAAGAAAAATATGCCAATGACCCTACCCCATACATCTTCTTGGCAAAAGGTTTATTTGGCGTTTACCGCAAAGACCTCAAAGACCCGATGATCCAAGATCCTTTTGAAGAAGCCATCACCGCTTGCGCAACAGCCATTGAGCGCGACGAAAACGGCGTCTTTAAAATGCCGATTCACAAAATGTGGCTCAACGGCTTTCAACTAGAACTACTCAACAACGGCGTGCGTTATATCCTCGAAGAAGAAGACGGCTATCCGATTGTTTACAGCAACGAGAACAAAGACAAAACTGCCGAAACACTTTCTGAAATTTTAGATGCTTGCGAATCTTACAGCAGCATTACCAGAAACCCAATGGGCATCAAATTCATTGAGGCGGCTATTCGCTACAACAACCGCGACGCCAAAACAGCCAACTTAATCTGGAAAACGGAGCTTCCAAACCTCATGAACCTCACCGACAAAGATTTTGAAAACTGGACACAAGCCGATAAAGATGCTTTGCGCGTTGGCCTCATCTTGAGCTCACAAGCACTCATGAAAAGAGACAGCAGTACTGTGAATGCAAGACCAATGCTCAAAAAAGCTGAAAAATGGTTCGAGTACGACAAAGAATGGATTGCATTTTACGAAAAAAAGTACAATAGCTTCTCAGAACAATAAGCCACCTCTATGCAACGCATCCCTAATTGGTTAAAGAACAAATACATCCTCACCAGTTTGGTGTTTGGCATTTACTTTCTCTTTTTAGACGATTGGGATATCTTCACTTTAGTGCGCCAAAAAAGAAAGCTTTCTCAAATTGAACAGCAAGATGCGCAAATGAGTGAGCAGCTCAAGCAAACCAAAAAAACACTTTACCGCTTGCATCACCTCAACGAACTAGAGGCCTATGCCCGCTCAGAAAAGTTCTTCAAACGAGACGACGAAGAAATCTTTGTAGTGACTAAAAAGTGAAGTAAAGCAGAAGGGTAACCTGCTAATTTGGCGCTTGAGACAATATAGCGCCCGGGTAGTAAAAGCGCAAAATCTGATCATAGCTGTACCCTTTTTTGGCCATTTGCATTGCCCCTTCCTGACAAAGCCCAACGCCGTGCCCAAAGCCTTTTCCGTAAAGAATCACTTCTTCACCCACCACAACTGCATCAAAAAAGCTCGACTTCAATTTGAATTGCTCGCGTAAGTCGCGCATGGGTATGCCGTATACTGGATGCAAGTAAAAAGCACTTCTCGCTGGCTGCCTAAACTCCTGCAAAAGCGCATAACTCAAGGAGTCTGTGAGTGGAAAGCCGTATTGTTTGGTTAAAAAGGTGGTCCAGGATTGCAAGGGAACACTTTTGACCCAGGTAGCTTGCTTGGTGTGTACACAAAAGGTGTCTCGAAAAGAAGACAAGCCATCGATTTGCTCGTTCCATACATCTTGAGGCTCACACGTTTGCCCCCCGCAATTCGCATGAAAAAAAGTTGGGAAATACTGCCCTGTAGAGGCCAACAAGACAACGGATTGCGTCTGAAATACCGCTGTATCAATGAGTGCAGAACCCGTTCGTTTGTGTAAATACGCCTGACAATGGACGCGGTCACAGAGGTCAAATCCTTCTTTTTGGTGTCTGGTTTGGTTGTGCAGCGCATAAGTTCTGGAAATCACGGCCTGGGCTTGGTAATATGCTTTTTGATGCCCCGGACCTCCTTCGCAGGATACCACACCCTCTAGGTAAGTTTCAAGTGGAACGATATTGACTAAAGATAAATTGCCTTTGCTCACCCGCAACTCAAAATTACCTTCATAAGCACGTGTTTTGGTAGAAAGTGCGGGCACTGACCAGTTGCAGAAGTCTTCGTGGGCCAATTGCAGCAATTCAATTTGGCTTGCCTGCAAGCGCAAAACACCACCTTGAAAATACTGTACCATGGTACCACTGCATTTGAAGCGTCCTTGCGCTAAGGTAGCGAGTGGAAGAGATTCTATATGGCCGTCTGGCATGGTAGCAGTCAGTAAGTAGCCGCCACTGCCAATAGCAAATTGAAATTCCTTGACACTCGTTGCCGTATACAAGCCCACTCTCAGGTTTTGGGCAAAAGAAAGTCCCCAAAAGCACAAGAAAAAGAAAAGCGTATGGACAAATTTCACGAGACAAGATAGGAATTCATTGAATGTGCGATACGTTCACTGACGCCCGATTGTTTCAATAGATTTTGAAGTTGTGCGTAGTTGGCTAATTGTGCTGCTCTTTGGGGCTGCCCTGGCAACAGACCTGCAAGTGCATTTTGCATGTTTTCAATGGTACATTCTTCTTGGATCAGCTCTGGAACTGCACTTCTATTTAAAATCAAGTTAACAAGTGATATGTATTTGATTTTGACCAACTTTCGGGCCAACCAAATGGAGAGCGCAGATCCTTTGTAACATACAACTTGTGGCACGCCAAACAAGGCGGTTTCAAGTGTTGCGGTACCGGATGTCACTAAGGCGAGCTCTGCTTGAGAGAGTAAATCATAGGTGTGCGAGCTGCTCAAAAAAACGTTGTGCGCACTGCAATAACTTTCGTAAACGGCCATTGGGATGGTATTTGCGCAAGCCACTACAATTTGATGGCTCTCTTGAAATTTGGCAGCCGCGGCCAACATAAGAGGTAGTTTCTTTGCTAATTCTTGGCGCCTAGACCCCGGAAGCAGCGCGAGTATTGGTTTTTTGAACTGCAGCGGGCTGTGATCAGTGTTTCTGTAGTTTTGAATTTCGTCTTGCAAAGGATGGCCGAAATAAGCGACCTCTATGCCAAATTTGTCGTAAAATGCCGGTTCAAAAGGCAAGATACAATACATTTTGGTGATATACTTTTGAATGGTATATACCCTATTTTGTTTCCAGGCCCAAACTGTAGGCGAAATGTAGTACAATACTCTGATGCCGTGGTCGTGGGCCCATTTGGCGATCCGCAGATTGAACCCAGGGTAATCTACCAAAACCAAAAGATCGGGTTTTTGTGCCAATAGGGATTGTTGCAGCTGCTTGAACTGTTTGCGAATGGTTCCCAAATTCTGGACAACTTCTATGAAGCCCATGAAACTCATGGCTCTGATGTGCTGTTCGAGCTCGACGCCTTGTGCGCTCAAGCGATCGCCGCCCCAAGCCTTAAAGGTTATTTGGGGATGGAGCGTTTTCCAGGCAGCCACTAAATTGGCAGCATGTAAATCGCCAGATGCTTCTCCGCAAACAATGTAGACGTAAGGATTTTGCTGCAAAATGTTCAATTTAAAAGAAGCGCTCGAGATTGACGTAAATCATGTAGGGCGCATAAAGCAGCATGCCAAAAATGATGCCGCGGGTATGGAAATACTGCTCGCGGTTCAAGAAAAAGTAGAACCAAGCTAAGTTGCCGATCAGACCCAAAGAAAGGTAGCGACTCATGAATTCTTGAAAATGCAGGGTTTGGTGCCACAAATAACTGAAACTTTGACCGTAAGACTGCGAAAGCACAAAGACAATGAGTGGCAATAAGATCAGTGGCGAGAAGACGCCAATGGCAAGTCCGACGAAAAAGGATGAATTGAGGTTGTTTTTCATTGTTCCCAAGATTTAAAATGATTGAGGTGCGCATAGGCCGTGAGGTCGAAGTGCGTCGGGACGACACTCACATATCCTTCTTTGAGCGCATGCAGGTCGGTGTCGGGGCGTTGGTCGAGGTCGGCGAATTCGCCAGTGAGCCAAAAGTAATCGCGGCCGTATTGGTCTTGGCGTTTCTCAAAGCGATCGGCCCAATAGGCGTGTGCTTGCTTGCAAACCCGAATGCCATTGATGGCAGCAAGCGGTAGTTTAGGAATATTAACGTTCAGACAAATCGAAGGCGCAAAGCCTTTTTCGAAGAACTGTGCAAGTAAAATTTGGATGTAGTGTTGGGCGGCGCTGAAGTCGGCGTCGGCAGCGAAATCGGCAAGTGAAAAACCAAACGAGGGAATCCCTTCCATGGCACCTTCAATGGCTGCAGACATGGTGCCGGAGTAGAGCACGTTGGTGGAGGAGTTTTCGCCGTGGTTGATACCCGACAAAATGAGGTCTGGTTTGGCACCGAGTAGTTGGTAAATTCCGAGTTTGACGCAATCAACGGGCGTGCCGCTACAAGCATATGCCTCCACACCCGGATACAAATCACTTTTGAACATGCGAAGAGGATCGTGAATGGTGATGGCATGCCCCATACCAGACTGAGGTTTGTCTGGAGCGAGCACATGAATTTGCCCAAAAGGTTTGGCTACCTCAATGAGTGCTGCTATTCCTTTGGCACTGATGCCGTCGTCGTTGGTGATGAGGATTTGAGGTGTGCGACCATTATTCATGGTCTAAAATTAGTCAAATATCGCCTTGAAAATGCTAAATTTGGCGCAATGAGTGATAAAATCAAATGGTTGGAACCCCAGCAGCGCTATGCATTTTGCGCGCTATCGGTTGTGCCCGTCAGAGAAGAACCCAAAGACAGCGCCCAACAAGTGACGCAATTGCTCTTTGGCGAGCCCGTAGAAATCTTGGCGCACGGCCAACCTTGGCTGAAAATCCGCAGTTTTTTAGATGCTTACGAGGGTTTTATTGACCACAAACAAGTTCTGGCCCTAACCGAAAAAGAACTCCGTCGTTGGCTAGATGCCAGCATTTATTCCAATCAGCAGTTCCAAACCATAAATGGTCCATTCGGCTTACAGAAGCTGAGTGGTGGGTCGCGGATTGGAAATATGCGCGCATTCTCCATCGGTGATTTCCACTACACTGCGTTACAGGAGACAACCGCAATAGATGCTTGGGCCTATGCCATGAGTTTTCTCAATGCGCCTTATTTGTGGGGCGGAAAGTCCATTTTTGGCATCGACTGCTCGGGTTTTGTGCAGAACGTTTATCGTCAGCTGGACTTCAATTTACCTAGAGACGCCTACCAACAAGCAGAAATCGGGAACCTGGTGGCGTTTGAAGAGCGACAGCTACTCGATTTAGCGTTTTTCAAAAATGCCAATGGCAAAATACATCATGTTGGCTTGGTGGGCCCAGACGGACAAATTTTACACGCATCAGGGCAAGTACGTCTTGACAAACTCACTGCCGAAGGTATTTACAATGAAGCAGCCGCAGATTTTACACATTCTCTCTTTGAAATTCGACGCTTATTTTAGCATTCTTCCGATATTTGCCACATATAACTGACTCCATGAAAGACCAAGCCATTTTTAACCTGATCCAAGCCGAAAAAGAACGCCAAAAGCACGGCATCGAACTCATTGCCTCCGAAAACTTCGTGAGCGAGCAAGTGATGCAAGCGATGGGTTCTGTACTCACCAACAAATACGCAGAAGGCCTACCGGGCAAGCGCTATTATGGCGGCTGCGAAATCGTCGATCAAGTGGAGCAATTAGCTATCGACAGACTTTGCCAACTTTTTGGTGCCACTTGGGCCAATGTGCAGCCGCACTCTGGTGCCCAAGCCAATGCTGCGGTGTTTTTAGCCTGCTTGCAACCCGGCGATAAAATCTTAGGCTTTGACCTTTCACATGGCGGGCACCTCACGCATGGTTCACCTGTCAATTTTTCAGGTAAACTTTACAAGCCATTCTTTTATGGCGTAGACAAAGAAACCGGTTTGGTCGATTACGACCTCATGGAAGAAACGGCCAAAAGAGAACTTCCCAAAATGATCATTTGCGGTGCATCTGCCTATTCAAGAGACTGGGATTACGCCCGCATTCGCAAAGTTGCCGACGAAATTGGCGCCTTGGTTTTGGCCGACATCTCCCACCCTGCCGGCATGATTGCTGCAGGCCTACTAAACGACCCACTCGAGCATTGCCATATCGTGACCTCCACCACGCACAAAACACTTCGTGGGCCAAGAGGAGGCATTATCATGCTGCGCCACAATTTTGAGAACCCATTTGGCTTGCGTTGGAACAACGGCAACCTTAAATCGATGGGCGCGTTGCTAGATGCAGCGGTTTTCCCTGGTATTCAAGGTGGGCCACTCGAGCACGTCATTGCCGCAAAAGCAGTTGCTTTCGGCGAAGCGCTAGACCCCGCGTTTAAAACATACATGACCCAAGTTCGCGACAATGCTGCAGTATTTGCGGCAGAAATGGTCAAGCTTGGCTACAACATCGTTTCTGGCGGTACCGATAACCACAGCATGCTCATCGATTTGCGTTCCAAAGGCATCAACGGCAAAGACGCCGAAAATGCCTTGGTCAAAGCCGATATCACCGTCAATAAAAACATGGTGCCTTACGACACCGAATCTCCGTTCGTTACTTCAGGAATCCGCATTGGAACGCCCGCAATTACATCGAGAGGCGTAAACACCTCAGAAATCCCACAGATTGTAAGCCTCATTGACCGC
Organism: Crocinitomicaceae bacterium; assembly: GCA_021738405.1. Lineage (GTDB taxonomy): Bacteria > Bacteroidota > Bacteroidia > Flavobacteriales_D > Crocinitomicaceae > UBA952. The sequence goes on along the minus strand of JAIPCC010000036.1, from coordinate 4,574 downwards.
GTACTCATGAACGCCAACGACGAAGCCACCCTTGAAGCTGTCAAAAAAGAAGTGAATGCCCTGATGAGCGGCAAGCCTCTTTTTGCTTGGTAAACAATCCAAATTGGCAAACAACCATGCGTTTTCGAACCAAAACTGAATGGTTTCTGTGGGCCGCGGTAGGCTTCGTTTTTCTTATTTATTTGGGTGTAGGCTTGCTCATGTATTTTCCCAATGGTGACGTTTCTGCTTTTTATGGCTTGGCAATAATTTGGCTCTTTTTGGCATTTTTTCTTCTTTGGATTTTACCCAAAACCACGCACTACACATTTCTAGCAGACCATTTGCTGTGTCAAAGTGTGGGTTTCAAAAAAAGGATTTATTACGAGACCTTCAACAAATTGGAGCCTTCCAATGGTTTGTATGCCGGCTGGAAAATGAGTACCGCTTGGAACTGCCTCATTTTGCGCTACAATAAATACGACGAGCTGCTGATTTCTCCGCAAGACGAAGCGGCTTTCACCGAACTATTTGAAGCAAAAAAAGCCCAGTTTGCCAAAACAAACTGAGCTTTTGAAAAGATCTGAAGGGCTTAGGAACTAATCGATTCCAATTTTACCTGTGCTCACGCCATGGCAAGCATTACAGGCACCTGTGCCCAGCGGTGAACCCATTGCAATGCTGGCACCAGACGGCCCAGTTACTTTCGGATACAAACCTGTGTAAGCCACATTGTCTGTTGTGTAGAAATTTCCTTTGCTGTCGATGTCGATTGTGTACTTGAGTGTGCCAGAACCATTCGGACCCGTGTAGAGCTCCACCTTTCCGGAAGAAACTGTATTCTGCAGGTCGGACTGATAAACGGTACCCGCCACATTGAAACAGCCCTCGCCTTCTCCGGTAGAGACATGACACTGCATGCAATTCATGCCTTTGTTGTGCGAATCGTCGGAACCTACACTGCTAATGTTTTCTTCATTGCAGGCAAAATATTTTTGACAAGAAGCCAGCGTGAGCAGGCCAAGAAAAAGTCCGAAAAGTAAAAAAAGATTGGTAGTTTTCATGAATGTTGATTTAAAGTTGAATTTGTGAGTTGAATTTGTAAATTGAGGTTTGGAGTTGTACTGTTTTATTCTACTTCTTTGTTGCGCATCGCGAGCAATTCATAAGCGCCCTTGACGACAATTTTGGCTTGTTTGAGTTGAGCCAATTTCTTGCTCGTTAAAGCCACGCGGCCATCTTGCGACATCAGTAAGTCGACCTCGATTGGTAAAAAGTTGCCCTTGCTTGAAATAAACACAACATTTTTGCCATTTTGCAGCACGACGGCCTCTTCAGGCAAGGTATATTGCAATTGGTTGTCGGCCATGATTTCTGCCTTCAGGTAAGAACCTGGTGTAATATCCGCAGGAAGTTGATCGAAATGACAATGGACCTTGACGGTGCGCTCTCTGCTGATCTCGCGACCAATTAAATAGATTTTAGCAGTGGCGGTCTGTTTGACGTCTACAAATTTAAGCTTAACCAGTTGGTCTTTGCGCAAGAAAGACAAGTATTTTTCATAGACAGTCAGCTCGGCATGCGCATGCTTCAGGTCAATGATTTCCAAAAGATTGTCTTTGGGTTCGGCGAAAGCCCCCACATTGGCCGTAACCTTCGTGATGACACCCGAAAATGGAGAACGGATGCGTTGGGTGCGTTCAATTGTACCTTTTTGCAGGGCAGCCATGTTGACGTTTGCCATTTCAAGTTGAACAGAAATACCGGCCAATTGAGCTTTGTTGACCAGGTAAGCACTTTTGGCCTGCTGAAAGCTTTTGGCCGAGCCCGCTTCTTTTTCGTAGAGTTGCTTTTGGCGCTCGAGGTCGGCAGAAAGGAATTCCATTTGACCTTGTAATTCGAGGTAAGTTTGCTGCAACTGAATGATTTCCGGATGTTCGACAACCAACAACACTTGGCCTTTTTGCACCAACATGCCATCCAAGACCTTGATTTCTTTGATGTAACCGCCAAAAGGCATGGCGATATAAGATTTATTTTGCGGCGGCACATCGATGATGCCGTTGGCAAAAACACTGAGACCCATTTGCTGCGCACTGAGCGAACCAAGCTCGATCCCGAGGGCATGCACTTGTTGGGCAGATAGTTTGAATTGTTGGTGACTAGGTGCTGCGCTTGCAGGTGCTTCGTCTTTTTGAGAAGAACAGGCGCTAAATAAGAAGCTAAGGAGCGCCCCGAGTAAGATGACTTGCGTTTTCATGTTCATTTTAATTTTTGATCCATTCGTAGGAAATGTGTAACAATTTGATCTGGTGCTGCCACTGCAAAAGTTCGTCTTGCAAGGCCAATTGATAATCTTGGAGTTGAATAAAGTCTAGTAAGGAAATTTGGCCGCTATTGAGTTGTAAACCAGCATCGGCTTGTAGCTTGACCAGTTCAGCTTGAATGGGTGCGGCAACTGCTGTATAAGTCTCAATGAGGTTGGTCAACTCGACATAAAGCTTGGTTTGGGTGCTCTGTAAATCCAGTACTTGTTGATTTTTGCGGAGTTCATTTTGCGCGAGTGCCAATTCGAGTGCGGTGTTTCTCGCTTTATAGGCTTTGTAATCGATCGGGATTTGCGTCTGGATCTGAGCACCCTGAAATCTATTGTTAGGGCCAAAGTACTGATTGGTGCCATTGATATTTTGAATGCCCACCAATGACTGATTGAAGTAAGCCAGGCCCAAAACAGGTAGCTGCTGTGCTTTGTTGAGCTCATTTTGGAGTTGTAGCTGTTTGGCTTCGATGTCGTAGCGCAATACACTTGGGTGCGTGAGCTGGGTACTAAAAGTTGGTGGCGCTAAAAAATCAATCGCCTCTACTTGTGCGAGTTCGAAATCTTGGCCTTTGTACGCCAAGAGCGCGTGAAGTGCCGACCACGCGTTCTGCAAATCTTGTGCATGCTTGGCAACGGCGGCGTGGGCCCGCATGGCTTTGGAGTGCACGAGAATTTGATCCATTTTGGGTGCCTCCCCAAGTGCAACCCGCAGCGTCATTTTTTGATCGAGCAGTTGATACAAGGTATCTTGCTGCTTGGCCAAATCGAGCAAGGCGCTTTGCAGGCGAATTTGCTCTAGTTGTTCGTCCAAGGCTCTTTTGAACTCTTTTTTGAGCAAAGCCAAATCTTGCTCAGACAAATGACCAGCTGCCTTACCGATTTCCTTTTGTAAACGCAGCGCACCATTGTAAGGAATCGATTGACCAAGCGTGAGGTTGTTGTCTGTTTGATACGCAGAATTGAACTGTCCCATCATAAAAGTTGCCGAAAGGGGCTGCCAACCCGCTGCGCCTGTGGCTAAACTTTGCTGGCGCTGCGCTTCGATGACCGCGGCCTTGATTTGGCCATTTTGATCGAGGAGCATGCCGAATAATTGGGCATCGGTATATTTTTGTTGTGCAAAAATACCAGTCGAAAAGGTCAGGATGGCCATTAACAAGATGCCTTTTTTGCGACGCAACTTAAAGGGCTTTTCAAATAGCACATACAACAGCGGCAAAAGGAATAGCGTGAGAATGGTAGCGGTAATGAGCCCGCCGATTACAACTGTTGCCAATGGCTTTTGCACCTCAGCGCCACTTCCGTGCGAGAGCGCCATAGGTAAAAAGCCTAAAGATGCGACGGTGGCGGTGAGTAATACGGGGCGCAAACGATTGGCTGTTCCGCGCAAAACTACTTGCATTAAGGGCGCTCCTGATTTTTTCAGGGAATTGAATTCGGCAATCAAAACAATACCGTTGAGCACGGCTACCCCGAAAAGTGCAATAAAGCCAACACCTGCAGAAATGGAGAAGGGCATCCCTCTCATATACAGCGCAATAATACCGCCGATTGAAGCTAAAGGTATAGCTGAATAGATCAGCGCAGCTTGCTTGACGGATTGGAAAGTCAGGTACAATAAAAAGAAAATCAGCAACAGTGAGATTGGAACAGCAATGAGTAAGCGCGCGCGGGCATGCACCAAGTTTTCAAAGGTGCCGCCTATTTGCGAAAAATAGCCCGTTTCAAATTCAAGTTGTCGATCCATTTTTTGCTGTAGTTCTTCTACGATACTCTCGACGTCTCGGCCACGGACGTTGAAACCTACAAGAATGCGGCGCTTGGCGTCGTCGCGTTGGATTTGATTGGGTCCGTTTTCGATTTGAATTTGGGCGAGCTCTGCCAAAGGAATTTCCTCGCCTGCTGCATTGCTGACGTAGAGTTGCTCGATATCGGTGAGCTGGCTGCGGTCTGACTCGCGCAGCTTGACCACCAACTGAAATTTGCGCTCGCCTTCAAATACAAAACCTGCAATTTGACCTGCAAAACCCAGGTTGAGCGCTCTGTTCACTTCTTCAATGCTCACTTGGTAGCGCGCCAAGGCATCGCGGTCATAGCGCACAATGAGTTGAGGCAAGCCCGAAAGCTCTTCCACATAGACATCTTGCACACCGGAAATTCTGGAAGAAATACCGCCGATTTGCTTGGCATAAGCCGATAACTTGTCGAAATCTTCGCCGTAGACCTTGACCACTACATCTTGCTTGGCGCCGGTCATGAGTTCGTTGAAGCGCAT
>JAIPCC010000035.1 GCA_021738405.1 Crocinitomicaceae bacterium | reverse complement strand
GGTATAATTGCGGCCATCTAAGCGAATGACACCGCCATGTGGCAAGTAATAGCTTCTGCCTTGCAACTGAATTGGCTGGCCATTGAGGCGCAGTGGCGTTTGTTGGATGTCGTCTGGCTTCTCTGCTGCATAGAAGCAAAGTCGGTCACCTGCGATATTCATTGCTACTGCCGCATTCAAAGAAAAATTCTCGTCTTGTGCACGCTGGCGTGTTTGTACTTCAAACAAGCCATTGGTGTTTTTTGACAAAACGAATTCACCTACGGTCTGAAAAGAATAGGTAGCTCTGTCATAAGATTTCAAATGCGGGTCTCCATAAGAGCGGCCATAGGTGCGGCTGCAGAAGCTGTGTTCGAGCAAAGCTGCAAAAATGCCGTAATCCGTGGTTTGGCTATTGCTTGCGCTGGCTACACGTTGGTTTTCAAGAACCATTTGACGGAGGTCTTGACGTTCTTTGGCCGGCATCATGCTCAGCATTTCATAAGGCGTGAAATCTTCGGGGAAGGTGCGGTCTGGGATGGCTTGTTTGGCGGCAAGCGCTTGAATGGCTAAGGCTAACCAAGCCCCACGGACGTCGTCCCAGCGTTCGAGGTGTTCTCTAATGGGGGCAAAAGCTGTGCTCGGTGCTTGTGCAAAATGTTGGTTAATGAGCAGGCAACAGCCTACAAAGAGAAGTATAGATTTTTTCATAGTTGATGATTTACTTCAGGCCGTTTAGCAAGTTTCGGGCCAAAGTTATTCGTTGAACTTATAGCCGACACCTTTAATGGTCGAAATATAGTGATCGCCAATTTTTTCGCGGATTTTACGAATGTGGACATCGATGGTGCGGTCCCCGACGATGATTTCGGTACCCCAAACTTTTTCTAGGATTTGCTCTCGCTTGAACACAAAGTTGGGACGAGAAACTAATAAGGCAAGCAATTCAAACTCTTTTCGGGGGAGTTGCAACTCTTGACCATCTTTTTCGAGTATGTACTTTTCGCGATTGATATGAAAACTGGGTTTGGGCTCTACAACGGATTTGTTGTGTTGTCTGCGGCGCAGCATGGCCTGAATTCGAGACAACAACACTTTGGTTTTGATGGGTTTGGCGATGTAGTCATCTGCACCAGCATCTAGTCCTGCGATTTGACTGTAGTCTTCGTTGCGGGCGGTGAGAAAGCAAATGAGGATATCTTGGTATTGAGCGTCGGCTTTGATGCGCTCGCAGACTTCAATACCGTCCAGCACGGGCATCATGACGTCCAGCAGGATGAGGCTTGGCTTTTGTTTTTGAATGTATTCCATGCAAGCCATTCCATCGGCAACAGCATCTACTTGATAACCTTCTTTTTGCAAATTGTATTGCAGCAACAAGCGGATATCTTCTTCGTCGTCTACAATAAGAATGTGTACAGGATTCATTGAGTAAAGTTAGGGATTCTAAAATTGACAAAAAGTCACCACAAAAAAATTTTATGAAAAAATTAACAAACTGACGTAACCCAATATTAAAAAAGCGCTTAACTTTGTAGCACTAGTAGTAGGTTTAGGTTAATAGTCAGGAGCTTTGGTTTACCAAGGCTCTTGGCTTTTATAGACACTCATGAAAATCAAAATCCTCATGGTAGAAGACGATATCAGCCTTGGTATCGTTGTTTCAGATCAGCTCAGAGCCGATGGCTATGCTGTTACCCTCTGCGAAAATGGCGCAGAAGCACTGCGTCGCTTTCAAGAAGAGCCCTATCACCTTTGTATTTTTGATGTCATGCTGCCGGTCAAAGACGGTTTTACCCTCGCTCGAGACATCCGCAAGCAAAACGCCGAAATCCCCATCTTGTTCTTGTCGGCACGCAGCCGAACCGAAGACAAAATAGAAGGTTTCAATGCCGGTGCAGACGACTACCTCACCAAGCCTTTTAGCGCAGAAGAATTGCAATTGCGCGTCAAGGCACTGCTCAAAAGAGTCAAATTACAACCAGATTCTCCAGAATTGAAAGTTGTAAAAATTGGGCTCTACACCTTTGACACCGAAAACTTTACTTTGCAATCGCCAAGTCAGTTGCTCACCCTCACCAAGAAGGAGGCCATGATTTTGCGCACGCTTTATAAATTCAAAAACCAGCTCATACCTAGAGACGTTATCCTCAATTCTGTTTGGGGTCAAGACGACTACTTTGTTGGGCGCAGCCTAGATGTTTTCATTACCAAGTTGCGCAAATACCTCAAGGAAGATAGCAGCATTCAGATCAATAACGTGCACGGCGTCGGTTTCAAGTTCGAGTGTCAAGAATGAGCGCCCTGATCCTACACCTCGAGACGAGCACCAAAATATGTAGTGTGGCCCTCTCTGAAAACGGCACACTCCTCTCCTACCTCGATAAAACAGGTGACGGCTACATACACGGCGAACAACTCACGCTCATGATCACCGAGGTGCTCAACAACACTGATTTTCAGCTCCAAGACCTCTCGGCTATTAGTTATAGTTCGGGGCCTGGTTCTTATACCGGATTGCGCATCGGCCTCTCCACAGCTAAAGGGCTGTGCTTCGGATTGCAAATTCCGCTCATCGCTATCCCAACCCACCAAATTCTATTTCAAATTGCCAAAGAAAGTGGTCTAACGACTGATAATGAAGTTTTTGCGCTGCTCGATGCGCGCAGATCAGAAGTCTATTTACAAACATTTGATGCGCAAGGATCTACGCTAAGTGAACTACAGTGCGCCCTCCTTGAAAATACTTTAGTTAAGGAGTTGAGTTCAATTATTGTTGTTGGCGACGCCAATGAAAAAGCAAAAACTTACTGGACCGACTCATCCATTCAATGGTTAGAACAACCTCTTTGCGCGAAATTTCAAGCCAATCCAGCCTTCAAGGCTTTTGAAATGAAGGCTTTTGAAGACCTCGCCTACTGCAGCCCCATTTATTTGAAAGGCGCCAATGGTGTGCTGCTCTGAACAACCTTTTCGTTACCTACTGCATCTCTCACCCGAATTTCTATGTTTGTGCCTGGCAGAAACGGAACCTCGAATTGCGCACGCAATTGCTGGTTTTTGGCATCGTAATACGCCGGAATCCACTTGCCATTTTGCCAACAGCTGTACGTGGCTACGCCAGAAAAATCGTCTTTGAGCAACCAGGTCCAGGCACCATTGTTGAGGCTGTCTAGCTTGTTGTTGGCCTGACCAATGAGTGTGGGCGCGAGTTCATCTTTGCGCAAACCAAATGTACCCAACGATTTGGCTTCTGCACAGAGCTTTCCATCTTCAAAGCGACTCGCTAAGGGTGTTCCGTTCATGGTCAGGACATACTGCGCGGCAGCTGAGCTGTCCTTGAACTGATAACTAAGATGAACAGGAAGCGCGAGCTGCACCTGAACCGACCCAATGCGTTTGGCTGTCAAATCCATGCTTTTTCGAATCGGTTCAAAAAAAGTAAAGGAATCGATTTGCAGCTTCCAAAGCCCTGTCTCATAGGTATAAGCCTCATTGGGCAACCAATGGCTTTGTGCGCTGTAGGCGTTTTTGGCAGGCATTTTCGGATGCAGATACGCCACCCAAAGTTCATATTGGCTTTCATTGCCATTGACATCGCGCAGCATAATAGCAAAATGCGTGCTGTCCATTGCACTTACTTCAAAAGAACCATTGCCTTCATAAGGGTAAATCGTGAGCGGATTATACGGCGCCCTGAACAATTTCTGAAATTTCTTCTTGGCGCTTTGCGCATAAGCAAAATCGTGATGCGTATTGATGTAGCGTGCGGCAGCAAAGTCTATTTCATCGAGCTCAAATGCAAAATGACCCTCCTTTTCTGTCCATACTTCAGCACTAAACAAACCAAGACTCCTGCCCGCTTTGCTAAAATAATCTTCTACTTGTATGGCTATTCCGATTCGGTCGCCTTCTCTGAGAAAACCTGGAGGCAGTTGCGTTCTGAGATTTTTCTGTGGTACACCGATCAAAAGCGATTTGGTAGGTACCTCAAAACCGTTTTGGTCTATCGCATACAGGCGCAGCCCACTGAGCACAGGCTGCCCAGAATCACTCACCTTGAAACCGTGCAGCAACGGATTGAGGGCGTGTTCTGTTTTGGTGTCGCGCAACTCAAAATGCAAATGTGGCCCGCTCGACCCGCCGGTATTGCCTGAAAAAGCAATTTGCTCCCCTTTATGTACCGGTATTTTATTGGGTGCAAGAAGGATATCGATTTCATTTTGCGCTAAAATGGCAGTAGTATCCAAATAAACTTTTTGAATGTGCGCGGCAAAACGGTTGCAATGCGCATAAACCGAAGTGTAGCCATTCGGATGATCAATATACAGCACCCAACCGTAGCCCACAGCCGAAACCTTCATGCGCGATACAAAACCGTCCGCGATGGCGTAAATGGGTAGGTTTTCTTTGCCTGCTGTTCGGATATCGATGCCCATGTGAAAATGATTGGGGCGCAAATCTCCAAAACCTGCGCTGAGTTCGACAGGTGAGGCCATGGGAAGAGCCCAAGAAGTGTCACAATTTAAGATTTGTGTTGTCGCAAAATGAGCTAAAAACAGCGCGTAACAAAGGAAGTACTTGAGCATCTTCAAATCTACGGAAGAAAAAATATAAAAACCTTTCTGATTTTTGCAGGATGTAAACGAATGCTTGTTAACTTTGTACAAAGTCGACGCTTAACATGACTGAGAACCTCAATACGCTCATAGAAGATATCCGCTCCCGCAGCTTGCAAATTGCAGCTGAACTGAAAACCGAACGTGCTCAGCACGAGGTCCTTCAAGGTGAACTGCGCCGTATCCAAGAGCTTTACCAAGCAGAACATGCTCAGGTAAAGCAACTAGAAGCCACCATTGAAGAACTCAATGTATCATTGGCGGAGGCCCAAAACAAAGTCGTAGAGGTTCCGGTTGCAACAAGCAGTCGCAACGCAGCGGAAATCGACGCACTTGTGAAAGAAATTGAATTCTGTATAGATAAGCTCAAGCAAGCCTAAATGAGTAAAGTAGCTCTTAAAATCAATATTGCTGGTCGCAGTTACCCGTTAAATGTCCCAGCGGCTGAGGCAGAAGCCGTCAGCGCAGCAGCTGCCGAAATCAATAAAGCCATTGAATTGCTTCGCAAAAACTATGCAGTAAACGATAACCAAGATTTATTGGCAATGTCGGCCCTACAATTGCTTACCAAAGCAAAAGCCGAAGCAAAACCAACTGTAATTGAGCCTAATTATGCCGACATCGAAGCGGCACTTGAAGCCCTCAAACAAGACTTGAGCAACGTTCAATAACTTTTCAGTGCCAACCTCTCCCGACTACAAATGTCAGTAGAATGGATATCGTATGGTTATTAATAGGATCACTCGGCGGCGGTGTCGCTGGTTTTATCCTTCAAAAAAGCATCCTCAAAAAGGACGCAGAACGCATTATCAAAGAAGCCGAATCTAAGGCTGAAACAATCCAAAAAGAGCGTGCACTTCAAGCCAAAGAGCGTTTTTTCAAGCAAAAAGAAGAGCATGAAGAAGCCATCAAAGAACGCGAGCGCCGCATGCAATCTGGTGAAGACCGTTTCAAAACCAAAGAAAAAACGCTCAACCAAAAATTAGAAGAAATCGGTAGAAAAGAAAAAGAACTCGAAAAAGTTCAGTCCGACTTCCAAACCAAAGCTGCTCACTTAGATGTGCGCAACCAAGAGCTCGATAAAATTCATCAAAAACAAATTACAGAGCTCTCCAAAATTTCACAGCTTTCTCCAGAAGATGCCAAGCAGAGCCTCATGCAAGCACTTACCGACGAAGCCCGCACTGCAGCTATGGCCAGCATCAAAGAAATCACCGAAGAAGCCAAACTGAACGCCAACAGAGAAGCGCGCAAAATCGTTATCCAAAGTATCCAGCGCGTGGCCACAGAGCAAGCGGTTGAAAACGCGGTTTCGGTCTTTAACATTGAATCCGACGAAGTCAAAGGACGCATCATCGGACGCGAAGGACGCAATATCCGCGCGCTAGAAGCAGCTACAGGCGTTGAAATCATCGTTGACGACACCCCAGAAGCGATCATCTTATCTTGTTTTGATCCAGTGCGCCGCGAAATCGCCCGCTTGAGCTTGCACCAACTTGTTTCAGATGGCCGTATCCACCCTGCCCGCATTGAAGAAGTTGTTGCCAAAACACGCAAACAACTCGATGAAGAAATCGCTGAAACCGGTCGCCGAACTTGCATCGACCTTGGTATCCACGGTTTGCATCCAGAGCTCATGCGCATGGTTGGCCGCATGAAATTCCGTTCATCTTACGGTCAAAACCTACTCCAACACTCCCGCGAAGTTGCCAACCTTTGTGCCATTATGGCTGCAGAACTTGGCCTCAACGTCAAACTAGCCAAACGCGCTGGCCTCCTCCACGACATCGGAAAAGTGCCAGACGAAGAACCAGAATTGCCACACGCCATCTTAGGCATGAAAATCGCTGAAAAATTCGGCGAAAAAGGCGATGTCTTGAACGCGATCGGCGCCCACCACGACGAAATCGAAATGACCACACTCATCTCGCCAATTGTACAAGTTTGTGATGCCATCTCTGGCGCACGCCCTGGTGCACGCCGCGAGATCGTAGAAGCGTATATCAAGCGTATCAAAGAACTCGAAAACCTAGCCCTATCTTACGACGGCGTTGGCAGTGCTTATGCCATCCAGGCGGGCCGTGAGTTGCGCGTTTTGGTAGAAGCAGAAAAAGTAACAGACCAAAGAGCAGAAGAGCTTTCTTTTACCATTTCTCAGCGCATCCAGACCGAAATGACTTACCCTGGGCAAGTCAAAGTAACGGTGATCCGCGAAAAACGTGCAGTCAACTACGCTAAATAACATCAAATGCGTTCGGACCTCTTTACAAGCCTTATCTCAGGGCCCTGTTCTGCCGAAACGCTTTCACAAGTCTTGAAAACAGCGGAGGGCCTCCAAGGCCTTCCGCTTTCTTATTTTAGGGCCGGTATCTGGAAGCCGCGCACCCAACCCGGCGCTTTTGAAGGCATCGGCGACGAAGGCCTTGCTTGGCTTGTAGCAGTGCGCGAACAATATGGTTTCCCAATCTGTACAGAAGTAGCCACCGCCGAGCACGTCAAAGCCGCTGCGGCGCAGCAACTCGATATGGTTTGGATCGGCGCACGCTCCACTGTTAATCCGTTTACGGTGCAAGAAATTGCAGAGGCGCTGCAGGGCACAGGCATACCTGTCATGGTGAAAAACCCCGTCAATCCCGACCTCAAACTCTGGTTAGGTGCCATCGAAAGATTGGAACGCCACCAAGTAAAGGTCATTGGCGCCATCCACCGCGGATTCTCTGTCTACCAAAAAACCAAGTACCGCAACAACCCACATTGGCAAATTGCCATCGATTTCAAGCAAGCCAGACCCGATATTCCACTCATCATGGATCCATCTCATATCGGAGGTCGGGCAGCGCTCATTGCACCATTGGCCCAGCAAGCCCTCGACTTGCACTACGACGGCCTCATGGTAGAAACACATTGCGCGCCAGCTGCGGCACTGACCGATGCCAAACAGCAAATTAGTCCTGCTGCGCTCATCGAACTGCTCGACAACTTAGCGCCCCACTCCAAAAGCAATCAACTGCTTTCTGAACTCTCCGAATTACGAGACAAAATGAGCCTGATTGATGACGGCCTCATGGAATTGCTACAAGAACGCATGGATCTTTCCAAACAAATTGGCTTACTAAAACGCAATCACAATAGCCCAATTCTTCAAGTACAACGTTGGGAAGAAACCCTAAAATCCACAATAGAAAAAGCATTAGATGCAGATCTTTCGCCAGAATTTGCAGAACAATTCATCAAGATGCTACACGAAGAATCGATACGCATTCAGTTAGGCCTACTCACCAACAAAAGCAATGAAGCTTAACGCAAGGGCTTACAACGGTCATTTAGTGGCGCCGGCTTCCAAGAGCCACGGACAACGCTTGCTGCTCTTGGCCCAACTTTCTAGCAAACCCTGCCAAATAGACAACTTAGGGACAGATCGCGACACCCAAGCCATGAAAAATGCCTTGGAAATTTTGCGCCGCAAGGAAAAGAGTGCGCAGCGCGCGCTTATTAATGTGGGTGAGAGTGGTTTTGCACTGCGCACACTCGCTTTTGTGACACGTTGCTTCAGCCCTGCCTACCAACTCACGGGCAGCGGCACGCTACTGCAAAGAACGCATTGGGCCACCATTCATTTACTCGAGCAATTAGGTCTTGATCTTGTGCACCAGAATGGGCGCTTGCCCATAGATGTGAGTGGCGAAATCACCAATACCAATATAGCAGTAGACGGAACCGAGGGCTCGCAGTATGTTTCTGGTCTATTTCTAATGGCCGCCAAACAGCCAGGCAATTGGCACATTACAGTCAAAAACCTCAATAGCGCAGCTTATTTTGAAATGACGTTAGCTGCACTTAGCCAGTTTGGTTTTGTTTATCAGCGCAACGGAGCTACCTACACTTTTGAAGGTGCCCAAGAACTTTCTTGCCCGAAGGCCCAAGTAGAAGGCGATTGGAGTAGTGTTGCTGCCCATTTAGTGGGAGCGGCTATCCGTGGAAAAATAAATATCTCGGGGCTCCAAGCAACTAGTTTGCAACCCGATCAAAACCTCCTGCAGGCGCTCAGTGATTTTGGAGCCAACTGCGCGTGGGAAAAAGACTCACTTGTACTTTCAGAAAGCAACGCCAAAAAACCCTTCAATTTTGACTGCACACACCAACCAGATTTATTCCCGGTGTTGGTGGTTTTGGCTTGTGCGGCAACAGGAACTTCCACACTGAGCGGAATTCACCGCCTCAAAAACAAAGAGTCCGACCGCCTGACGGTCATGTGCGAGGCTTTAACTGCCTGGGGCATAAGCTATCAAATCTTAGGAGAACAAATTGAGATCCACGGAGAGGGGCAAATTGGTAGTGCTGAAATCAACACACACCACGATCACCGCATTGTGATGGCTTGCTGTGTAGCGAGTTTATTGAGCCCAGACGGACAAACTCTAGATGCCGTTAAAGCCGTAGAGAAGTCGTATCCAGACTTTATCGCTGATTTTCTGCGCCTTACCGAGGCTTAGTTTCCTTGCCCAACCAATCCCGAATTGCCGTTCAAAATATAGTCCTCGAAAGTGAGATCGAGTCTGGCCAAACGCGCCTTGATATCCTTCTTCTTTTGAGTCGGCATTTTTGGTTCCTGGAGCAGTAGATTATAGTATTTGCGAACCATTGCGGTATCGCGCGGCGCATTGATATCGTAAGAACTGCCCAAACTCTCGATCACGAGCAATCTGTTTTTGTAGTCTGGGAAGCGCTCTAATAAGGTATCGCCATAAGCCCTGGCTTCGCGCGGTGCGCGCAAGTGCTCGTAAATCATGTGGATTTTAAATAGGCAATCTGCCGAAAAGGTATCCCTTGGAAAAGCCTTGGTATAGGTTCTCAAACGGTTGATCAGCTCAATTTGAGCCAAACTCGTGATTTGAGCAGCCTTTTGAGGGTCCTTTTGCAATTTGGCAAGAGAATCTTCGTAAGACGTGATGCGCTCGCGCAAATTATCTTTTTTGCTTTTTTGTTCTGTCGGGTTGCCGCATGAGAGCAAAAAGAACAACGAAAGGGTCGATAGCAAAATAATACTTTTCATAGGGTTTAAATCATGCGTGGTTTCTTGCCGCCTGGGAAACTCATTTTGTAGTCTACCTGGATAGCGCCTTGGGTAATATTTCCTAAACGCTTGAGCAATAATTTTTTCTTGAGCGGACTGAGGTGGTCGGTAAAAAGCACCCCTTCGATGTGGTCGTATTCATGCTGAATGATGCGTGCAGCGTAGCCGTCGAAGGTTTCTTCGTGGAAAGCCCAGTTTTCATCGTAGTAGGTGACGAGCACTTTTTCTTTGCGATGGACGTTCTCACGGATGCCAGGGATAGACAAACAGCCTTCTTGAAAAGCCCATTTGGCACCACTCTCCTCTTCGATAATTGGATTGATAAATACTTTTTTGAAATTTTCAATACCTGCTGCCATTGGATCTGGTTCGTCGTCTTCTTCATCGGCAAATGGACTGCCGTCGACAATAAACAAACGGATACTCTTGCCAATTTGGGGTGCTGCCAAGCCCACGCCTTTGGCATGGTACATGGTTTCAAACATATCGGCAATGAGCTTTTGTAAATCGGGATAGTTTTGATCGATTTCTTCAGCTTCTTTTTTCAAGACTGGATCTCCGTAGGCGACAATTGGTAAAATCATGCTGCAAATTTAACAAGGATTAGCTTTGACCCAAGTATTCTTGTAAAATCATGGCGGCGGCCACTTGATCTACGAGGCTTTTGTCGTGCTTTTTCTTTTTATGACCCATTTGGTATATCGCTTCGCTCGCCATTTTGGATGAAAAGCGTTCGTCGAATAACTTGATGGGTATAACAGGGAATTTCTTTTCTAGCGCTGATTTCAACAAACGTACGTTTTCAGTCACATGAGAGTCGGAACCGTCTAAACGGGTGGGGTAACCTAGTACAATCTCTTCAATTTGACGCTTCGGAATTTCTTGTTCTAACCAATTTTCAAGGTGAATTGATTCGATGGTCTGCAAGGGGCTAGCGATGATCCGATTGGGGTCGCTGAGCGCCAAACCACAGCGTTTGAGTCCGAAATCGATACAAAGTACTACTGACATCCTTCAAAATTAAGCAGTTTCAACGAAGTATTTGTAAATTCGTACTGTGATTCCAAAGTTTCTCCTGCTCCTGCTTCCGCTCTTGTTGTTTTCTTGCCAAGAAACACCAAAAGATGTAGCACCCAAAAATGAGACACAATTGATCTTTGAGCCTGCTTTTAAAGGCCTTTCAGCTTTTCTCAACTACCGTCAAAAGGTAGAGCAGCGCCAAGACCTCGAGCGCATTCCATCGCTATACTTTACCCACAAAACGGGATACACCCTCAAGTCTGAAGCACTACTAGATGCCAACGGAGAAATCCTCAAGGCAAATCTCGAAAAAATTGACACTTTAGGAAGAAAGGTTCAATATACTTTTTACTTTCTTAAAGAAGTACTCAGTATGGTGCAAGTAAGCAAATCTAACATGCGCAGCTCTACCCTTCGAAACGACGTCACTTTTGTTTTTTACAACGCCAACCAAAGCCCTATTGCTAGCTACGCAAGAGAAGTGATCAACGGCAAACAAGTGCCTTTTAAGGCTATTCAATCAGACAAAAAGACCAACAACGACATCGACAACGCCTTGCAAATGCTCTCTCAAATGCAAAACCAAGGTGGCGCTTTCAAGCTGCGTTTTCAAGGATTCGACGAAGCCTTCAACAAAAAGTTTGTGCAATTTGGCAACGACGACTACTCTACCAACCTCGCCTACGCGCCCAACGACACTTCTGTACTGGCCTTTGAAAAAAATCCAAAAGGCTTCGAACAACAAACTTTTTCCATTCAATTCCAAGATGTACAAGAAGCATCAGGGCTGCAATATCAAGTCCTGACTGCAATTCAAAAAACAAATGCAACATTTTACTGATTTCAAACGTC
The DNA here is from genome assembly GCA_021738405.1 of Crocinitomicaceae bacterium. Lineage (GTDB taxonomy): Bacteria > Bacteroidota > Bacteroidia > Flavobacteriales_D > Crocinitomicaceae > UBA952. Next base: position 12,036 of record JAIPCC010000035.1, on the reverse strand, counting down.
TTATCATGTTGTACTGACCCTTATTTCATGAAAAAATTACTTTTACTCAGCCTTACATTTCTTTTCTCGGCACTCTCCTACAGTCAAAACATGAAAGTGAGTGGCCGTTTAGTCGACAGCGCGGGCGTACAGCCTATTCACCAAGCGAGCATAATGGCAATCCATCTCCGAGACTCCGTTTTGGTGAGCTATACCCGCAGTAATGCCAACGGTGAATTTGCCTTCAACAACCTTCCGATCGATTCTTTTCAGCTCCTGATCGAACACAGCAACTGGACACCCCGCAGTATTTACTTAATGGGCTCTGCCAAAAAAGCAACTTTCGAACTACCCGACGTCCGCCTTTATCCGAAGGTGCAAGACGTCCAGGAAGTGATCGTGACGCGCAACCGCAACGCCATGTATTTCAGTGGAGACACCCTCATTTTTGTGGCCGACTCGTTTAAGGTGGCAGAAAATGCAGTTGTTGAAGACCTCCTGAAGAAACTTCCGGGGATCAAAGTCGAAAAAGACGGCAGCATTACATCGCAAGGCAAGGAAATCAGTCAGGTATTGGTAGACGGCGATGAATTTTTTGGCTCAGACGCCACCATTGCCACTAAAAATTTAGCAGCCAACGGCGTAGAATCTGTACAGGTTTACGAAAAGAAAAACGAAGATGCCGCCGCCGGCGAAGACGACAAAATACAGGTCCTAGACCTCAAACTCAAAGACGAAGCCAAGGGGGGCTATTTTGGGAAAGCAGCAGTTGCCTCCGATCTGAACCAAGGGGCGGCAGACGAAGCGTTTTACGAATCGGAACTTTTATTCAATAAGTTCAACAAGACCCAAAAGATTTCAGTTTTTATGCTCGCCTCCAATACACCGAAATCGAGCTTTGGCTTTGGCGACATGAATAAATTTGGCCTCGACAACGAAAGAGATCAAAGCGGCCTCAACTTCTGGGACCGCGACTCCAAAGGAGACAACTCAGGCATTCCGCAAACCCTTAAAACCGGTATTTACTACAATGACCGCCTATCGGAGAAAGTCAAATTAGGTGTCAATTACGCGTATTACGATAGCCGCTTGCAAGCCAACTCGAGCTCGCAGACACAATATTTCTTGGCAGACAGCTCTTATTACACCAAAGACTCTACCAACAACCAATCGACGAGCAGCTCTCACCGCTTCAATATGAATTTGCAGATCGATCTCGATTCACTCACCAAACTCGAAATCAAGCCGAACGTACACTTTGACCTCGGGACTCAAAACAACACCTCCATCAACGATTTCCGCGACGATAGCTTTGCATCTTACTTGCTCACGAACGTCAACAACACCTATGATTCTAAAGGTGTGAGCAGCAATTCAGAAGCCATTCTCAGAAGAAAATTTGGTAAAAAAGACCGCGAGTTAGAAGCCAAATATATATTACGCTACAACGACAACAGTTCAGAAGGGCAGTTAACAACCAACACGGACGCTTTGGTTTTTGACACCGTTGTCAATCAGCGCAAGAGCAACAATAACTTTGGCAACACCAATTACATCACGCTATCTTACACAGAACCACTCTCGAAAAGCTTCTTGCTCAGCACGGAATATTTCTTAGAATTAGGTGCCTCTAATCAAGCGCGCTACACCTACAATCCAAATTTGGTTGGGGAGTTTAGTCAAATTGACAGCCTTTTCACGAATGATTTTATCAACGAGCGCCGCCAACATCGGGGTACCACTACCCTGACCTACCTTTACAAGAGCCACCGCATTTCTGGAGGTTTGGGCTTCCGCAATATTCAAATAGACAACATCAATCAATTCAGTGGTGTGGGTATCAATCAGAACATCTCCAACTTTTTACCCAACTTCTCTTATCAGTTCAAGCCGAGTATGGCCAAGCGCATGAGCATTCGCTACAATACCTATTCTGCTCCGCCAAGCGCCAACGACCTCCAACCGGTTCGAGACAACACCAACCCCAACCGCATCCAAGAAGGAAATCCGGACCTCAAGCCCAACTACCAGCACCAACTTAATTTCAACGCCAATGTTTGGCAAGCCATGACAGGCCGCTACATTTGGTCGGGCGGAAACGCCACCTTTACACAAAATGCATTTGGAAACAGCACCACCTTTGATCAATTCGGACGAACCATTTCAAAGACAGTCAATGTAGATGGCAACATGTTTGCAACCGTTTATGCAGGTGGTGGTTATCCTATTTTGAACCGCAAACTTACATTTGAACCAAGTTTGAATGCGTCTTACTTTAAAAACAACAACTTCATCAACGGACAGCTCAATACCACGAGCACGACGACATTAAATGGTGCCTTCTCCATTGAGATAAGTTTAGACAGCTTAGAGTTAAACGTCGGTACAGATTACACATACGTGAATCCGGTAACTACCTTGAGTACTTTCTCGAATCAATCCTACTCGACACAAAATTATTTCATGACCGGTGATTGGCGCCTACCTGCGCACTTCCGTTTCAAATGGGAACTCAACTACACCATGAACCGCGGACGCGCCGATGCCTTCAACCGCGACTTTTTTATCGTAGACCTCGAGCTTCAAAAAGCCTTCTTGAAAACAGAAAACCTCATCTTAGGGCTTTCAATCAACGACTTACTCAATCAGAACATCAACTTGCAGCGCACCGTTAGTGGCAACATGATCACCGATAACTACACGCGCATCATTACGCGCTATTTCCTATTGCGCTTGACTTACAAATTTAACAACAACAAAACCCGTGAAGAAGATCTTCGTATGTGGCATTAGTGCCTTGTTGCTCAGTCTACAGGCTTGGGCGCAAACAGAATATATTCATGCTGGCAAAATCACTTTTGAACGCCGCACCAACCTTGAAAAGCGCTTCACAGACGATCGCATGAAACGCTTTGTGACCGAAGAAAATAAAATCCGCATTGAGTCTTTTCAGCTTTTCTTCAACGATACTGCTGCTTACTTTGCGGTTGTACCGAGCAACGAACCTGAAGAAATGGCATGGCTCACCACCAAAAATGCCTATTATCAAAACCTCAAAGCGAGCAACCAACTCATGATGCTGGCGGTTTTTGGTCAGAGTGTGTATGTCCAGGATAGCCTTCCCGAACGCACCTGGAAAATCACCGACGGCAAACGCAACATTTGTGGGTACGAATGTAGAAAAGCGATTTACCAGAAAAACGACAGCACGCGCCTCTATGCTTGGTACACGCCAATGCTCACCCGTTCTGTAGGCCCAGAAGGTTTTGGTGGTCTTCCGGGCACCATTCTCGGCTTGGCTACCGAAGACGGCGGCATCGTTTACTTTGCCAAAAAGATAGACACCATTGCGCCCAAAAAAGAAGAATTAGTGCTCAATCCGGGCAAAAATAAAGTGTTCACTATTGTTGAATTGCGTCAAAAAATCGAGAAAGAATACGGCTCCACACCTTGGGGCAAGCGGCTTTTTGACGATATTTTCCGTTGGCTCTAATGAAAGGAATCATCTTAGCAGGAGGCACTGGCTCGCGTTTACATCCGCTGACACTTGCGGTTTCTAAACAACTCATGCCTGTCTATGACAAACCCATGATTTACTATCCGCTCTCTATTTTAATGAGCGCTGGTATTCGTGAAATCCTGATCATTTCTACCCCTACTGACCTACCTCACTTCCAAAGTCTACTTGGCGATGGTTCGCAATTGGGCTGTCGTTTTGAATATGCTGTTCAGGAGGTGCCGAATGGCTTGGCGCAGGCCTTTGTAATTGGCGCCGATTTCATCGGAACCGATAAAGTTGCACTGATCCTCGGCGACAATATTTTTTATGGTGTCGGGATGGATGCCCTGCTCAAAGAAAACAACAATCCTGAAGGCGGTGTGGTCTACGCATATCACGTCAGCGACCCAGAGCGCTATGGTGTTGTTGAGTTTGATCAACAGAACCAAGTCGTCTCTATCGAAGAAAAACCGCAGCAACCCAAATCCAATTACGCCGTGCCTGGGCTGTATTTCTACGACAACACAGTCGTCGAAATTGCCCGACAACTGAAGCCCTCTGCACGTGGTGAATACGAAATCACGGACGTCAATGCCGAGTACCTGCGCCGCGGACAACTCAAAGTTGCCATCCTAGACCGCGGTACGGCTTGGCTGGATACCGGAACGTTTGGCTCCCTGATGCAAGCTGGCCAGTTTGTGCAAGTCATCGAAGAAAGACAAGGACTCAAGATTGGCTGTATTGAAGAGGTGGCGTATCGCAATGGCTTCATCAATGATGCGCAACTCAAACAATTAGCAGCAGGACTTGTTAAAAGCGGATACGGAACCTATTTACTCCAACTGCTCCAAAAATAAATGAAAAGTTTAGCGACCTACAGCGCCTACCTTGAAAGCGCGCTCCAACAAGACCACTTCCCAGCACAACCTGCCAACTTATACGATCCGCTGCGCTATTTTCTGCAATTAGGCGGCAAACGCATGCGCCCAATGCTCAGTTTAATGGCCTGTAAATTTGCAGGAAACGACATGGAAAAAGCCTTGCCGGTAGCGCTGGCAGTGGAATATTTCCATAATTTTTCCCTGATCCACGACGATATCATGGACGCCGCACCTCTTCGCAGAGGGCAGGCAACAGTGCATGAAAAATGGAACACGAACATTGCGATTTTATCCGGTGATGTGCTACTAGTTAAAGCATATGATTATTTGGCAAGCTATGATGCCGACACGTTTCAGCAGCTCTTCAAGGTGTTCAATAGAACAGCCGTTGAGGTTTGTGAAGGCCAACAAATGGACATGGATTTTGAACAACTTTCTGAAGTAAGTGAGTCTGCATACCTCGAAATGATCCGACTCAAAACGTCCGTGTTATTGGGTTGCGCCTTGCAAATGGGCGGAATTGTAGGCGGTGCTGTGCAAAAAGACGCACAATTACTTTACGAATTTGGCGAACAACTCGGCTTGGCATTTCAAATCCAAGACGATATTTTAGATTTATTCGGCGAAAGTGCCCAAGTTGGCAAGCAAATTGGTGGCGATGTTTTAGCCAATAAAAAGACCCTTCTGTCGATCAGTGCAAAAAGAGCAGCAAGTCCTGAGCAGTTAGCAGCGCTTCAAGAAATTGAAAACACAACCAACCCTCAAATAAAGGTCGAACGGACTCAAAAAATATACACCGAACTAGGAGCGCGTGCTTACTGTGAAGCTCAAATGGAATATCATCACAATCAGGCACTTAACGCGCTTGAAAACATTGAATTACCCAATTCTAAGGCAGAACTCATCGAACTAGCAAATTTTTTATTTACTCGGGCTTATTAACCAAGTAATTTTTTGAATTTTCGTTATATTTGCGTTAACTATCTAAAATATCAACAATGAAAAAACTTTACGTATCTTTTCTTGCCGTCATGGCAGCAGGTACTTTTCATGCACAAGTGAAAAGTGTCAACGCGCCGCGCCTAGACAAAAAAGCTTCTTTTGAAGTAGGTTCTAGCGTAGCTCACAAGCCTTCAGCTGAGGCTAAAGCAACCACTATTTGGTCTGATAACTTTTCTACTGCAGCCAACTGGACGCTAGGAAGTACAGGTTCAAATGCTGAACAATGGCACATCATCAACACGCCAACCTCTATTCCTGTTTCTGCTTTGAGCCCATTCGCTTCACCAACTGCAGCAAACGGTTTCTTGTTCGTGAACTCTGATGCCAACAATAGCGGCGACATGGATGGTACACCAATCATCACAACTGCTACAAACGTAGGCACGATCGACTGTTCTGCACACAGCGTAGTCAAATTAAAGTACAACCACAACTTCCGTTGGTGGCACGACACCCGTGGCGTTCGCGTTTCTGGTGACAACGGTGCTACTTGGCATGAGTACCTTATTTCTGACGAAGTAGACTACTTTACACCAAACCAAAACTCTGCGAACCCAGAAGTTACAATTATTGATGTTTCTCAATGGTGTGCTGGTTCTTCACAAGTAAAAGTGCAATTCTACTACAACGATAACGACTATTGGGGTTGGTATTGGGCAGTTGACGACGTTGAACTTTATGTACCAGAAGCTAATGACGTTAAATTGAATGGTATTTACTGGGGTTCTACAGGTTTCTGGGCTGAGCGTTTGGCTTACTACCAAGTTCCTGCCTCACAAGTAACTGCAATTGATTTCTCTGGTGTAGTTGAAAACATCGGTGCACAAGATCAACAAGATGCTGTATTCACTGCTACTGCAGGTACTTTCTCTAGTTCTTCTGCTGCTACACCGGTTTTGGTTGGCAACATCGATACACTCGCTTGTACAACTTCATTCACTCCAGGTACAGCTAATGCTACCCTTTCATTGTCTGGTACAGTTGCAATTGGCAACACCGAAGGTGATCCATCAAACAACACATTGGCAAACTATGCTTCTGTCGCCATCAACCCTTACGTTTACGCTCGTGACAACGGTACCGCATTAAACGGTTCTTTCAACGGCGGTATGGGCTTTGAAGTGGGTAACATCTTTGACATCTTCGCTAACACAACAATTGGTGGTGGTTCTGTTTACATCAATGGTTCTGCTGAAGTAGGTGCTGAAATGTACCTCAAGTTGTATTCTATCGACCCAGCAACTGGCGATTTCCTTTACGTAGACGAAACAGGGCCTTATGTACTCACTGCTTCAGACCTCGACGCTGAAGTAACACTTTCTTTCTTAGGTGGCAACTACCCACTTAACGCTGGCGAAGCTTACCTTTTGGTAGCTGGTTCTAACGGTGACGGTGGTGCAACAAACGACCTCGTTGTTGGTACTGCTGGCCCTGCTGCAGTTCAGACTTGTTACTACTACGACATGACTGACCTTACTTGGTACTACACAACATCACAACCAATGGTACGCATGAATTTCGATCCAGCTTTGGGTATGAATGAAGCGGCAAACAACTTTGGTCTTGAAGTAGCTCCAAACCCTGCAACAGACGCTACAAACGTTACTTTCAATGTTAAAAACACATCTGATGTCATCATCAATGTAATTGACATGGCTGGTAAAGTTGTCGCTACACAAACTTTGTCTGGTGTGAACGGCACACAAGCTGTTGAAATCAACACAAGCGCTTTGAACAGCGGTATGTACACTGTAAACGTTAATGCTAACGGTACAGCAGTGAGCAAAAAATTAGCAGTTCGCAAATAATACTTCCCCAACGGGAAAAACAAAGGGAGCTTTCGGGCTCCCTTTTTTATATTCAAAAAATAGTGTTGTTAAGCGTTAACTCAGACTCCAAGCGTTAGCTCGGATTCATAACTTTATCTCAGACTGAAAGAAAGGACTTCGTCTATAAAAGCGTCTGGCGCTTCGGCATGAACCCAATGCCCAGCGTTGGGAATAGAAGCCAATTGAGAATCTGGATAATAACTTTCCAATTGCACGCTGTCTTCGTCGAGGATGTAGTTAGAAAGTAAACCGCGGATAAAAAGTGTAGGTGTAAAAGACTCGTGCTCCGGGAGTGCAGCCAAAATTTCGGGCATGCTGGCCTCGAGTACCGGAAAATTAACTCTCCATGCCAATTTCCCTTTTTCTTCCCAGTATAAATTTTTGAGCAGAAACTGACGAATGCCCTCAGACTCCACAAAAGTTTGAAGAATGGCCTCGGCCTCGCTTCTGGCGCTCATTTTGCTGAGGTCGATGGCGTGGATAGCCGCAAGGATGTGCGCGTGATGCGGCGGATATGCCTTTACGCCCATGTCTACAACTATCAGTTTTTCGATGAATTGCGGATAGCTTTGGTCAAAATGCATGGCGAGCTTTCCGCCCATAGAGTGCCCCAGGAGAATGGGCTTTTCAATATGGAGATCAGCAAGTAACTCATGAAGATCTTCTACCATGAGCGCATAAGAAAATTCAGCTGACCAAGGGGAGTGACCGTGATTGCGCAAATCGACTAGCGTTACTTCGTAGTACTCAGCGAGCTTTTTGGCGTGTGTTTGCCAGTTATCCGAAAAACCAAACAGGCCATGTAAAATGACAAGCGGTTTTCCTTGACCTAGTTGGCGGTAATAAAGTTTCATCGGAGTGCTTGGGCTTTGCCGATTGTTCTGACGCTAAATTGCTGGTCATTGATTTGACTCAGGATTTGCAGCATTTGCTTGGGCGCAATTTTTTGACGGTCGTAGTGCACTTTGATGGTTTGCTCTTCGAGGGAATCTAAATAATTGACCTCAACGCGCTCCACCGCGCAGGTAGCTTTAAGTGCTTTGCGGATGCTCCCACCGCAGCCCATTTGACAAACCATTCCCTTTACGCCAAGTGAAACAGTGCTGTTGGGCACGACTGTTTTACAAACCTTTGCCTGTGTATGCTTTTCTTGGTTTGGTGCCGCTGTTTGACTACAAGAAATCATCAAAAAAAGGAGGGTCGGGAGGAGAATTAGTTTCATGAAACAAAATTACTCAGGATATTGCGAATGTTCAAGTCTTTACTTAGATTTGTTAAAACTTGAAAATTATGAAAAGACTATTTTTTATCAGCTTGGCTACTTTAGCAGTAAGCTCAGCTACCCTTACCTCTTGTAGCAAATACGAAGAAGGACCGTCATTGGCTTTGTCTTCAAAAACTTCGCGTTTGGCAGGATCATGGAAACTAACTGCTCAAACCACTAATGGTGTGGCAGATGCCTTGACTGGCCTAACCCAAACCATGACAATCAGCAAAGAAGGTACATACAGCACCGTTATCAATTACAGCTACATGGGCTTTAATTACACCAACGACTTCACTGGTACTTGGATTTTCTCTGATGACAAAACACAACTCATCACTACAGTTGACGGCTTAACCGGTACAGAAACACAAACTATCGTTCGTTTGGCTGGAAAAGAACTCAAATTGAAAGCAGTTGACGGTTCTGAAACCATCATTCAAACTTACACTGCTCAATAAACGCAAATCCAACTTTGAAATCAAAGCCGCAATTCGTTGCGGCTTTTTTATTGACTAAAAAGTAGTACATTTGAAAAAAAACACAAAATGAAGTCTGTTCTCTTTTCACTTTCTTTATTGACCTTAGGTCTTGTAGGCTGTTCCAAATTTAGCGAAGGCCCATCTTTTTCTATTCATTCAAGAAAAGCGCGTTTGTGCAACGATTGGAAGCTTTCTGACTACGTACTCAATGGCAATAATGTCTTTGATGCAGGCGTCACTACAAAAATGAGCATTGACAAAGACGGCACTTATTCTATCTCGAATTACGCCAACGAACTCGGGCAAATCCAGGGCACTTACAGCCATGGTACTTGGGTTTTTGGAGAAGACGAAACAAGTGTATTTTTCTATGCTGACACCACAACCGTGAACCCAGTGCACGAATACAGTGTCAAAGAATTGCGCAACAAACGCTTGGTGCTCGAAGAAGAAATTTTTCAGACTGGTGACCAACACCGCCTTACATTTATTCAACAATAAAGAGAAAGGTTTTCAGCAAAACAGCTGAATAAAATCTAGATTCATTTATTTCAAATAGAGAAGTGGACCCTAAACAAACTTAGGGTCCACTTCCATTTGATGGCCGCACGATTTACAGGTGCGGAGGTCTTCAGACCCATAGAATTCTTTGAAACGAGGTAGAAAATCTTTTTCGATGTTTTCTAATGGAAAGCGATAGGTGTGCAGGTGCGCATTGCATTTTTCACAAAACCACATGAGGCCATCTTGCAGATCTGTGCCTTTGCGCACGCGCTCAATCACCAAACCTATGGTATTGGCTCCTCTGGCCGGTGAATGTGGCGTGTTGGCTGGCAACAAAAACATTTCACCTTGCTTCACGACAATATCTTTGGCCTTTCCTTCATGTTGGATCCGAACCGTTACTTCACCCTCTAATTGGTAAAAAAGCTCTTCACCTTCGTTGTAATGATAGTCTTTGCGCGCATTAGGGCCAGCAACCACCATGACAATAAAATCTCCGGCCTCTTTGTATAAGTTCTTGTTAGATACAGGTGGCTTGAGCAAATCTCTATTGTCGTCGATCCATTGCTGGAGGTTAAAGGGTGCGAGCATGGCCTAAAATATTAAGCGTTGAGGATACCTCTAGAAATCACAATTTTTTGGACTTCAGAAGTACCTTCATAAATTTGAGTGATTTTGGCATCGCGCATAAGGCGCTCTACGTGGTACTCTTTAACGAAGCCATAACCACCGTGAATCTGAACTGCCTCAACGGTTTGTTCCATCGCTACTTTAGAAGCGTAGAGTTTGGCCATTGCGCCAGATTGGTCGTAGTTGCGACCCGCGTCTTTGTCTTGAGCTGCCTTGTAAACCAACAAACGCGCTGCTTCAATTTCGGTAGCCATATCGGCTAGTTTGAAAGCAATAGCTTGGTGCTTGAAAATTTCTTTACCGAAGGCCTGACGCTCTTTTGCATAAGCCAAAGACAACTCTAGGCCACCGCCTGCAATACCAAGTGCTTGTGCAGCAATACCGATACGACCGCCAGAAAGCGTTTTCATGGCAAATTTGAAACCAAAGCCGTCTTCGCCGATGCGGTTTTCTTTTGGAACTTTGACGTCGTTGAACAACAATGTGTGGGTGTCGCTACCGCGGATACCCATTTTATCTTCTTTGGCACCGATGATAAAACCTTCCATGCCGCGCTCAATAATGAGGGCGTTGATCCCTTTGTGACCAAGTTCTGTATTGGTTTGTGCAATGACCAAATAAACAGACGCCGATGAACCGTTGGTGATCCAGTTTTTGGTGCCATTTAGAAGGTAGTAGTCGCCCATGTCTATAGCAGTGGTGCGCTGAGAAGTGGCATCAGAACCCGCTTCTGGTTCAGAAAGGCAGAATGCGCCGATTTTTTCACCTTTGGCAAGCGGAATCAAGTATTTTTGTTTTTGTTCTTCAGAACCGAAATTCTCAAGACCCCAGCAAACTAGGGAGTTATTGACAGACATACACACTGAAGTGGAGGCGTCTACCTTTGAAATTTCTTCCATGGCCAGCACATAAGACAAGGTGTCCATGCCGCTGCCTCCGTATTTTGGATCGACCATCATGCCCATAAAACCGAGTTCGCCAAGTTGTTTGATTTCTTCGGCTGGGAACTTTTGTTGGTTATCGCGTTCGATAACACCTGGCTTTAGGATATTTTGTGCGAAATCTCGGGCGGCTTCTTTGACGGCGAGGTGCTCTTCAGTGAGTTCAAAATTCATGTTGACTGATTTATTTTAATTTTGACAAAAATAAACGAAATCCGATACTCTTGAAAGCAAAAACCTACAATAATATACAGTTATTGGGTCTGATGTCTGGCACCTCGCTCGACGGGCTCGATATCGCCCATGTCGCTTTCGACTTTTCTAATTCAGAACAGCCTGAATTTAAGCTACTTAATCAGCAGACTTTTGCGCTTCCGCAGCCGATTTTTGAGCAACTTTTTCAAATATTCACCCTCAGTGCACAGCAAGTTTTTGAGCTCGACCAACAAATAGCCCAATTTTATGCCCAATGTGTGCAAGATTTCATGTTGCAATTTGGCATTGAGCAGGCAGCAATCACCGCAATTGCGTCTCACGGACAAACCATTTTTCATCAGCCAGAGAAAGGCTTCACCACGCAAATTGGTTGTGGCGCCACGCTCAACTACCTCACCAAAATTCCAGTCATCAATCAATTTAGAACGCTAGACGTCAGTGCAGGAGGGCAAGGCGCGCCGCTAGTTCCCCTCGGAGACCACTACCTCTTCTCGAAATTTGCCGATGGTTTTCTGAACCTTGGTGGGTTTGCCAATATTTCTAGCCAACTAAACGCAGTGCCGCTCGCCTATGATATTGCACCTGCCAATTTACCCATGAACCGCTGGATGCAAAGTATAGGTAAGTCATATGATCAGAACGGAGCTTTGGCGCGTACTGGACGTGTGGATTTGGCTACTTATCAAAAAGTGATGGATCTTGCATTTTTCCAGCAAAGCGGGCCTAAATCCTTAGGAACGGAATGGCTGGAGCAAGCGTATTTGCCGCTCTTTGAAACCCTCTCCCTTGCAGACCGTTTGCGAACCCAC
>JAIPCC010000034.1 GCA_021738405.1 Crocinitomicaceae bacterium | reverse complement strand
GTACACCTTGACCACTACATCTTGCTTGGCGCCGGTCATGAGTTCGTTGAAGCGCATCTGGATTGCTTACTGAAAACCAAAAGAAACACTCCGTAATTCTTTGTCCAAAACCGCTTGCATTTTGGCGGCGAGGGCTTCTTTGTCATCGGCACTCACCCACTCCTCTTTGTCTTTGAGGATCAGCATGAGGTCACAGGCCTCCATGGGCATGGGGTCTGTCGGGATTTCAGCCGTTCCAATTTTACCAACTACCTGCTTGATTTCAGGAAACTTTTGCAGCAAAATGCGCGAAGCTTTGGTCGTAGTTTCAATGGTTTTGGTGAGCCCAGAGCCAGTCATCAGGCGGGTCTCTACGGCAAAATCACCTTCGTCCAAGGAAGGAATAAATTCAGCACCCAATTGATTGAAGAGAAAGATGGAGGTCAAAAAAAGTAAAACGACGGTCGTCAAGACCCATCTTTGTTTGCGCAACACAAAAGTCAACGCCGGAATGTATCGATTTTTGAGTTTTTCAATGATGCGGTCTGAAATTGTTTTTTTGACTTGGATTTTTTTAGAGAGCACCAAAGAAGAGATCATGGGCACGTAAGTCAGCGACAATATGAGCGCACCGAGGATGGCAAAAATAACCGTCTGCGCCATCGGTTTGAACATCTTGCCTTCGATACCGACCAACGCTAAAATGGGTAAATAAACCACCAAGATGATGATTTGTCCGAAAACGGCACTTTTGCTGAATCTGGAAGCGGAAGCGTAAACCTCCTGATTCATCTCAACTTGAGAAAGCTGCTTGCTGCGCCTGTGCTGTAATAAATGCAATGTGGACTCCACGATGATCACGGCGCCGTCTACGATGAGGCCGAAGTCTAGTGCGCCCAAGGACATCAGGTTACCCGAAACCCCAAAGACATTCATCAGGGAGATCGCAAAGAGCATGGCAAGTGGAATCACGGAAGCGACAATAAGGCCCGCACGCAAGTTACCCAGCAAAAGCACCAAAACGAAAATCACAATTAACGCGCCTTCGATGAGGTTGGTACTGACGGTGTGAATTGCCCGATTGACCAGATTGGTGCGGTCTAGATACACCTCTAATGCTACCCCTTCTGGCAAAGTGCGCTCAATTTGCGCCACGCGTTCCTTGACGAGTGAAATCACTTCGGAAGAATTGGCGCCCTTGAGCATCAAGACAATGCCACCAACGGCCTCGCCTTCTGCGTTGTAGGTGAGCGCGCCATAACGCACCTGCGCACCGTACTTGACCGCTGCGATATCGCGGATGTATACTGGTGTTTCGGCACTCGGATGCTTGATTTGGATGTTTTCGATATCGGACAAACTACCCACCAGCCCTTCGGTTCGGATATAAGTCGTCATGTTGTGGCGCTCGATGTAGGCACCGCCGGTATTTTCGTTGTTTTGCGAAACGGCCGTAAAGACTTCGTCTAGGGTGATTTCATGGGCCTTGAGCAACAGCGGATCGATCGCAATTTCATAAGTTTTGAGCTCGCCACCAAAACCACTGACGTCGGCAACGCCCTTGACGCCCAACAGCTGACGGCGAATGACCCAATCTTGGATGCTGCGCAAATCGGCGGGGCTGTATTGCTGTGCGTAGCCTTTTTTGGCGCGCAGCGTGTATTGGTAGATTTCACCCAATCCGGTACTGAGTGGCGCCATAGAGGGCTCTCCAAAACCTGCTGGAATATTATTTTTGGCTTCGGAAAGTCTTTCTTGAACTTGCTGACGCGCCCAGTAGATGTCGGTGTCTTCGGTAAAAACGATGGTCACGACACTCAGGCCAAAGCGGCTAAACGAACGGATTTCTTCAATGCCCGGAATGGTGGCCATTGTTTGCTCCACAGGGAAAGTAACAAAGCGCTCGATATCTAGCGCGCTCGAAGAAGCGGCTGTGGTGACCACCTGCACTTGGTTGTTGGTGATGTCTGGAACGGCATCGATAGGTAATTTAGAAAGTGAAAATAAGCCCCAAACGATGAGGGCGAGGGTCAAGACGGCAACAATTAATTTGTTGTGAATCGACCAAAAAATGATGCGATTTAACATATAAACTCAATTAGAAAGTAAAACTTAAAGGACTTAAGCTATACCAATTGAGGAGGATGCCAGAATTCAAAAAAGTCGTTGATGGTGAGTGTAGTTGGAGGAGTAACAATTGGTGAAGAAATCAGTTGAGGATTGTATGTTTCAAAGATCACCTGAGGTGTGTCTGCAGGCATGAAAAGCGTTACAGTTGTGTTCAATGAGGCAGACTTAAAGGGAAGTTCGCGGTGTTCTTGTTGGTTGTCGTTGACTTGCTGCAGGTAGTGTTCTTGTACAAAAGACCAAAAGCCATCTTGTTCTTTTTCTTGTTGAAATTGCGCGTAGTGTTCTAAAAGGGCGTCTAGCTTGAAAAACTCCAACCCAAGCCATTGTGGTGCCAGTGAAAGCAAACCAAAATAAAGAGCGAGTATCAAACTACAGATGCGCATGTATCAAAGTTAACCAAAATTAAAATGAACTACCGAAAGTTTAATTAATTTCGTTGTAAATCAATGCTATGAAAAATCTAACGCTCCTATTTCTATTCATAACTTCCTTTACGACCTTCTCTCAAGACAACACAGGAAGTTGTGCCGCGCGTAAATCGGCAAAAGGTTGGCAGACCAAAAGTGCGTCTTTAACTGTTGCTGAAATTGCCGAAACCGAAAAATACGACGTCCACTTTTACAACTTGGACCTGAACATGAATAACATCTCTACTTATTTGTCGGGGAGTGTGCAAATTCATGCCAAAGCATTGGTTGACTTAGATTCGGCGCTCATCGAGCTCTTTGAAAGCTTGTTGGTCAGTGAAATCAAAGTGAATGGCCTTGTTGTGAATTACAATAGGGTTTCCAATAAAATCCGGGTGCCGGTATCGGCAAATGCACAAGAGAATTTTGTGATCGATGTGGCGTATGCGGGCAACCCGCCCACCGCGCAAACCAATCCGTTGGGTGGCAGTGGGCTCACAGCAGGAAGCTCACCGAGTTGGGGCAATAAAGTTGTTTGGTCTTTGTCTGAGCCTTTTTCAGCTTATGAATGGTTTGCCGTCAAGCAAAGCCTGACAGATAAGGCCGATTCTTGCGCGGTGGCAATTACCGTTCCGGACAGCTGCAAGGCTGGGTCAAATGGAATTTTAGAGCAGGTTGTGCCTTTGGGTAATGGTTTCACGCGCTATGAATGGAAACACCGCCACCCGATAGACTATTACCTCATTTCTGTTGCCGTAGCCAAATATGTCGAATACAACGTTTATGCGAATCCGCAAGGCAGCCCCTCGCCTGTTTTGATCCAAAATTATATTTACGACAACCCCGGAACCCTCCCCAACTTTATCGATGAGATCAATGAAACAGCTAATTTCATGGAGCTTTTTGCCACGCAATTTGGCCCCTATCCTTTTGCAGACGAAAAATACGGCCACTGCATGGCGCCTATTGGCGGCGGCATGGAACACCAAACCATGACCACCCAAGGCTTCTTTGAAAAAACACTCACCGCGCATGAGCTTGCACACCAATGGTGGGGCAATCACGTCACGTGTGCATCTTGGTGCGATATCTGGCTAAACGAAGGCTTTGCGTCTTACAGCGAATACCTGATGCTCGCGGCGCTCTACAATGGGCAGCAAGCCAACCACATGACCCAAGTGCATCAGAGCGTCATGAACCAACCCGACGGCAGCGTTTGGGTCTTGGATTCTTTGAACGAGGCACGTATTTTCAGCGGCCGCCTCACCTATGACAAAGGCGCGGGCATCATCCATACGCTGCGCTACATCATCCAAAACGACAGCTTATTCTTTGGCGCGCTGCAAGATTTCCAAAACACTTACGCACACAGCACGGCAACAGGCCTCGATTTCAAAAATCACGTCGCCAACTATTGCAACATCAATCTGGACGCTTTCTTTGAGCAATGGTATTTCGGCGAAGGTTTCCCGACTTACCAAGTGCAATACAATCAAAACGGCAGTGATCTGTTCTTGCAAATTTCCCACACGGCCTCGATGCCGAACATTACCCCCACCTTTACCAACCCGATATCCTTGCGGATCCTCAGACAAGGCCAGGCCGATACCATTGTTAGGTTTGACATCAATAACAACGTCGAATTGTTTTCACTGTATAATTTTGGCACCGTGGTTGGCACAATTGGGATCGATCCGAGCAACTGGGTCATCAATGGCAATGGCGGCGTTTCCATAGACCCCACATTAGGTTTTTCGGATAAACCATACACGCAGACCACAAAATTGGAGGTGTATCCCAATCCAAGTAATGATTTTATTTCTATCAAGGGTCAAACAGAAGCACTTGGTTATACCTTTTATGATGCGAATGGAAAAACGGTTCAAACAGGAACAATTGATCCAGATGGGCTTATTGACGTTCGTACACTCAAAAGCGGTGCTTACATCCTCAAATGTGTGTCGGCAAATCAACAACAATACATTCGTCTTGTAACAATAAATTAAAGAATTCGTAGTTGTAGCTATTAAAAAATTATTTATGAAAAAATTACTTTTAAGTCTCGCTTTGCTATCTTGGGGCAGTTCTCAGGCCCAGCTTAGTTTTGAAGGCATTTATTTGCAAAATGGAGCCTTCTATGGCGCCGGCAAAGGCAGCGTTTCTGATTTTCAGACTTTAGTGCCGCAGTCTGTCTTGTTGCAACAAGATTTAAGCACATATCAGGCCTACCCGGTCATGAACCTAACTTTCCCCGGACAATCGCAGTCATTGAGTGTTGGTCTGAAAATGGCCAAATTACCGAATGCTACTTTGCGTTTGGGTCTCATGCACACCAACCAACAAAATGCCTTGGCGATTGGTGGTTCGTTTACCGAAACCTTCCGCATCGATACCCTAACGAGTTCACAAACGGGTGATCAAATTTTTGTAGACTCTTTTAGCACGCACAGTTACAATGCCAGTTATTCACAAGAGCAATTGCGCCTAGACGCCTCTTTGTTGTTTCGCTACAATGCCGATAAACGCTGGAGTTTTTATGGCGGAATTGGCGCCAATTTTGGCTTGAGTTACAATGCACGAACAAATGTAAATCAGTATGTATCTCCCTACGGCAGCGGATACGGTTATGGCCTCTTCAACGACATGGTCTACAACGGAACACACACACAAGAAACCTTTGAAAACAAAGGCGGATTTGGTTTCGGCGTTTATGCACCACTAGGCGTTGATTTTCAAGTGGGTAAAAAGCGTGACTTCTGGATGCCTATCCATTTGTACATGGAATTGCGCCCTGGTTTCAATGTGAATCAAATTGCCGGCTTAGGAACCAGCTTCAGTGCGGGTAATTTCTCAAACGTCGGTTTGCGTTTTCAGATGAAGTAATTCATAAGTATTCTAAATAAGAAGCCGGGAATATTTTCTCGGCTTTTTTTATGTCAGAACCAAACTAAAAGGTAAATTTGTGGCGCAAAACGAATCAATCAAAGTAACTTTTGTTACACACTTAAAATAGACCAATGGAAACAGCCTCTAGCGCCAATTACCTACCGTTGCTGATGCAAGTTGCAGTCGCGGCAGGTTTTGTGATTTTCACGCTTTTTGTCACGCACATACTCACCCCAAGAATCAATTCTGCCCAAAAAGACGACAACTTTGAATGTGGTATCGACGCGCAAGGCAACGCCCGCTTCCCGGTATCTATCCGTTATTTCATGACGGCCATTCTCTTTGTATTGTTCGACGTAGAGGTCATTTTCTTTTACCCCTACGCAGTGAACTTTTACGAGCTCAAACTCGAAGGATTATTAGCAGTTATTATGTTTGTCGGTTTTTTCTTGACCGGGTTTTACTATATCTATAAAAAAGGAGCATTAGAATGGGAAAAATAGAAGACCTCGAAACGATCAACGGAGAGGGTTATCAACTGACCACCCTCGACAAAGCCATTGCGCTTGCACGTGCCAACTCTGTTTGGCCTTTGCCATTTGCGACCTCTTGTTGCGGCATTGAATTCATGGCTACCATGGGCAGCGCCTATGACCTCTCGCGTTTTGGCATGGAGCGCATGTCTTTTACGCCGCGCCAAGCAGATCTACTTATTGTTGCAGGAACCATTTCAAAAAAATTGGGGCCTGTACTCAAACGCGTTTACGAACAAATGGCTGAGCCCAAGTGGGTTTTATCGGTTGGCGCCTGTGCGTGTTCGGGTGGTATTTTCGATACTTATTCCGTCTTGCAAGGTATTGACCGCATTATCCCGGTAGATGTTTATGTTCCAGGTTGCCCACCGCGCCCAGAACAAATCATCGATGGCGTCATGAACATCCACGAACTCGTCAAAAAAGAATCCAACCGTCGCCGCTATTCTGAAGAATACAAGCATTTGATGGATACCTACCAAATCGACATCGATCAACATGGAGAAGCAAAATAACCAAGAATACCTTACGGCTATTCAAGCGGCATTTGGCGCCGATGTTTTAGCACATGAAGAAGCATTTGGGATGCTCAACGTAGAGCTCACGCCTGCGCGCATTCACGACGCCATTGCTTGGTTGCAGCAGCACCAAGACCTCAGTGTCAATTACCTCACCAACATCGCAGGTATCCACTACCCCGATGCTGCAGGCAGAGAATTTGCAGTTGTGTATCAATTGCACTCCTGGAAAAACAACTTGCGTTTGCGCATCAAAGGCTACTTACCCAAAGAAAACGTGCACATCGCCACCATCACCGACTTATTTGCCGGTGCCAACTGGATGGAGCGCGAAACCTATGATTTCTTCGGAATTATTTTTGACGGGCACCCCGACTTACGTCGCATCCTCAACATGGACGACATGGATTACTTCCCAATGCGCAAAGAATACGTCCTCGAAGACGCCACCCGCGAAGACAAAGACGACAGATTTTTCGGACGTAACAACAACGAATTATGAGCCAAGATCTTAAAGATGTAATACAAGCGGCTGACCCCGCCAATGTGGCCACCATTAACTTTGGTCCGACCCACCCTTCTACACACGGTATTTTTCAGAATATCTTAAAAGTTGACGGCGAAAAAATCATTTCTTCCGAACAAACGGTAGGTTATATCCACCGCGCTTTTGAAAAATTGGCAGAGCGTCGTCCGTACAACCAAATTACCCCGATCACCGACCGCCTCAACTATTGCTCCTCCCCGATCAACAACATCGGCTGGGAAATGACCGTTGAAAAACTCATCGGCGTGGACATCCCAAAGCGCGTACAATACATGCGCGTGATCATCATGGAACTCGCCCGCATTGCCGATCACCTTATTTGTAATTCCGTCATTGGCGTTGATGCCGGTGCACTCACCTCTTTCTTTTATCCGTTCTCTGAACGCGAAAAAATTTACGAGCTCTACGAAGAACTCAGCGGCGCACGCCTCACCACCAACATGGGCCGCATCGGCGGTTTTGAGCGCGACTTCACCCCTGTTTTCCACGAAAAACTCAAGTCTTTTCTCAAAACTTTCCCAAAAGCATTTGAAGAATTTGACAGCATGTTGGCGCGCAACCGCATCTTCATGGACCGCACCAAAGGCGCTGGACCTATTTCTGCAGAACGTGCACTTTCTTATTCTTTCTCCGGACCCAACTTGCGCGCTGCAGGTGTAGACTACGATGTGCGCGCCATGAATCCATATTCTTCTTACGAAGATTTTGATTTCATCATCCCGGTTGGTGTCAATGGCGATACCTACGACCGCTTTATGGTGCGTCAAGAAGAAATACGCCAAAGTTTGCGCATCATCACGCAAGCCTACAACAACCTTCCCGAAGGCGACTACAAAGCAGACCTCCCCGACTTCTATCTTCCTGCGAAGTCAGATGTCTACAACAACATGGAAGCGCTCATTTACCATTTCAAAATTGTCATGGGTGAGACCGAACTTCCTGTCGGTGAAGTATACCACGCCGTAGAAGGTGGCAACGGAGAACTTGGCTTCTACCTCATTTCAGATGGTGGCCGCACCCCATATCGCCTTCAATTCAGAAGACCTTGTTTTATTTATTACCAAGCATATCCAGAAATGATTAAAGGCTTGCCGATTTCAGACGCCGTTCTGACACTCAGCAGCATCAACGTCATCGCCGGAGAACTAGACGCCTAATATGAAAGCAGATCACCCACAAGCAGTCAACGAAGCACCGATTGAATTCAGTGCCAATACAATGGCCGAAATGAATCGCGTCATTGGTCTTTTTCCAGAAGGCAAACAAAAGAGTGCCATTCTGAGCGTGCTGCATTTAGTACAAGACGAATTCGGTTGGGTCAGTGTTGGTGCCATGAACCGCGTGGCACAAATCCTGGGCATCCAACCAATTGAGGTATATGAGGTAGCTACATTCTACACCATGTTTCACCTCGACCCTGTAGGCAAAAACGTACTCGAAGTATGCCGCACCGGACCTTGCCAATTAGTAGGTTCCGACGACCTCATTACGTACATCGAAGAAAAACTCGATATCAAAGTTGGCGAAACCACCAAAGACGGCATGTTCACACTCAAAACAGTGGAATGTCTTGGTGCTTGCGGTTACGGCCCTATGCTCATGTGTAAATACCAATTTTACGAGCGCCTCAACAAAGAAAAAGTGAACGAAATGCTCGACGCCATGCGCGAGGCCTCAAATTCTTAAGCCATGTCAAGAAAACTACTCATAGAACACGCAGAAGTTCCAGGAATTACTTCCTTTGAAACTTACCGCAAACACGGCGGCTATGCTTCGGTTGAAAAGGCACTCAAAACCATGAGCCCAGAAGAAGTTGTCGAAGAGGTGAAAAAATCTGGTTTGCGTGGCCGCGGTGGCGCAGGTTTCCCTACCGGCATGAAATGGTCTTTTTTGGCCAAGCCAGAAGGTGTGGAACGCCACTTAGTTTGCAATGCAGACGAATCCGAGCCAGGCACCTTCAAGGATCGCTACCTCATGGAAAAACTCCCGCATTTGCTCATCGAAGGCATGATCACCTCGAGCTATGCACTGGGCGCGCGTCGCTCTTACATCTACATCCGTGGCGAGTTTATGTATGTGTTGCGCATCCTCGAAAAAGCAATTGCAGAAGCCTATGCCAATGGCATGCTCGGTAAAAATATCCTCGGATCTGGTTACGACCTCGACCTCGTGGTCACACCAGGTGGAGGCGCCTATATTTGCGGCGAAGAAACAGCACTCCTCGAATCTTTGGAAGGCAAGCGTGGCAACCCGCGCATGAAACCACCCTTTCCTGCCGTCAAAGGTTTGTGGGGCAATCCAACGGTGGTGAACAACGTAGAATCTATTGCAGCGGTTGTTCCTATCGTCAATGAAGGCGGAGAAGCGTATGCCAAAATTGGTATTGAGCGCTCTACCGGAACCAAACTCATTTCAGCAAGCGGCAATCTTGTGCGCCCAGGTGTTTACGAAATCGAACTCGGCTTATCTGTCGAAGAATTCATTTACGGAGACAACTACTGCCGAGGCGTTGCCAATGGCAAAAAACTCAAAGCGTGTATTCCGGGCGGCTCCTCTGTTCCGATTTTACCGCACTACCTCGTGACCAAAACAGCAGCAGGCACTGATCGCCTCATGACTTACGAAAGCTTAGCCGATGGCGGTTTTGCCAGTGGCTCGATGCTCGGTTCTGGTGGATTTATCGTTTTTGACGAAGACCAATGTATTGTGCGCAATACCTGGAATTTTGCACGTTTCTACGCACATGAGTCTTGCGGACAATGTTCGCCATGTAGAGAAGGTACGGGCTGGATGGAAAAAGTCCTCTAGCGCCTCGTACACGGAACAGGTACACTAGAAGACATCAGCTTGCTCGAAGAAATCAACAAAAAAATTGAAGGCAATACCATTTGCCCACTAGGTGACGCAGCCGCTTGGCCTGTCGCTGCCGCTATTCGCCATTTCAGAGATGAATTTGAATGGCACGTGAAGTCTCCACAAGAGGCGCAAACAAGAAATTATGGTTTAATCCAAGCACCGCTTGAAGCTTAGTCCTATGATAAAAGTAACTATTGACGACGTCGAAATTGAAGTAGCACCGGGTACCACCATCCTGAACGCTGCACGACAAGCTGGCGGAGACCTCGTGCCTCCTGCCATGTGCTACTACAGCAAACTTCCGGGCACGGGTGGCAAATGCCGCACCTGCTTGGTGGAGGTTGCTGCTGGTTCTACTGCTGATCCACGTCCGATGCCCAAACTCGTGGCGTCTTGCTCTACGCCCGTAATGGATGGCATGATTGTCAAAAACAAAACCTCAGAACGCGTGCACACAAACCGTGGTGGTGTAGTTGAGTTTTTGTTGGTCAACCATCCGCTCGACTGCCCTATCTGTGACCAAGCTGGCGAATGTCATCTTCAAGACCTCGGTTACGAGCACGGATCTGCCAAAACGCGTTACCGCGAAGAGCGCCGCACATTTAGCCCTATCGATATCGGCAACAAAATCAAATTGCACATGAACCGTTGCATTTTGTGCTACCGTTGCGTGGCTGTGGCCAATCAGCTCACAGATTCGCGCGTTCATGGCGTAATGCACCGCGGCGAACACGCAGAAATTTCTACCTACATCGAAAACGCCATTGACAACGACTTCTCTGGCAACATGATAGACGTGTGCCCTGTGGGTGCCCTCACCGATAAAACGTTCCGTTTCAAGTCGCGCGTTTGGTTCTTGAAACCTTACGAAGCAGAATGTGCTTGCAATAAATGTTCAGGAAAAGCAGTGGTATGGATGTTCGGCAACGAAATTTTCCGCGTTACCGCCCGCAAAGACAAATACGGCGAAGTGGAAACCATCGAAGACAAAACCGCCTGGATTTGCAACGATTGCCGCTTTGACAAAAAAGACCCAAGCAACTGGACCCTCATTGGCCCGCGCAAAATTGACCGTCATTCTGTCATTTCTCAAGGTAAATACGCTACCAAAAACGACAACAATCCAAAACTCCTTCGCTAATGGATACCGCGATGCTCATCGAAAAATCGATACTCGTCATTTTGCTCTTCCTGGTTTCACTGGGTGCAGCAGCCTACATGACCTACTTTGAAAGAAAACTTGCCGCCTGGATCCAAGACCGCGTTGGACCAGACCGCGCAGGGCCTTTTGGCATCCTTCAACCTATTGCCGACGGCGTAAAAATGTTCCTTAAAGAAGATTTCATTCCGGCCAAGGCCGACAAATGGCTCTTTATCATAGGGCCTGGTATTGCCATGTTCACTGCACTCATTACCAGTGCTGTGATTCCTTGGGGTCCTAAATTACACCTCTTCGGTCGCGACATCGTGTTGCAAGTTGCCGATATAAACATTGGTATCTTATATGTATTTGGCGTCATCTCCATTGGTGTCTACGGCATCATGATCGGTGGTTGGGCCTCTAACAACAAATATTCGCTTTACGGTGCCATCCGTGCGAGCTCTCAAATGATTTCTTACGAATTGGCAATGGGCGTTTCGGCCATCACCATCGTCTTGTTATCTGGCTCACTCAGCCTCACCACAATTGTAGAAGGACAAAGCGATGTATGGAACATCGTTTATCAGCCTGTTGCCTTTTTGATCTTCTTTATTTGTGCCTTGGCCGAGCTCAACCGCGCGCCTTTTGACTTACCAGAGTGTGAATCTGAGCTCGTGGGCGGTTACCACACTGAATACAGCTCCATGAAACTCGGTTTGTATCTCTTTGCGGAGTACACCTCTATGTTTGTGTCTTCGGCAATTATGGCCATCCTCTTCTTTGGCGGCTACAATTTCCCTGGCATGAGTCATTTCAGTGGCAATACACTCGCAATTCTCGGCATCGCTGCCTTTGCCACCAAAATCTTTTTATTCATTTTCGTGATCATGTGGATCCGCTGGACTATCCCGCGTTTTCGTTTTGACCAACTCATGCACTTGGGCTGGAAATCATTACTTCCACTATCACTCATCAATTTATTGGTAACTGGTTTGGTCATCGCCTACAAAAATGGCTGGTTCTAATTAAGAAAATAACATGGAAAGCTTAACCAATCGCAAAAAAGTCGTTTCAGACAAGCCCATGACGCTTTGGGAGAAGATTTATCTTCCTGCCATCATCAGCGGCATGATCACCACGATGCGCCATATGTTTCGCAAGCGCAAAACGATTAAATATCCAGAAGAAACCCGTGAATTTGCACCGGTATACCGCGGTCAGCACGTCTTGAAAAGAGACGAGCAAGGCCGAGAAAACTGCACAGCGTGTGGTTTGTGTGCTGTGGCTTGCCCTGCAGAGGCCATCACCATGACTTCAGCCGAGCGCGAGCGCGGAGAAGAGCACCTCTACCGCGAAGAAAAATACGCCGCTACTTACGAAATCAATATGTTGCGCTGTATATTCTGTGGTTTGTGCGAAGAAGCCTGTCCAAAAGAAGCTGTATTCTTAACAGACCGCTTGGTTCCCACCTACTTTGAGCGCGACAACTTTACTTACGGCAAAGACAAACTCGTTGAAGCTATTGATCAGCGCATCGACATCACCAAAAGACAACACACCGGTAAACGTACCCAATTATGAGTTTACAAATCATCTCCATCATTTTAGGTAGCCTTACCTTAGCTTCAGCGCTAATGGTTGTGCTCAGCAAGCACCCAGTTCGCAGCGTTATTTACCTGGTCATCACCTTCTTTTTGATCACTGCTATGTACATCATGATGAACGCCCAATTTTTAGCGGTCGTGAACATGATTGTCTATGCAGGTGCCATTATGGTCTTGTTCTTATTTGTACTGATGCTCCTCAATCTCAACAAAGAAGTGGAACCAATGGCCACCAGAGGCTCACAACTTGCGGCGTTCATTGCTGGGGGCTCACTCTTTTTAGTGCTCATTACCGCGCTCAAAGACACGCTCATTCTCGGGCAGTCTTACCGCGACAACCACAGCCAAATCGGCTTGGTGAAAGAACTCGGTAACCTTTTGTTTTCTAAGTATATCGTAGCTTTTGAGCTCACTTCAATTCTCTTTATCGCCGCTATGGTTGGTGCCATTTTATTGGCCAAGCGCGAAAATCAAATCATCGAATAATATGCAAGCAGCTTCTAGCATCGGGACTTCCCTCGATTTTTACTTATTTGTCTCCTTTGCGCTCTTTACAATAGGCGCTATCGGAGCCATGACGCGCAAAAACATGATTGTGCTCCTCATGTGTATTGAACTCATGCTCAATGCCGTGAACCTCATGCTTGTCACGTTTTCTACCTACTACAACAACGGCGATGCACAAATCTTTGTGTTCTTCACTATGGTGGTAGCAGCGGCAGAAGCCACTGTAGGCCTCTCGATCATTATTATGGCTTATCGCAACCTGAAGTCCATCGATATCGATATGTACAACAAACTTAAAAATTAACAATGGCAAAAGACCTGACGCTTCTTCTCATCATTGCGCTGCCTTTAATTGGTTTTGCAATCAACGGGCTTTTTGGTAAAAAACTGCCCAAAACTTTGGCTGGTGGTTTGGCCACAGGCGTAGTTTTCGCTGCATTTATATTGGCAACTACCCTTTTCTCCGGACTGCACGGAACGCAAATTGTCAAGTTGTTCAACATCATCGACTTTGAGCAACTGCGCATCAATGCTTCTTTCCAGATAGACGCCCTATCCGTTTGGATGACCCTCATCATTACGGGTATCGGTTCACTCATCCACCTCTTTTCAATGGGATACATGAGCCACGACGAAGGCTACCACAAATTCTTTACCTACCTGAATTTGTTCATCTTCTCGATGCTCCTTTTGGTACTGGGCTCTAACTACTTTGTACTATTCTTTGGTTGGGAAGGCGTTGGTATGTGCTCATACTTGCTCATCAGTTTTCACTACAACGACGCAGAGAAAGGTTTGGCAAACAGTTTGGCCGGACGCAAAGCGTTTATCATGAACCGCATCGGTGACGTCGGCTTATTGCTTGCACTCTTCATGCTACTTGGTCAGTTCCACACGCTAGAATTCCTACAAATTGGCAAAGCACTTGAAGTCAACCCCGCTTTACAAGGTGGCGCGCTCTTCTTGATCACACTCAGTTTGTTCATTGCCGCTACGGGTAAAAGCGCACAAATTCCTTTGTTTACTTGGCTTCCAGACGCCATGGCCGGGCCAACACCTGTTTCTGCGCTCATCCACGCGGCCACCATGGTTACGGCTGGTATTTACCTCACGGTTCGTTCAAATTTCTTGTTTGAGCTCGCTCCGGCAACCAAAGACATCATCCTTTATGTCGGTTTGGTCACAACACTTGTTGCTGCGTTCATGGCCTTGCGTCAAAATGACATCAAAAAAGTATTGGCCTACTCCACCGTATCTCAGTTAGGACTCATGTTTGTCGCACTCGGTTTTGGCGCTTACACCGTTGCCCTCTTCCACGTCACCACACACGCCTTTTTCAAAGCGCTTTTGTTCCTAGGTTCTGGTTCGGTCATTCACGGTATGCACGAAGAACAAGACATCCGCAAAATGGGTGGTCTGGCTAAACTCATGCCTATTACACATTTTACCTTCCTCATTGGCACCATGGCGATTGCCGGAATTCCTTTCCTATCCGGATTTTTCTCCAAAGATGAAATCATGGCGCAAGCCCTTCACCACAACCCAGTAGTTTATGGAGTTATGGTACTTGCTGTCACCATGACCGCTATTTACATGTTCCGTCTTTATTTTCTGACTTTCCAAGGTCAGTTTAGAGGTGGCGCTGCCTTACAAAGTAAAGTGCACGAAAGCGGTTTGTCCATGACCCTTCCACTCATGGTATTGGCCTTGCTTTCTGTATTTGGTGGCTTGCTAAATTTGCCAGGTTTGTTTATCAAGAGCACCGCTCATTGGTTTGACCACTACCTTAGCCACGGAACTTTCGGACTCTCTTCCGTTCACAACGCGCACCTCGATTTCAGTACTGCAATGGGCCTCATGCTCTTTGCAAGTGCCATTGCAATTGGCGTAATGATTTGGGCTTACCTCAATTATGCCAAAAAAGGCGCAACCGCTAAAGCAGACGAAGCGCTTTCAGGTTGGGAGCAACTTTCTGCACAAAAACTTTACGTGGACGAAATCTACCAAACCCTATTTGCGAAGCCTTTACTTGCACTTTCTGATTTTGCAGGAAAAGTACTCGACATCCAACTTTTGCGCAATGGAGTCTATGCATTAGCCGACGGCATTCTCAATACAGCCAACCTGACCCGCAAATGGCAAACAGGTTTCTTGAGTAGCTATCTATTTTGGATGGTATTTGGTCTGATTATTTTTGTTGCGTATTACATTTTAAAACTTTCGGTTTGGCACTAATTCTTTTACCTCTTGTTTTTAGTTTGCTGGCTTGGTTCATTCCAAGTGCATTCACACGTCTATTTGGTCTCCTTGCCACTGGTCTGACGCTTGTCTGGAGTATTGTAGCGGTTTGTTATTTTCAACCCGAAGAGCAAATCCTGATCGATTTCGGTCTGCGTTTTGTGCGCTTCTCTATCGACAGCCTCGGCTTCACCATGATTTTGCTTACCAATGCCGTACTATTCTTGGTATTCTTGAGCAACTTTACGGGTAAGCTCGTCAATGACAACAAATTTGCTGCCTTGGCTTTGCTCATGCAGTTTGGTCTTTTGGGTGTATTTACCACCAATACCATCCTTGGCTTTTATATCTTCTGGGAGCTCACCTTGTTGCCCATCTTCTTGATTTTATATTGGTTTGGGTCTTTTGAAAAACCGCGTGCCCTGCTCCAATTCTTCTTGTATACATTGTTGGGCTCTTTGGCCATGCTTTTAGCCGTCATTGGCCTCATGCATGCCACAAATCAACAAACTTACGAGGCCTTGCTTGTGGCGGATATCAACGCACTAGGTAACACGAGCATTTGGCTCATGGGTGGTTTCCTCTTTGCATTTGCAGTGAAAATCCCATTGTTTCCTTTCCACACTTGGCAGGCAGAAACCTACACCAAAGCGCCTGTTGCTGGCACCATGCTCTTATCGGCCATTATGCTCAAAATGGCTTTGTTTGGCCTCTTGAAATGGGTACTTCCTATTTTTGATGGCGTCGCTACAGATTTTTGGCGTTGGCCCATCATTACACTCGGCCTCATTGGCGTTGTTTATGGCGCCGTCATTGCCATTCGCCAATCTGATATCAAAACCTTGTTTGCCTATGCTTCCTTGAGCCACTTAGGCCTCATTGCAGCAGCACTCATGCTCAACGACTACGATACCAATCAAATTGCGGTGGTGCAAATTGTCAACCACAGTATTGTGTCTATTGGTTTGTTTTTAGCAGCCGGCATCATTGAGCAGCGCCTCGGCACACGCGAACTCTCCGAACTCGGTGGTCTTGCGAAAATTGCACCGCGCTTCGGTTTTTGGTTCGCAGTCCTGACTTTTGTATCGCTTTCGGTTCCTTTTACGGCAGGATTCATTGGTGAGTTCTTCTTGATCAAAGCACTTTTTAGCGCCAATGCCCTTACCGGATTCATTGCCAGTACCACACTTGTATTGGGTGCTGTTTACATGCTGCGCGCGTATCAAGCCCCAATGTTTGGTCCTTCCAAATTCAGCTCATTTCAAGATTTGCATTGGTCAGAAATAACTGTTTTTGCTATTTTGAGCATCGCAGCTATCTATTTAGGTCTTGCTCCGCAATGCCTGACCGATTTTGTTGCACATAGTCTTACTCAACCTACTCATTAATTCACACCATGGATAGTATCATCATTCTTTTCATCGCAGGTCTCGTTGGTCTTTTTGCCGGCATGAGCAAAAAACCAGTTGCCTCCATACTGATTGCAAGCTTTGGTTTAATCGGAGCAGGTTTAGCTGCTTACTTCAGAGGAAGTTACACATCGCCTTTCTCTTCGTATGCCGCTTACGTACCCACACAAAGCATGGTCATCATTTTGTTGTGTGCCGTGACCCTTTTAGCCATTCTAGGTGGTTACAAGCGTTACAAAAGCGACGACGAACACACCGGTGATTACCTAGGCCTCATTCTCTTCTCTTTGTGTGGTGCTATTTTAATGGCCCAGCCCAACGACCTCATGTTGTTCTTCATCGGTTTAGAAATCCTTTCTATTCCAATTTACGTATTGGTTGGCATCGATAAAGGAAGCAGTACTTCTGCCGAAGCAGCTGTGAAATACTTCTTTACAGGTTCGTTTGCCTCTGCAATCATCCTTTTTGGCATTGCGCTTTTATATGGTGCAACCGGTAGTTTTCAGCTAATCGAAATTCAATCCAATCTCGCCATCGGTATTTGGCAGAGCCCAATGGCCATGATTGGCAGCTTGTTTTTATTAGCTGGCTTTACCTTTAAAATTGGTGCTGTTCCTTTCCATTTTTGGGGACCAGATGTTTACGACGGTGCGTCTAATGCAGTACTGATGTACATGGCTACCGTTGTCAAAATTGCTGGTGTATATGCGTTGGTGAATGTTTTTGGTCAGGTATTTAGAGATTCTTACTTCTTCTGGATTGACCTCGTGAGCCTCCTTATTGTGATATCCATGTTCTATGGCTACATCACGGCCTGGAAACAAACGAGCTTCCGCAGACTCATTGCCTACTCTTCGATTGCCAATGCTGGGCTTATGCTCTTTGCACTTGCAGATATCCACAACAGCAATTTGTTCTTGTTTGTGGCCGCTTATGCACTCGCCACAATTGCGCTCGTTGCAATCAATTCGGTCATCAATGACGATTCCGATGCTTTGGCTAACTGGGAAGGCATAGCCTGGAAAAATCCGCTGCTTGGCATTGCGCTGGTACTTGCGTTGTTCTCGTTGTCGGGTATTCCACCATTGGCAGGTTTCTTCGGTAAGTTTTCGCTTTTGTGGTCGGCAGTTCCGCACGTACCTTATACCGCTATGCTCGCACTCATTGCATCGGTCGTCGGGGCATTTGTATACTTGCGCTTGATGCTTCTCGCACTCAAAAAACCAAGTGTTACAGTGCGCGTCAAGTTGTCTTTGGAACAAATCATTGTATTGGTGCTGACTTCTGTGGCTTCTATCGGTGCTATTTACTTCATTTAAGTACAACTCATTCCAACCTTTAGTCGTTCGCACTCGTCTATAAACGGCATGGTTCCAGATACTGAGCTTTATAGTCAACTCATCTCCGATTGCATCCGCAAAGATGCTCGGGCACAAAAAGCACTTTATACGCTTTTTGCACCGGCTATGTTCAAGATTTGCTTGCGTTACGCTACAGATACGAGCAGCGCACAAGACATCTTTCAGGACGCTTTTGTCAAAGTGTATCTAAATTTACATAAGGTCAAACAAGCCAGTCACTTGCCAGGTTGGGTCAAACGCATTTTTGTTTACACCGCCATAGACAACCTTCGGGCGCAAGCCAAATTCAGACAACACATCGAGATCGATGGTGCAGTTCAACTCGAAACAAACGCACCTGGTATCGAAGCGCAACTTGCTGCTACCGACATCATGGAACTCGTTCAAAAACTACCACAGCGCGCGCGCTTGGTCTTCAACTTATATGTGATGGAAGGTTTTGCTCACAAAGAAATCGCTGAGCTTTTGTCTATCACAGAAGGCACCTCGAAATCACAGCTTTTTGAAGCAAAAAAAGCACTGCAAAAGCACTTGCAACAACAAGAAAAAATGATCGGCTAAATGAACGACCTAGACGACTTCGAAAAATACCTCCGCGACCAGCTTAAAGGTCATGCTGAGCCAGAGCCACTCTTGTGGAACCGGCTCAATGATGCGCTTGGACGCGTTCGGCCGTGGTATGCCCCTAGTGCGTTCAAGTACGCGTTCACAGCTATTGGCGCCATGGTTTTTGGAGCAGTTTCTAGCTACCTCTACCTCGATCAACAACACCAACAAACCGCTCAGATTCAACGAGCCACTCAGACACAAAAAACCGCTCAAAGCACATTAAACAAGAATGTGAAGGGGACTAATGAAGAAGCGCTTCAAGGTACTTTTGCAACGCCAGTTTCAAATTCAAGTATCCATTTCCTTGCTCCTACACCTGATCAAATAGAGCTTGCTCCTACTTTCCATCTCGATGAAGCGTTTCTTCCAAACAACGAGCGCATGGAACCCCTCAATAGCATTCCAAATGAGGAACAAAGGCAATTCGCAACTCCAATAGATCAATTAGCACTTTTAACTGCGGGTAAAATCGCACTCCCAAAGCAAACCCTTCAAAACCATCCTCAAGTATTGCCGCTTGCGGGCAGATTCGAGTTCAGTTTAGCCACTGGCAATACCTGGAGCAACTTACCTGATTTCGATTACCATTTAGGTCCGCAGGGCATGCAGCAGGCAGGTTACCGTCAGCAACAAAGCCCATTATTTACGGTACAGACGCTCGTTTATAAAAATTGGCATCTTTTGGCCGGTGCGCAATTGCTTCAAACCACGCTCGAGGAGCACTTTTATCACACGGATGTTTTTAGTTTCGACGATAAGGAACATTATTTATTCCCTTATCTCTACGGATTCAGACAAGTGAGTGACGAAGAACTCCACGAAGGGCCTTGGCCTTATGGGCCGAATATACCCGTTGGCCCGGAGATATCAAAAGTCAAAGCCGATTATTCAAGTGTCGTGAACCAACAAAAGCTAGTACTGCCAGTCACACTGAGTTACCATCAGCAATTCGGTCCTTTTGAAGCGCAGCTACACGCAGGTTTGGCATTTTCCTTCGCTACGAAAGCAAGTCAGACCTTAAAAATCCCGGGTTATTTACCGAGTAGTATTTATCTACCTTCGCAAAACGGGCGACTTCAGACCTTTGCCCAAAGCCAAGTGCGTTTGAGTTACAAGGCAAACAGACACCTAGCCATATTTGTAGAACCACAGTTGCGCAGCAGTATTCGACAACAAAATCTCGCGCACGCCTCACCTTATCGCAGCAACTCCAAAGCCCTTTTTGCAGGGCTTAGCTGGAATTTTTAGTATCTTTGAGGCACATTTTTATCGATTAATGACCAATAGTGTTTTTATTACCGGTGCCAACGGCATGCTCGGTGCGAGTGTCACCAGAGAAGCCATTGCCCAAGGGTACCACGTCAAGGCCCAAATTCTTCCGGGTAGCAGCACAGCTGTTCTGGATGGCTTAGCCATCGAAATTGTAGAAGGAAACATCCTCGACACCACTTTTTTAGACCGCGAAATGGCCAGCTGCCAATTCGTGATCAATATTGCTGCGCTCACCACAATTTGGCCGCGCCGTCTCGAGAGTTTGTTTGCAGTGAATCTGCAAGGCGTTAAAAATATTGCTGCTTGTGCCCAAAAGTACAAGTACCAGCGCATGGTGCAAATTGGCACTGCCAATTCCTTTAACCACGGCAGCAAAGAAGCGCCTGGCGACGAAAACCAACCCTACACCGGCGATCAGTTCAAAATGGACTACATGGACAGCAAATATCAAGCACAATGTCATTTGCTCGCCTTACATCAAAAAGAAAACTTCCCGGTTGTTGTGGTTAACCCAACGTATATGATTGGCCCCTATGACTCCGGCCTCACCTCCGGCAGGATGTTTTTAGAACTCTACAAGAACAAGCTCCCTGGCTATGCCGGTGGCGGCAAAAACTTTGTGTATTCCAAAGACGTTGCGGTTGCAACGGTCAATGCCTTGAAAATAGGTCGCGAAGGCCAATGCTATATTGTCGGCAACGAGAACCTCTATTTTGGTGAAATGTTTCGCAAGGCAGCCGTCGTTTTTGAACAACCTTTTCGGGTCAAAAAATTCCCGAGTTTTGCCATCAATTTATTTGGCGCGATCAATTCTATCTTTGCCCGCATCTTCAGAAAAACACCCCAACTCAGTTACTCAATGGCCAAAATGGCCAGTGTCAGACAATTTTATTCACCACAGAAGGCCCGTACAGAATTGCGCTTACCGAGCACCCCTGTAGAAGAAGCTGTTGCCGATTGCATCAATTGGTACAAGGCAAATGGCTACCTTCCTAAATAAGTTTACATGTATTTTTTAGCGCTGCCCTTCGATCAAACACCCAGTTTAACAGGTGGAATTGCACCGATTTACCTCGCTTTGATCGGATTTGTTTGTTTTTGGTTCATCTCGAAATCCGAGCGCATCAAAGCCTATTACTTCAAGAAATTCACCCACGACACCGCTTGGCTGCGCTTCATTTACATGACCAAATGGGTCGGCTTTTTGACCATGGGCTTGTTGCCCCTTTTGGTTTTATTGCTTTTAAACCCTTCAAGAGGCTTGGCATATTACGGCTTGAACTTTCGCAGCGACACGCTGGTCTTTAATTTAGTCGTCACCATTGGGCTTGCGGCCATTCTGATTCCGTTGGCTGCGTTTTCTGCCAAAAAGCCTAAGAATTTGGTCAATTACCCACAAATCAGGGCCAAATACTGGGACACCAAAACATTTCGGTACAATTTGTTAGGTTGGGCCGTTTATCTTTTCGGCTACGAATTGTTGTTTCGCGGCTTGCTTTTGTTTCCATTAGTAGAAGCCTATGGCATTTGGTTGGCTGTTGCCGTGAATGTGGCTCTCTACTCTGCTACGCATATTCCAAAAGGGCTCGACGAAACCATTGGTGCCGCTCCGCTGGGCTTTTTACTCTGTTTACTGACGCTGATGGCTGGCAATATCTGGATCGCCTTTATGGTGCACGTGGCCATGGCCTGGACCAACAGCCTCACGGCCCTTAAACATCATCCCGAAATCCACTACAGCAAATGGCTCAAAAACGTTTCCTAAACAAAGTTGCTATTGTCACGGGTTCGAGCCGTGGTATTGGCAGTGCCATTGCAAGCGCACTTGCCCAAGAGGGCGCCAAAATTGTACTCAACGGCCGCGATGAAGAACGCCTGATCGAACAGCAAACAGCGCTTCAAAACAAAGGCGCAGCAGCCATTTATTTCAAAGGCGATGTCTCAGACGCCGCGCAAGCGCAAGCACTTATTGATTTTGCGCTACAATCCTTTGGCCAAATCGATATACTGATCAATAACGTCGGGATTTCGAGCCGTGGGTATTTAGCCACCCTGCATCCGAGTGTGGTAGAGCAAGTATTCCGCAGCAATGTTTTTGGAACGATTTTCCCGACACAAGCTGCATTATCGGCCTTGCGTCAAACAAAAGGAAGCGTGGTGTTTATTTCGAGTTTAGCAGCCATACACGGGCTTCCCGGGCTTTCGCCATACAGCGCATCCAAAATGGCGCTTACCTCCTTTGTGGAGTCGCTGCGCATAGAAGAAC
This sequence comes from Crocinitomicaceae bacterium, assembly GCA_021738405.1. Classification (GTDB taxonomy): domain Bacteria; phylum Bacteroidota; class Bacteroidia; order Flavobacteriales_D; family Crocinitomicaceae; genus UBA952. The sequence goes on along the minus strand of JAIPCC010000034.1, from coordinate 1,809 downwards.
ACGCGCACCAAGTACATATCGGGCACCTCCAAGTGGCCATGACCGAAATTGTACACAACAAAGAAGTGGTCGCGGCCGATGGCAGCAAGCAAGTTTTGGCCGCGCGTCAAAAAGGCAAAGTGCTCACCATGCAAGAAGTAGCGACCGACTGCCTGAACTTATTGGCCCAAAGAAAATTCCGCAATACCCAAACCCTTTTGGGCAAAATGAACCGCATGCTCAACAGCTTCTCGCCGCTTATTGTCGAGTTTATCTTGCGCAAAAATCTCCATAAATTTGAAGAAAACAGCAAATGATTGGTCAAGATTTTCCAAAGATAGCCTTTGATTTTGCCGGCCTCGCACTCTTAGAGCCCAACGCCATGATCGGAGATATTGTTCTTTTTACAACATCCCTCTTTTTTGCCGCTCAAATTCGAAAAATCAACCAAACGCATCCATTTTATCAAAATTGGCGCTTGTTTTTCTTGTGGTTCGGCTGGAGTTTCTTGTTTGGCGGCATCGGACACCTATTCTACAACTACCTCCACCTTTGGGGCAAATACCCTTCCTGGATTTTCGGAATGGTGGCCACGTTCTTTCTGACCAAAGGCATGCTCAGTTTGTGGCCAAATGACTCACAGCGCAAGCAATTCTTAGGAGCTGCAAAGATTTTATTGGCATTCGGTATATTAGTTGAATTGTGCGTTTTCTTTTTTGTCGACCTCACTGTAGACCAAAGCAAAGGCTTGTTTGTCCCGACGCTCATCAGCGGCATAGGCCTTATTTTTTCTTTAGTGTTACTGGGTTTGCGCTATCAGAAGTTGTACCACCCGCAGTTCAAGTTCTTTTGGATTGCCGCACTCATTTTATTGCCAAACGCGTTTATCCAGAGCCAAAAAATCAATATCCATCAGTGGTTTGACCGCAATGACTTCTCGCATGTGCTGCTCTTGTTGAGCTTGTGCTTGTATTATTTCACCATTAAGGCTACGCGTAAGGCTGGGGTGTTTGAAACCAACTGATATGTCCCTGCTGCTAAACCACCAAGGTTCATGCTCGCACAATTCGCTGCGGTAAGAATGATCCTTCCTTGCATATCTAATACTTCCACATTGGCAAGCGTTTCACTGAAGTTTACAAAGCCGTTCGTAGGATTCGGATACGCCATAAAGTTTGCAGCGGTGTTCGTTTGAAGACCAAGAATATCCATAAAAACGCTGTCTTGAATGCTACAGCCGTTCGCATCAGTGACCCAAACCGTATACATGCCTTCTGTGAGATAGACCGCTAAACTTTCGGTTTGAGCGTTCGGATCAGACCAAAGGTATTGGTAAGGAGCTGTTCCACCACTGACTGTGGCCTGGACCATGCCGTCAAAGGCTGTGGCAGAGGTAGCATAAGTGGGGCTCATGCTCAGATTCAGGGGCGTTGGTGCCGAGATTTGAATGGTTTGGGCCGCAGCAGTACAGCCGAGCGTATCGCTAACTGTCAATACATATGTACCCACAGACATATTGTCAAACTGACCAGAACTATTCGCAAGCGCACCAATTTGATAAGTGTATGCTCCGTTGCCGCCAGTAGCAGTTGCAAGAATTTCACCGTCCTGAAGCCCTGCGCAGGATATCTGCTCGACAACATAAGCACTATTGAGCACCTCAGGCTCCGTGATTTCATAGATAAGTGTATCGTAACAAGGACGAGCGTCGTGGACCAATACTTCATAAGATCCTGTTGGCAAACCAGCCACTGAGGCCTCTGTAGCGCCATTGCTCCAGGCATAAACTACAGGGGCAGTCGCGGTGCTGACATCTAAGGTAATGATACC
>JAIPCC010000033.1 GCA_021738405.1 Crocinitomicaceae bacterium | reverse complement strand
GCCACTAATTTGGATGTCTTTTCAACCAATTATGTACAACAAAAAGTAAGCGGCTTTTGGCACAATACTTGAAAGGATGCTTCGGCATCCTTTTTTTTTGAAAAAATGGCCAAAAAAGCACAACGAAATCTTTTGAAATCCGTTATAAAGTAGATGTCTTTACGCTTGGGTGTATTTTTAATGCTGTTTGGGAATTTATTCCTATTACCGCTTCATGCCCAATTAATTACCAACAACGCCCTCAATCCGCAGGGTTTGGTTCAAAACGTACTGCTCGGTAATGGTGTCACGGTTTCTAATGTGACTTACAACGGAAGCCCGATGGCCATTGCGCAATTTACGGCAGCCAACACCACCCTCGGTATCAACAGCGGCATTGTGCTCACCACCGGCACCACTTTACCCAACGGTGACGGCCCACAAGGCCCCAATGATGCGCCAGGTACAGGCGTAGACAACAACATGGGTGGCTTTACCTTGCTTTCACAACTCATTCAAGGCACGCAAACTTATAATGCTGCCATTTTGGAGTTTGACTTTATCCCGTATGCTGACACCGTCCGGTTCAAATATGTCTTTGGTTCGGATGAATACCCAGAATTTGCACCTCCAAACAACACCACATACAACGATGTTTTTGGTTTCTTCATTTCAGGGCCAGGTATTGTCGGTTTTGAAAACATTGCCAAGCTGCCGAACGGAGCGGTGGTCTCGATCAATAATGTCAACACCAATACCAATCCTTTTTATTTTGTGAACAACGGAGACGGGAGTACGCCTCCATACAACCAAAGTGCGCAGTATATCCAATACGATGGCTTTACCAAAGTACTTGAGGCCATTTCTAAAGTACAGTGTGGCCAAACTTATCACCTTACACTCGCCATTGCCGATGTTGGCGATGGCCAATGGGATTCCGGTATTTTTCTCGAAGCAAACAGCCTATCTACCTTAACACCTGTAGAGATCGATCACACTTTATCGCAGCAAGTGTTTGCCAATCCAGACTGGATGGCCGAAGGCTGCGTGAGCACCAATGTAACGCTAACGCGCCAGGCCAACCTCACTCAAAGCCTCACTATCCCTGTTCAGCTCAGCGGCACAGCCACCAACGGCCAAGACTACAGCGGCATCCCAACTAGCGTTACTTTTCAGCCAGGGCAAACCACCGTGAGTTTTACGATTCAATCCCTCACCGATGCGCTGCTCGAGGGCCTAGAAACCCTCACCCTCACTTTCCCGATTACTGACCCTTGCGGTAATATCACGCCGCTCGTGCTCGACCTCTGGATCCAAGACAACCAGCCTATGCAAGTGGAGCTCAGCACCACCAACATCAGTTGCCCCGGAGATCCAATTGTGATCAACGCACAAATTAGCGGTGGCTTGCAACCCTATACGTATCAATGGAGCACGGGAGAAACCAGCAGCAGCATAGCACTCACGCCCAGTACAACCCAAGCAATTTGGCTGGCCGTCACGGACGCCTGTACGGGTGTTCCGGCTTACGATACCATCATTGTAAGTGTACCTGTCTTTAGCCCACTTTCTCTGATCACGAGTCCTGATATTACAGAAATTTGCCCCTATATTCCGGCAACAATTGGCGTTCAAGCCAGCGGTGGATCGGGTCAGTATACTTACCTCTGGACCACCAATAATGTGGTGAGCGGCACAAGCGATTCGCTGTTAGTGAATCCGGGGAGCTCCAGCACGTATGTCATTACACTTAGCGATAATTGCGGCAACAACATCCAAGACTCTATCACTTACACCATCTTGAGCCCTCCGCTTGTTTTACAAATGAACGGCCCCTTTGAAATTTGCCCTGGCGATACCGTAGATTTATTAGTGAGCGCTAGCGGAGGTTACGGCACCTACTACTATAATTGGTCTACCACGGAAACCACCCCACAAATCTCCGTTGCGCCACAAGTTTCTACTTCCTATTTTGTGCAAGTAAGCGACGAGTGCCAAACCTTTAGCACCGCTGCTGTGGCTACTGTACAGGTGGTGAAGCCACTTGCCAATTTTTATGTCCTTACCCAAGCCCCAATGCAAGGCTTGCCCGTCCAGCTAGAAAACGCTTCCATGAATGCGTGGTCGTATACCTGGTCTTTTGGCGATGGAAACGGTTCTTTTTTGGTCAATCCTACACATGCTTATGCACAGCCAGGGCAATATGAAATCACACTGATTGCCACTGATCAGAAAGGTTGCATAGACAGCATTTCTAAATGGATTCAAATAGCACCAGAGCGCTACATCTATTTGCCGAATTCTTTCACGCCAGATGGCGATGGCCTCAATGAATATTTTTATGGCCGCTTTATCGGACTCATGAGTGCGCGTTTTTACATCTTCAATCGTTGGGGAGAAGAAGTCTTCTTTTCTGATCAGCTCAATTTTGTATGGGATGCCAGCTATGAAGGTGTTCCTGTACAAGATGGTACCTATACTTGGTATTTGATCTATGAAATCGAAAAAGGCATTTACGAGGACCTACACGGACACGTTAATGTGATCCGTTAATCAGTTACAAGCCCGTAATTACAAGTGTATTTACTCGTTTGAAATGATCTCAAAGAGCTCGTTGAGGTTCGGAGAAATGATGATTTCGATGCGGCGATTCTTGGTTTTGTCTGCTGGATCTACCGGATGGTACTCACTGCGGCCCGCAGCCATCATTTGCGTAGGCGCCATATTGGAGTTTGCCAACATCAATTCTACTACTGCAGTGGCACGCAATACAGAAAGTTCCCAATTGTTTTTAGGAGAAACACTGCTATTGAGTTTGTCGGTGTCTGTGTGGCCTTCTACTACAATCTCGAGGTCGCGTTCGGTTTCGAGTACGTGTGCGAGTTGAACCAGCGCTTCCTTGCCTTCGTCTTCAACTTTTGTGGATCCGGAATTGAAGAGGAGTTTGGCTTCTAAACTCACGTAAATTTTGCCGTTCTTTTGCACAACAGTGAGGCCTTGGTTTTCAAAGTTGCGAAGCGCGTTGGCTACTCGGGCCTTGAGTAATTGGATTTTTGCATCTTTTTTACGGATGGCATCTTCGAGTTCATTGACGCGTTTTTCGCGCTCCTCGAGCAGGGCTTGTTTGGTTTTGAGTTCTTGCTCTAATTTCAATAACGCATCTTCTTTGCGCTGGAGTTCTTTGGTTTTTTGTTCGAGTTCAGTCTGAAGTGTGGCAGTTTCTTTGGCGCTGAGGTTTTTGAGTTTGTCAAACGATGTTTCTAAGGTTTGGTATTGTGCCTCGAGCGTTTCTGTTTCGCGCTGTAAAAGGCGCATTTGGTTGCCTAGATTGTTGGTGTCTCCGCGCAAGCGACTCACTTCTTTGGCTGCTAAATCATATTTAGTTTGCAGGTCTTTGGAGAGTACTTCGTAGTCGCTGCTGCTCTTTTTGTATTTGGCGAGTTCTTCACTACACGACTTTTCGCGTTCGAGTAGTTCGTTGTATTTTTTGGAAGGCACACAGGCCGTGAACAATAAAGAGGCGATGAAGGAAAGGAAAAAGAAATTTTTCATGGATGCAGCTTTTTTTACAAAGTTGATTTTTTATCGGCTATTGAAATTGGATATTTCCTGTTTTTATAAACACTAAATATTGTATAAAGTAACACATTAGGGCATTTTGATGCGCAGCGAGGGCGAATTCCTTACCTTTGCATCATGAGTATTGTCAGGAAAAATCAAAAGAAGTTGCAAGAAGCAGTAGCTTTTCTACAAAAAAAAGACCAGCCCTCCGTTAGTGCAGCTGTCAACATTTTAAAAGATCACGGGCACCCGACGGTGCTTTCGGAAGTCTTCAAAAGTCTCGAAGGCCTAGAGCGTGCCGAACAACAACTCATTTTAGGTTTTTTAGCTGATATTCAAGATACCGATGCTGTAGAAGCGTTCATCAATTATCTGCAAGAAGAAACCAACCCAGCTAATCGCAAGTTGGTATTATCTGCAATTTGGAATTCAAAACTGCCTTTTGACGAACATTTGCCATTTTTTGTCATGTTAGCCTCACAAGGAGATTTTCTTGAGGCTTTAGATTGCCTCACGATCATTGAAAATATGTCAGGCCCTTTCGATGAATCTCAACTACTAGAATCACAGCTTTTGCTCAAAGAATACGTGGAAGAACGCGCTCCACAAACCGACCAAAAAGCGCAAATCATGAGTGAAATTGCGTGGTTTGTGAAAGAACAAAACGATGGCATAGACGCCGACTTACTCATAGACAACGACTAACCTTATGAACCACATATTACTGCAATCAATGACCGGTTTTGGCAAGGCCAACGGACATTTTCAGGATAAAAAAATCTCAGTGGAGGTGCGCTCGCTCAATTCAAAAGGCCTCGACCTCAACCTTAAAATCCCGTCGACCTACCGCGACCTCGAGTCACCTATTCGCAAGCTGGTGACCGAAAATTTATTGCGCGGTAAAATGGATTTCGGTATTTACATCGAGAGTCAACAAAACCAAGCAGCTGGTCTCATCAACGAACAAGTGGCCACCGCCTATTTTGAGAAACTCAAAGCCATCAACGCAAGCTGGGGAACCAACACAGAAGATTACCTCGCTTTGGTTTTGCGCATGCCAGATGTGCTCACCAGTCAGTTCGAAGAACTTTCAGAACCCGAAACAGCCTTTATCCTAGACTTAGTGCAGCAAGCCTGCGCACAACTCCAGAAGTTTCGCAAACAAGAAGGGCTCAGCTTAGCGACAGACTTACTCGACAACCTCGGGCATATCCAGACAGAACTCCAGAACATCGTGCCTTACGAACAAGAGCGTGTGGCTCAGGTCAAGGAGCGCATTCAGAAAGGCTTGGCTTCTATTGACGAAAGCCGAATCGATGCCAATCGTTTGGAGCAAGAAATGATTTATTATGTCGAAAAGCTCGACATTTCAGAAGAAAAGCAGCGTTTGCAGCAGCACCTGAATTATTTTTCAGAAACCCTCAATCAAGAAGCTTCTGGCAAAAAACTTGGGTTCATTGCCCAAGAAATGGGTCGCGAAATCAATACCTTGGGCAGCAAGTGCAATCATTCTGAAATCCAACGCAGGGTGGTGATCATGAAAGACCACCTCGAAAAAATCAAAGAACAGGTTCTCAACGCACTCTAAAATGCTCAGCAAACGCAGTATTGTCATTTCAGCCCCATCTGGCGCAGGTAAATCAACTATTGTTGGCGCATTGTTGCGCAAGTATCCGCAATTAGAATTCTCGATTTCTGCTTGTTCAAGAGCCCCTCGCGGCCAAGAGCAAAATGGCGTCGACTACTACTTTTTGACCCCAGACACTTTCAAACAGCAAATTGATCAAGGCGCCTTTTTTGAATGGGAAGAAGTATATACTGGCATGTATTACGGCACCCTTCATGCAGAACTTGAGCGCATTTGGACTGCAGGAAAGGTCGTTATTTTTGATGTAGACGTGATTGGCGGTTTAAAAATCAAGGAGAAGCTTCAGGCAGCTGCGGTTTCTATTTTTATCCAGCCGCCGAGTATCCAAGTGCTTGAAGAAAGGCTGCGCAAACGCCAAACCGACAGCGAAGACAAAATTCAGTTGCGCTTGGCCAAGGCCGAAGAAGAAATGAGCCATGCACAAGAATTTGATCATGTAGTGGTCAATGATGAGCTTTCAACGGCGATAGAAGCAGTCGAACGCATTGTACAACAATTGATCAGTGCATGAAAATAGGCCTGTTTTTCGGAACATTTAATCCCATTCATGTGGGGCATCTGATCATCGCCAATCACATGGCGCAGCACGCTTCCATAGATCAAGTTTGGTTGGTGGTGACGCCTCATAATCCGCACAAAGAAAAAGCCACCTTACTCTCAGATCACCTGCGCCTAGATATGGTTCGCGATGCTATTTTTGACGCTCCGCACCTCAAAGCCAGCGACATCGAATTCCATTTGCCCAAGCCCAACTATACGATTTCAACCCTCACGCACTTACAGGAAAAGCATTCTCAAGATGAATTCTGCTTGCTGCTTGGCGAAGACAACCTGCGCTCTTTTCATAAATGGTATAATTGGGACCAAATCTTGGCAAAGCATCGGATCTATGTTTACCCGCGCCAAAGAGAGGAGGGTGCCGAACAAGCTCCGCATTCAGCGCTTGAGCAGCATCCAAATATTGAAATGGTCAAGGATGTACCTATCCTCGGCATCAGTGCAAGTTTTGTGCGCAAGCGTTTGGCTTCGGGTAAAGACTGCTCTTTTTTACTGACAGAACCAGTTGCAAAATACATTGCCGATAGAGGCTTGTATCAAAAATAAGGGCACAAAAAAAGGGGAGTTGCCTCCCCTCAATCTATATTTTTCGAGCAATTAGATCTTCACAAACTTTTGTTGTTGTGTGCCAAATGTGTCGGTAAGTTCAATAAGGTAGCTTCCGCTAGCCAACTTGCTTAAGTCAAAAGTGACAGAACTGGCATTGGTCTGCAGCACCTCGATTGTTTTTCCTGAGAGGTCGCGTAGCGTAACTACAGAAGAACCGCCAGCAAATAAACCAGCAACTTCAATTGTGGCTGCAGCTGGGTTTGGTTGCAAGCTGAGCGGGTTGATTACCTGATCAATTGTTCCACCAGAACCAACTACAATTTTGTAGCCGTCAAAAGAAACCGTTTGGGTAACCGGTGTAGGCGGCAAACCTGGGAAAAGTACAACCAATACCGTGGCAGTGATGTCAACCGAAATAGGGAATACAGCAACGGAGTCGGTGGTGCCGTAAAGATTTGCACAACCGTTTGCACCTCCTAGGTAAGTACAGTTTGAAATATTACAAGCGAAATCGAATCCTGGAGGTAGACCTTGAACAGCGTCAATGGTAAATTGTTGGATTACTGAACCCACAAACTGTCCACTCGGATCAATTTCGGCAGTAACTGTAGAAGGCACTTTGAAATTGATATCGGTGCTGTAAGCCACGTTAGGATCGGCTGGGGGCAAGTTTTGGGTGGTGTCTGGCCAAATGCCGTAGGTGGAGTCTACGAAGTTGGTGCCGGGTGTGCAAGATTGACCCCAAGAAAGGGCGTAAGTCGTTGCAAATAAAGCAGAAAGTAAGAGTTTTTTCATGGTGTGTGTTTAAAGATTCTAGGCTAAAAGTACTATAATTTTTATTTAAAATCTACCGTATATTTACTCATACTCCCTCAATTTTTTGCTATCAGCTGCTTTGGCTACCTTTGCACCATGGTATTATACAATGTAACGGTCAGTATTGACCAAGCCGCAGAACACGAGTGGTTGGCCTATATGAGAGGCACACATATTCAAGATGTTCTCCAAACGGGTTGCTTTTTAGAATGCCGCCTTTCTCGGGTAAACGGTGAAGAAGATGGCGGTTGTACTTACTCAGTAATGTATCTATCCAAAGACCAAGAAACATTAGATCAATACCAATCTGAATTTGCTCCTGCGCTGCAACAAGACCACGCTTTGCATTTTCAAGGAAAGTTTGCCGCTTTTCGCACCACCCTCACGCTTCTCGAAGAATTCAAACCATGATTGTAAAGCCCAAAAAACAACTTGGTCAGCATTTTCTTAAAGATGCCGGTACTTGTCAGAAGATTGCCAATCAAGTGATTTGGACAGACCAAACTCGAAAAGTACTCGAAATTGGCCCTGGGATGGGCGCCTTGAGTAAATACCTTTGGGAAATCCCAGAAATCGACCTCTGGTTGCTAGACGTAGATATTGAGTCCATTGATTATTTGCGTGCGGCCTATCCAGCACAGGCGGAGCGCATCCTTTTCGGCGATTTTCTGCGCTTGAATCCGGCAGAATTATTCGGCGACGATCCTTTTATTGTGGTCGGTAATTTCCCGTACAATATTTCATCTCAGATTTTATTCAAGTGCTTAGAGTACCGCAACCAAGTGCCACAAATTATGGGCATGTTTCAAAAAGAAGTAGCGGTAAGAGTGGCGCAAAAGCCGGGCTCAAAAGAATACGGCATCATTAGTGTCCTCTTGCAAACTTTTTATGACATCCATTATTGTTTCACCGTAGACGAACACGTATTTATTCCGCCGCCAAAAGTGAAGAGCGGGGTCATTCGCTGTGTGCGCAACAAGCGCGATGCATTGCCTTGCGATGAAAAGTTGTATTTCCAAGTTGTCAAGGTAGCGTTCAACCAACGCCGCAAAACTTTGCGCAACTCCTTGCGGGTCTTGTTAAAAGACGCGCCTCTACCCGCCAAATTTGAACAGCAGCGCCCAGAGCGTTTGAGTGTAGAAGATTTTATTGAGCTGACCCTTTTTATCGAGCAGCTGGCTGCTAATAAGGACTAAAACTCTCCTGGCCATTTGCGCCAAGTTCTTTGCCCTGTCTGAACATCTTTTTACTGATGAGTTGTCCGTTTTCATTGTAGGCAAAGAAAGGACCATCTTTGAGTCCGTGTTTGTAATGAATTTCATAGACAAGTCTGCCGTAGCGGTCGTATTGCTTGAACACACCGTGTAATCTTCCGTATTTGTATTGTGAAACAATTGTAGGCACCACGCCGCCAGGGTAATAGTTGATCCAGGTACCATGCTTGAGCCCGCGGTAATATTTACCTGTTTCTTTGATCTGGTAATCTACTTGTGAATACGCTTCATAAGAACCATGAAAGTCACTGACCGTTTCTTTGAGGCCCATAATGGCCATGCCGTCGGCTACATTTTTTTGGATAAAAACTTTGTAGTGTTGCTTCTCCTTGATGCGGCCGTTATTGAAAAAGCTCGTCCATTCACCCACTTTATGATCTGCTTTGTACGAACCCTTTAGCTTGAGTACGCCGTCGGGCGCGTAAGATTCCCATGCGCCATCGAGTAAGCCTTCGTGAAAAGTTGTTTTGTCTTTGAGGCGACCGCTTTCCCAGTAATTGAGCCATTCGCCTTCTTCCTTGCCATTGAGGTACTTTCCGCTCATTAAAAGTGTAGAATCTTCGTACCAAGTTTGCCAAGTACCATTGCGCAAGTCATTGAGGTAAGTCCCGGTGCGATACAAAGCACCATTTGGATAGTAGTAGGTCCAATTACCCGTGCGCAGGTCAGATTTGAAATGCGCAATATAGGAGAGTTGTCCGTTGGAGAAGTAATAATGCCAAACACTATCTTGTTTCCCTTTGTCAAAATAACCCTCCATATCCAGCTTGCCCTCTTCTGTAAACCATTTCCATTGCTTGGTTTTCAGCCCCATTTCATAGGTTCCGGAGGTCAGGGTGTCGGTTTGGTTGGCCATGACTAAATACACGCCGTCTAGGGAGTCTGCGCGGTAGGCAACTCTTTTTTCAAGCATGCCGTCAAAGCGATAAAATTCCCAAGTGCCATTTTTCTTCCCTTTTTGAAAAGCACCACCAACAGATAATACGCCATTCGCCGTGCGCTCTTCAAATGGTCCTGTTTTCAAGCCATCTTGAAAAGTGTATAGTTCTTTGACTGTACCATCTACAAAATAGTTGATGATTTGACCATTTCCGTCTTTGATGGTTTGTTTGTGCGTGCTGTCTTCCTTCCAATACGCTTGGAGGTAAACGGTGTCGTTTTGCACCAGTTCTATTGATTTTGGATGCCCATCTGCGTAGAAGTACTCCCAAATGCCAACAGGGCTGCCTAATTCAAATTGTCCGCGGACTTGTATTTTGCCATCTGCAGTGTATTCGCGGTAAATGGAATCTGGAACATTGAATTTGAAATAAGATTCTTGTTTCAATTGCTTGTTCGGGTAATAAAAGTTGCGCTTGCCAAAGAGCCGATTGCGGTAATAATTCGCTTCTTCTTCCAAGACGCCATCATAGGAGTAGAAGAGCCATTTGCCATGTTTTTCTGTGGTTTGAGGTGTGGCTACACTTGTAAAGTAAGCGCCATAACCCTGCATATGTTTGTTTTGAGCATCCCAGAAAATGCGCACTTTTGGGCTCAGGTTTTCTTTGAGCACCTTGACTTCCTGACCCAAAGCGGTGCCCATGAGGCAAATAAATAGGAGAAGGACTTTGCTGCGCATAGGTGGCTTAGAAAATGACGCGAAAAATGAAAAACAATCCAAAGGCAATGAAGACGCTTCCGATGAATTTGTTGAGTAAATTGAGCAGTTTGTAAGTGACTAAATTCCGGATTTTTTTGGCGGTGATGATTTTGACAATATCAAAAGAAATGAAGGTCGTGAGGATGATGCCTAAAAACAAAAACAAGAACCCGTTGCTGTCGTCGGGGGACTCGCGTTTGGCTACCGAGGCGACACTCAGCCAGTAAAAGATGACGAGTGGGTTGGCAAAATTGAGTAAAAACCCTTTTGCTATCATGAGACCGAAATTCTTTTGGGGATTTGCGCTTTCCCCGAGGTGGTATTTTTCGGTAAGCTCTTCCAATTCTTGATCGCCGTTGTGCATTTTGGATTTCTTGAATAAATTAACAAGCCCGAAGACGATGAAAATGAGCCCACCCAGGAGGTCAAAAAGCTCTTTGTTTTTGCCGGTCAGTAAAGAATTGATTTGTTCGACAAATAGCACGGATAAAAGGATGTAAACGACGTCGCTGAGCATGACGCCAAAATCAATAGCCAAGGCGCTCCTGATGCCTTTTGTAATGCTGTTTTCGAGCAGCACAAAAAAGACAGGGCCTGGGATCAATGATAATATCAGGCCAATAGAAAACGCGTGGAAGACCATATCCATGTAACAAAAATAGCTTTTAATGTGCTAGAAATGCTTCAAGTGGACTAATGTTACGGACAGCGCGATGTTTATTTCGGGAAATGCACTAAATTTGTTGCTCAATTTAGAGAACATGAAAACATTGCGCGCCAATCAAAAACTTGAACAAATCATTGCCAACGTCGAAAAGAAGGGTCTAGAGGCTCCAAAATTAATAGACGAGCTCAAAGAACTCAGAGAAATGGCTTTGCTTGAACAAGATCCATTGGTTGTGAAGTCTTTGCGTCTTACTTATGAGTTTCTTCAAGAAAACGAATGTTTTGATGTAGAGGCGCAATACGAAGAAGATGAGGAAGGTAATGAGTACCCAATTGAAATCGAAGACAAAGAAAACTTACTTTATTTCTTGAATCTTCTCAAGAACGCTGAGCACAAAATCAACCGCGAAGAAATCAAAGATTACCGTTCAGCACTTAAATTAGAATTATACTAAGCAACCAAATCGCACAGACGCTCGTCTGTGAGAAAAGAGCAAGTCATTGTTCATTTTGGTTTTAATTATCTTGCAGAAAAACCTGGAAAAATCTTCCAGGTTTTTTTTATGCGCAAAACTGGCAATATGGAGCATCATCTTTGTGCGTAAATGGAATGTCAGCATTAAGTAATTCCATGACGAGTGTTTGAATGCCAGTTTTAAAAATGTCCGGTACTTGCTGGAGTTCTGTTTGCTTGTCTATGCTGAGCGCAAAGTTGTCGTCGCGGTTGATCAGCGATTCGATGCGCGCTTCTGTAGGCAAATGGCCAAATCTTTCTTGGAAAAACATGGTGTACAAACAAAGCTGTAGTGCATGTTTGGGCTTGCTGAGGTTGGTATATGGATCCTCTTTGGTCGTCATTTTGACTTGGCTTTCAAGGACTTTCCCCGATTTGTAATCGATGACACGGAAATGATCCTGGCCAATGCAATCTATGCGGTCAATATAACCTACAAAATGAATAGGAATGTTTTCGTTTTCGAGCTGAACCGTTTGATCGAGTTCAAACTTGGCCTCGAGTTGGATGATATAAAGTGGCTCTTGCAGCGACTTCACAAATTCGAGTTCTTTGAGCAACTTTTGTTTGGTGAGGTCGAGCGCCATTTCAAAGCTGAGCAGGTTTTTTCCGCGGGAAAAGAGCGTTTCGTTCTGATCAAAGTAGTTCAAGAAATACTTGCGCAATACCGCCGGATAAGTGGTGAGCATTTTTGCAATAGCCTTTTCGGTTAAGGGGCCAGGTGCGGGTTGAACGACAGCACCTTGTTTGTCGCGCTGTGCGTATGGTGTATAGAGCTCCTCTAAGCAGTTGTGTATGAGCGAGCCAAATGTGCTAGAGGCGATATCTTCTTCAACTTCATCTTCTTCGCCGAACTCAACAACATAGCGATAGTAGAAATCGAGGGGGCAAGTGATGTATTTGCGCAGTGCCGATGCGGAGACGTTTCCAGCTAAATAGGCCTGGATGCGCGCTTGGATGGCGGGTGTCTTAGGGATCAGGGTTTGCGTGCTATTTTGTGTGGCTGCCGGAATTTGATAGAAGAATTCTTGCCAACTGACCTGCTGATTTTGCTGCAGCCATTCCATTTTGAGTTGCAAAAGGTAGCGGCTGCGCTCGTGACTACCCAAGACCTCACTTGTGGAGGTGTAAGTAAACACGAGCTCGCGTGCATGATGCAGCAACCTGTAAAAGTGTTGGGCAAAAAGCCCTTGTTTATCGCGGTTATTGGGCATGCCAAAAGCCGCGCGGAGGTCCATTGGGATGATACTCTGGATGGGGTTGGTGGGCGGCAACTTGCCTTCGTTCATGCCGAGTACATAAATGCGTTCGAAGTCGAGCAAGCGGGTTTCGAGTAGGCCGGTGAGCTGCAAACCAGCGGTGGGGCTACCGAGGTAAGCGAGGTTGCTGCGCGTCCAGTGTTGGTAAAATAATTTTTTGAAGCTGCTCAGGGCCATCTGCGGAAAATCGGCATCCACGAAATTTTCAAACTGACGACACGCGAGTTCAAAAGAGAGCAAGGCGGTTCGTTCAAAGTCGTTGGCTGCGGGGATGTAGTCCAGTAAAATGCGATTGAGTTGGCGCATTTGCTGCAGTGCTTTTTGCCAATCGGCTTCCCAAGGCGTAGCCAGAATGCGAATGACTTCGAGCAGTTTTGGATCTAGTTGGAGCTGATCTACATTTTGAAAAACGCGGTTGTTTTTGACTGTCATGTGCTCGGCTGCGGCTAATTGCGCTTGTTGTTTTTGATCAAAAGCAAGCGTGGTAAAGGCATGGTGACAGAAGCGCTGAAAATCTTTGTAATACAGCGATTTGGTCTTGAATTTAAGCTGATTTTCTTGGAGTTGGAAGCAGAGGTCTACCCAAGTTCTGACCGGTGTTTGATCGAGTGGAAGCCCAAGTGTAATGTTGGCTTGCCCCACTATTTTGGGAATATTACGAATGGCTGCATGGACCAAATCTTCGTCTGCCAAGAGCACCAATACTTCGCTCCAGTCTGCTACCGGATTTTCAAGTAGTTCGGTGGCCAAGACCTTCACTTGGCCGATATGTTGGGCGCATTCAATTACTTTGACCTTGTAGCTAGCCGTTTGCAAGGCATTGCGTAGGTTTTCGGGTTCTTTTTGACCAAAAAACTGCAAATTTTTGCGCTGGAAGTGCCCAGCTTCGTGAAACTTGTTGCTGAGGTAGAATTGGTCTGAATCGATGATGAATTCGGCCTGTTTTTTATCGATGAGGTATTTGATGATGCGCTGTTCAGCAGCCGATAAAGCATTGAATCCGACGAAAAGATAGTGCATGTTCTCCTCGAGATACAGTGTGGGGTTCTCGGCGAGTTGTCGGTAGGCTTGGGCCTTGCTGCAACCTTTGAGTGCTTTGAATCTTTGCTGTAGGCCTTCGTGGAGCTGTGGGATGAGTTCCCAAAACAGCATGAATTTTTTTTGAGATGCAGAATAGTTTTCTTCATCGATTTGCCAACTTTCTAATGCCTTGATAGAAGCCAGGTTTTTATAAAGTTGTTGGTGGTCCACTAAATAGCGGTCGACGTCATCGAAATCTGAAAGCAAAATAGGCCCCCAGGTAAGGTAATCTTCAAAAGAAAGTGCTTCTTCTTTCAGGGTATTTTGATAAATCTTGTAGAGCTCTAGTAGGGCTTTGGTGGGGTGCATGATTTGCTGCGGACACAATGCGCCGACCCATTGGTCAATTGTGAGGATATGCGGCGAAATCAACGGACCATTGTTGGCGCTGTACAGCGCATTGAGCAAATAGCGTTTGGCGCGCTCAGAGGGCAGTAGAACGGTTAGGTTTTTGGGGTCGTGTCCTTTTTGAAGGATGTCTTTGGCCAGTTGATCCAGAAATTTCATGCGCCTATGTTGTTAACTCACTCGAACCAAACCTTTTCAAAGAAAGATAAAGGACGATTGGAATGCATGAATTTATGACCGCCGTAAGATTTGATGATGGCAAAGTAGTTGGCGCCAAATTGAATTTGCACGTAGTTGAGCCCTTCTGGGTAGGTATCCGAAAGGCCTTGAAAGACAACAGAGCCATCGTTTAAAGTTTTTTTGGTCATGGTGGCTCCGGCAGGAGGGTTGATGTAGATGCTAGCAATTTCTTCATCAGAAATGGTGGTGTCGCGGAGTTGGATGTTGATTTCAAAGGTATTGCCTTGGCCGAGCTCGCGGTAAATGAGTTTGAGAGAGCCGTCGGGAAGCGTTAGTGCGAGCGGTTTGCCTGGAAACTTGGCAACTAAACCAGATTTTTGATCTGCGTAAATGGATTCAGTTTGTTTTTTGATCAAGCGCTTGCTTTGTGGCGCTTGCTCGCTGATGGTCCAGCGCACGGCGCGTACTTTGTAGCCACGTGCACGCAAAAGTTGTAGTAAGCCTTCTTCGCCACCTAAATGACCCGCGCCAACGGCGCAAAAGAAAGACTGCGGTGTTTTGAGCAGCTCGAGTAGTTTGTCGAGCATTTGTTGGTTGCGCTTGACAATGACTTCGTCGTAGAGCTTGTCTTGAACAGAAAGGTAGGATTTCATGAAGCGCTGCAGTGCGTCGAGGTCACCGCGCAAATAGAGTTCGAGTAGTTTTTCTTGTGTGAACGCATTGATTTGGTTGTCTAGGATGCGGCGCTCGCTCAGTTTGAATTCATTAGACAACGCATATTGCTCCTCGACTTTTTCGAGTGCGATGGTTTCTTTGCCCAATTGCAGCCCCAAGACTTGAAAATAGGCATCTAGAAACTGTGGCATGCCATCTTCTGTGCCGTAAAGGGTTTGGGAGGTCATGATGAGGCTTGTGTAAGATTTACCCTTGTCGTCGAAGCGGGTTTCGGGTAAATTTTTACGGGTGTCCATGGTCGAAAAAAGACTGTAGATGTCGGTCTCGAGTACTATTTTTTGCGCCTGATCAAAAGCGATGTACACGCTGTCTGAGAGTTCGAAAAGTTCGCGGTCGTTGGCATGGAGTGTGCCGAAGAGGTAAGATTTGACGCCAGACTTAGGGTGCGTGACTTCCCAGAGGAGTTCTTTGTTGAGCTCCATTAGTTGGGCCAGCCCTAAATTGGAGCTGAGTAAAGCCAAGAAAATGAGTGCCGAGCGCATGTATTCAAAGTTAATCAAATAAAAACACGTTGAATGTGTTTTTCTGTGTAGGCATAAGCCAAATAAGCCAAAGAAGGCAGCTCGTTGGTCAAGATAATTGGAGATTTTCTACCCAATGCAATTTGGCCATGGGTTTGCCCGAGCTCTAGGGCAGCTGCCGCATTGATCGTAAGGGCATTGATGGCGGCTTCTGGTGTCATTTTCATTTTGATACAGGCCAAAGAAAGCACGTGCATGAGGTCATAACTCGGGGAGGAGCCTGGATTGAAATCGCTGGCGAGCGCCACAATTGCATCGGCAGCCATGAGTTCTTTTGCTGCGCCAAAAGGAATCGATAAGAAATGCGAACAACCTGGTAAGAGCGTGGCCACACAATTGCTATTAGCCAAGGCGTCGAGGTCGTTTTGATCGAGTTCTTCGAGGTGGTCTACAGAAACGGCTCCTTTTGCAATAGCTGCAGGTACGCCACCGATTACTGAAAACTGATTGACATGCACTTTTGGCTTGAGGCCGTACTGTGCACCGGCGTCGAGTATTTGTTCCATCTCGGCAGTGCTGAAATAATTGCGCTCACAGAATACATCGATGTAGTCTGCGAGTTGCTCCGCTGCAATGACGGGCAAGATGTCGTTGATCAAAAGGGCGATATAAGCTTCGCGCTTGTCTTTGTAGGCTTGCGGAAGGGCGTGTGCACCTAAAAAAGTTGCTTTGATGGCAATCGGTGCGTTTTGTTTGAGTTTTTTGATGACCCGTAACATTTTGAGTTCACCTTCTACGCTCAAGCCATAGCCCGACTTGATTTCGAGTGCCCCCGTGCCGGCGGCCTGTATTTTTTCAAGGCGCGCGCTCGCAGCGTCGAAGAGTGCTTCTTCTGATAGCTCGCTGAGTTTTTTGGCAGAATTGAGGATGCCACCACCTTTGGCCGCGATTTCTTCGTAGCTCAGGCCGTTGATGCGGTCCACGAATTCTTCTTCGCGGCTGGCCGCAAAAACAGTATGCGTATGCGAATCGATGAATGCGGGTAGTACGTAGCAATTGCTGGCGTCAATCACCTCTACATCGCGCCAGTCGGTGATGCCGGGCCATTCGTCCATGGGGCCATAGGCAATGACTTCGTTGTCTTCTAATGCCAGGTAAGCATTTTCGATGATGGGCAAGTGGTTCATTTGGGTGCCACGCAGCACCATTGGAAGGTCTTCGCCAGCCTGAACAAGCCCTTTGATATTCTTGATAAATTGTTTGCGCATACGTATTTTCACTGTAAAGATAAGGGCAATTTCGGCTTAATTTCGTTCCGATGACACAAAGAAATTCAGATATGAAGCACGACGTACTCGGTAAATGGGGTGAAGCCTATGCCTTGTCGCATCTGCTGGGCCTCGGTTATGGCCTCAAAGCCCGCAACTACAAATTCAACCGCATGGAAATCGACTTGATCATGACCGATGGGCAGACATTGGTGGTGGTGGAAGTCAAAACGCGGCATAGTGCTGAGCTCGGCGAACCTTGGCGCGCCGTCAATTTAGCCAAGCAAAAACAGTTGATCAGGGTAGCTAATTACTTTGCTAAATCAATTGAATGGCCTTTTGAGGTGCGTTTCGATGTCGTGTCTATTGTGCACAACAGCAACCATACCGATCTCACGCACATTAAAGATGCGTTTAGCCCAAGGCCTTGATTTAGATGTGTAAAGCGCGGTCTGCAGTAGCGGCGAGCGCAGCTTCTTTGATCGCTTCAGAATAAGTAGGGTGACCATGACAAATGCGCGCGATATCTTCGGCAGATGCACGGTATTCCATGGCAGTAACGGCCTCCATAATGAGGTCAGCTGCACGTGGCGCAATCATGTGTACACCTAAAATTTCATCGGTCTCGGCATCGGCCAAAATCTTGACAAAACCACTGGTGTCCATACTCGCGCGTGCTCTGCCCAATGCTTTGATCGGGAAAGAACCTGCTTTGTAGGCGCGTCCGGCAGCTTTGAGCTCTTCTTCAGTTTGCCCTACTGCAGCAATTTCTGGCCAAGTATAAACAACACCTGGTATGAGGTTGTAATTGATGTGCGGTTTTTGTCCGGCGATTTGTTCGGCCACAAAAACACCTTCTTCTTCAGCTTTGTGGGCGAGCATGGCACCGCGTACAACATCGCCAATGGCGTAAATATGCCCAACCGCAGTTTGTAAATGGTCATTGACCTCTACTTGACCGCGTTGATTGACTTGTAAGCCCGCTTTTTCAAGGCCCAAGCCTTCGGTATAAGCTTTACGACCTACGGCTACTAAGCAGTAGTCGGCCTCCAACGTAACTTGCTCTCCTTTTTTATTTTCGGCGGTCAGTACAACTTGTTTGCCGTTGTTGACCACGCCGATTACTTTGTGCTCCATATGGAACTTAAAGCCTTCTTTTTTAAGGATTTTGGTGAATTCTTTGCCAATTCCGGCATCCATAGTTGGCAAGATACTCGGTGCAAATTCAATGACTTCTACCACTGCACCCAAACGTGCGTAAACAGAACCTAATTCAAGGCCAATAACCCCTCCGCCAATGACGAGCATCTTTTTTGGGATTTCTTCGAGCTTGAGCGCTTCTGTTGAGGTAATGATGCGCTTTTTATCGGGCTCCATTCCTGGAAAATAGTTGGGCTTGCTACCCGTGGCAATGATGATGTTTTTGCCACTAATTTGGGTCGTTTGCTCACCTTTGATTGCTACGGTGTGTGCATCGATAAAGCTACCAACACCTTGGTAAACCGTGATTTTATTTTTGTCCATGAGGTACTTGACCCCAGCGCAAGTTTGCGAAACGACTTCATTTTTACGGGCAATCATTTGAGCGAGGTTGGCTTTGAGACCTTTCACTTCAATGCCATGCGCCGAAAAATTGTGTTGGGCATTGTAAAAATGTTCGGAAGAATCGAGTAGTGCTTTGGAGGGAATACAACCTACATTGAGGCAAGTTCCGCCCAAAGTGCTGTATTTTTCTATCAAAGCTGTTTTCAGGCCGAGTTGCGCACAACGCAGGGCAGAAACGTATCCGCCGGGTCCTGAACCGATTACTACCACATCAAAAGTTTCCATCCGTCTAATTTTTTTACAAATTTACAGTTTGTACACGAACAACCAAAGCCTTAATTTTGCGTTGTAACGCTGTGCACAAGTTAAAAACACTCTTCTTAAGCCTTTCGCTACTCCTTTCGGGGTGGTCTGTCGCTTCGCACATTATCGGTGGAGACATCTACTACAACTACCTTGGCAACAATCAGTACCGCTTTTTCATCACCCTTTACCGCGATTGCGCTTCAACAGGCGCACAATACGATGACCCACTTTACCTCTCGATTTTTACCCAAGGCAATATCCATTACCAAACCGTACAGGTGCCTTTTCCGGGCTCAGTTGTGCTGCCAATCAATTTCAATAATCCTTGTGCCACGCAGCCAACAGGAATTTGTGTCGAGCGCGCTATTTATCAGGTCGTCTTGACACTCCCTCCAATTCCTGGAGGCTATACGGTTTCTTACCAACGCTGCTGCCGGGGGCCGAACATCACCAATTTGCAGTTCCCCGACGACACCGGCCTTACGCTCGTTGCTCAAATTCCGGGCTCAAATTCCAACGCGAGCAACAACAGCAGCCCGCGCTTCACCAACTATCCGCCAGTCTTGCTCTGCAACAACGACCAGCTGATTTTTGACCATGTGGCCACAGATCCCGACGGCGATCAGCTTGTTTATTCTTTGGTCACGCCAAATGCGGGCGCAAACTCTGGCAACCCACAGCCGCTGCAGATGCCACCCCCACCATACTTTCCGGTTACGTGGCAGTCTAACTTCAATGCAGCAGTGCCGCTGGGCCCTGGTTCATCTACCATTATTCATCCGAGTACAGGGCTTTTAACCGTGAGTCCGAACTTGATTGGTTTGTTTGTGGTGGGTGTTCGGGTACAAGAATTTCGCAATGGACAGCTCATTGGCGAAACCGTCCGCGACTTCCTCTTTCGTGTTTTTGATTGCAACATTCAGCTAGCAGCTATTTTGCCCACGCAAGCTCAATTACCCACCTTCAATGGCTACTGCGATGGCCTCACTGTGCAGTTTGACAACAGTTCTTTTGGCGGCACCAACTACAGCTGGGATTTCGGCGTGGCGGGCACCAACGCAGATGTCAGCCCGTTGTATGAGCCAACTTACACTTATCCGAGTTCGGGTACTTATACTGCCCAGCTGATTGTCAATCCGGGTCAGAACTGCACGGATACCGCATATATAGAAATTGTCGTCAACGAACAACTCGATCTCGAATGGCAAACCCAAGATTCATTGTGTCTGTCTGGCAATGCTCATGATTTTGTGGCTCAGGTTTCAGATCCTGCTGCAACGCTGTCCTGGACTTTTCCGCCGAGTGCTTCGGTAGCACAGGCAAGCGGCTTCCTTGTGCCCGGTGTTGTGTTTTCATCACCCGGGTTCCATCCGATACTCCTCGAAGCAAACACAGCCTATTGTCAGCAAACGTTCCTAGATTCAATTTATATTTTCGGTGAAGCCACCGCTGCTATTGTGGTTCCGCCACAAGTCGAGTGTTTGGGTTATACAATTTCATTCGGCAACGCCTCACAAAACGCCATGTTGTACAACTGGGATTTCGGAAACGGGCAACTCAGCAGTCAAATGCTGCCCACCGTTACCTTTCCAGGCCCTGGCTTGTATCCAGTGACGCTGATTGCGGGGTCTTCGCCAAGTTGCCTAGACACCACAACCGTTAATGTCACGATTGAACAACCAATCGTTCTGAGCCTGACGCACACCGACTCACTTTGCATAGACGACTTATTCAATTTTGATGCGCAGGTGAGTGGCCCAGCCGGAACTACCTATGCTTGGGATTTTGGCCCGCAAGCCACACCAGCCAACAGCAACCAACTAACGGGCAACGCCGTTTTATTCAACCAAAATGGCAACCAACAGGTGCTTTTGATTGGCCAAAATGCATTTTGTGCAGACACAGCCGTTGCGCTGGTCCGCGTTTTCGGGCATCCGAGTATCAATTTCATGTTTTTAAATGCCCTGCAATGTGCCCCCTCTCAAGCACAATTTGTGAACTTAAGCCAAAGCGAGGTGCCCACTACTTACCTCTGGGATTTAGGCGATGGCACGCAAGTACAAGGCACTAATGTGCTGCATACTTATAACCAACCTGGTAATTACACAGTAACCCTCACACTCATCGAGCAATTTGGTTGTCTAGATACTTTATTTATGGCGCAGCAAGACCTCGTTACTGTGCATCCTTCACCACAGGCAGGCTTCTCCATTAATCCAGATCGTGTCGATGTTTGTCAGAACGAGGCGGTCTTTACAGATCTCTCCACAGATGCAGTAAGCTATCAGTATTTTGTAGAGGACCGCAGTGTGCAGTACACTACCGCTAATTTTGTCCATGCTTACCAGACCGGCGGCACAGACTATCCAATGCAAGTTGTGTCGAATCAATTTGGTTGTACAGATACGGCCTATGCGCGTGTAGAAGTGGAACCATTTAGTATTTACGCGCCCAACACCTTTATTCCGGACGGAAACGGACGCAATGAAGTATTTAAAGTCGTGACTGACTTCGGTGTTACAGATTGGTCTTTAGAGATATTCAACCGCTGGGGTGAGCGTGTTTTTGTGAGTCAAAATGCAGCAGAGGGCTGGGATGGCACCTACAACGGACTCCCGTGCCAAGATGGTTTGTATAACTATGTCTTGAAGTTCAGGCCGTGTCATGAGCCGTATATCCGCAGACAGCGCGAAGGCGTGGTGCATTTGTTGCGCTAGGCTACTCTGTGCGTCTTAAGACAAAATTTTGTCCTAAGTATACTTTTCTGACTTGTTCGTCTGCCGCTAATTCTTCGGCGCTTCCAGATTTCAGTATTTTCCCTTCAAATAAAAGGTAGGCGCGGTCCGTGATAGAGAGTGTCTCTTGAACGTTGTGGTCGGTAATTAAGATGCCAATATTGCGCTTTTTAAGTTCAGAAATAATGGCTTGGATATCTTCAACGGCAATCGGATCTACACCGGCAAAGGGTTCGTCTAGCAACACAAATTTGGGATCTGTAGCGAGCGCACGCGCAATTTCGGTGCGTCGTTTTTCGCCACCTGAAAGTCGGTCGCCAAGGTTTTTGCGCACATGCGTAAGGCTAAATTCGGATAGTAGGCGTTCCAATTTGGCTTCGCGGTCGGCTTTGTTGAGCGGACCCATTTCCAAAATAGCCATGATGTTGTCTTCCACGCTGAGCTTGCGAAAAACCGAAACTTCTTGAGGTAAATAACCCAGACCCAACTGCGCTCTTTTGTACATGGGCAATTTGGTGATTTCGGTGTCGTCGAGAAAAACTTGCCCGGTATCGGGCTTTACCAAGCCCACCATCATGTAAAAAGAGGTGGTTTTTCCAGCGCCGTTTGGCCCAAGTAAGCCCACAATTTCTCCTTGATTGACCTCAACGCTCACGCCATTGACCACCGCGCGTCCACGGTAAGATTTACAGATATCAAGGGTTCGAAGTTTCACGAATCGAATTTACTAAAAATTTAGGGAGTAGCGGGCCTTGATGGCAAACGGACTACTGCCCGGAATTTGATGTGTGGCGCGGTAAATGAAATCGATGCGGATCACTTTGAGGATATTTTCGATCCCTAAACCAATTTCTACATACGGAACGCCATTAAAGGGCTGCACGAAAGCCGGAATCAAGAGCGCGTCGTTTTGCTTTGCCGATAGGCTGCCGAGCATAATGCGTTCGGTGGTTATCAGCCTGATTTTACTTGCCTTAATGAGTGGAATGCGGTCAAAAAACAAGCCCTCCCAGCGGTTTTCGGCAAAGCCGATCACATAGCGATCGCTGATGAACTCGAGGAAGTTAACCATGTTGGCGGTGCTTGTCAGCAACCACAACGACTGATTGCCTTCGTGTACTTTGAGTAGCGGATACGCTGCAACACCATTGATGTAGCCCAGCGTAAAGCCATAGCGCATGCGGCCAAGAACCCCAAGTTGGGTGTTGTGTTCATATTGAAATTCTAATTTTTGGTAGTTGTAGTCGCTGCCAAATACGTCTTTGAAGCCGAAAATCCCTTGAAACGATAAAATCGGGTAGGGGGAGCGTAGGGCTGTGCGGTCAAAAGAACCGGATAGGAATTCTTCGTCTTTGGTCCAGCGGATGCGCGTCGTTAATTCGGTTGCGGTAATTTGACTGAGGTTGATGGTATCTAATCCGTTCCATTGCTGATAGGTCGCCAAGCCAAGTGGCGTGTAGTTTTTCCATTCGAGTGCGCCAAATACGATGAGGTCTTTTTTGATGTCTTTTTCGAGACTAATCCCTGCTTTTTCGACAAAAGTGAGTTTGTCGAATGGTGCAGTGCTCAAAAAGGTTGCAAACGAGGTGCCCATGGACGCTGCAGTAGGAGACTGGCCAATTTGCTCGATATCGTAGTTATAATACGCATTGAGCATGCCGCGTTTTTGCGGTGTGATGTTATAGCGCAGGCGGACATTGTATTTAAAACGTTCATCACCGAAACCATAAGCCAGGCGTCCACCGATTTCAAAACGTTTGGAGAAGTCGTTAGACGTGCGCAGTGCCAAGGCCACTCTAAAGTTTTCTACGGGATTTACACTCAATAAAGAAGCTGCAGATCCGATTTCAATTTTTTGAATGGGCCAGTAGCCGGTGGTGGCAAAATAAGTCAGCTTGCGCATGTTTTGGTAGAAAGGCTGCGCTTCGAGTAAGTCTACCATTTGTTCAATGCGCTGTTCTTTGTCACTCAATGAAATGGGCCTGAGCTGAGCCCATTCTTCGTCGGTGCGCTCTTTGGCATTGCTCATGACGTCTACGGAATTATTCGAGCGATAGAATTCTTCGGGCTGGGCCGCATTGATAACGTAAGCACTGCGCTGGCTGTATTTGCGCCCGACGAGGCCTAAAAACTTAGATTTTTCGGTGACTTTAAACGACAGCACCATTTTTTCGCTGGTGAGCATCCAAACTTCTTTTTGAACCTGCTCAAAAGCCTGCCCGATATAAAATTCTTGTATGTAATTGAGGTTGGCACCCGGGGCAATATTAGCCTCAAATCGCTTGACCGCATAGGTAGTGTCGTGGACCCACATGTGTCCTTCAAAGACCAAGTCGCCGCTGCGTTTAGGTACAAAGCGCAATTTGTAGCACCAATCGGCGCCAATAAAAGTGGAATCGTCGAGGTAAAATTGATAATAGGTTCGGGCATAAGGCGCCAACGGGCTAATGAATGATTTATTGAATAAATCGTAGATGTTGTCGTAAATGTTGAGCTCTAGGTACATATCGCCGAGAAACTGCGTCATTTGCATGTTTTCCACGCCAGAAATTCTGGAGGCTTCCACAACTTCTTTTTTGAGTTTTGGGTCTTTGCGGTAGTAGTAGTCTGAAACGCTTTCCGACAAAACAACCGGCAACAATGACTTATCTGACGAGTCTGTTTGGAGGTAATTTTTGACGATGGAAAGTCGGTCTACCAGCGGATTATTGAGCAGGCCGGAGTCGAGGTTGCTGGCATCGAGTTGTATTTTGTTGTATAGGTGGTATTGATAAGCCTCGAGTTTCTCCTTATTGTTGATGTCTTTATAGGTGACGATGCGCCTGTGTAATTGGGACCCACGGGTTTCTGTAGGAGCCTTTAATACAACTTCTGCGACTTCCTTATCCTGGGGAGATAGCTTGATAACGAGTTCTTGTGTTTGATCTTTCTTGATTTTGATGCGCTCTGTTTGGTAGCCAATTAACCTGAAAACGAGTGTGTCGGTAGGGTAGTAGGTGCTGAGCAAAAAGTTGCCTAGTGTATCGGATTTTGTGCCGATTTTGCTGTCTAAGAATTGGATTTGGACATAGCTGATGGGCTCTCCTTTTTTATCGATAACCCTGCCCA
>JAIPCC010000032.1 GCA_021738405.1 Crocinitomicaceae bacterium | reverse complement strand
ATTAGTCTGGGAGACCGACACGCCATCGGAGGGTTGGAATGGCCGCTACAAGGACAGCAAAGATGTTCAGTTGGGGCTTTACAACTGGAAAATAACCTACACAGATAACAAAATGGTGACCCGAACCATAGCGGGCCATGTCAATGTACTGAGATGATGAAAAACCTGATTACAGCCTTTCCTCAACACATCATCGATGCAACGGAACAGGCAAAGGCCGTAACTTTCAAGCAGCCACGCCACAACATCCGAAACATTGTCATTTGTGGACTCGGAGGCTCTGGTGTTGGCGCTAAAATTGTCTGTAATTGGTTACTTGACGAACTCAAGGTTCCCGTCGTGGTCAGTAACGAATATGCCTTGCCAGCCTATGCCAATGAACA
Organism: Crocinitomicaceae bacterium; assembly: GCA_021738405.1. GTDB lineage: Bacteria > Bacteroidota > Bacteroidia > Flavobacteriales_D > Crocinitomicaceae > UBA952. The sequence continues at coordinate 23,998 of JAIPCC010000032.1, read as the reverse complement.
CACATTGGTCATCGGGACTTCCTATTCCGGAAATACTGAAGAAACCATGATGGCCATTCAAGAGGCACAAGCCTTGGGCTGTCATATTGTTGGTATTTGCAGTGGCGGACAGCTCGCTGCATTTTGTGATGCCAATGCATATAATTGTTGCATTGTGCCTTCTGGTATGCCACCTCGTGCTGGGCTGGCTTTTTCAATGGTTCATCTTTTGAATCTATTTGTAGAACTTGGCTTTTGTAAAGCTGAGCACTTACTGAGTATGGCCAATGCGGCCGCTACACTCACCGCTGATTTACAAGTTATACAACTTCGTGCACAGGAATTAGCAGCGTTCCTCCACGGAAAAGTTGGGGTGTATTATGCTGAGACCAAATACGAAGGTGTGCTCGTGCGCGCCCGTCAGCAGTTCAATGAAAATGCCAAATACCTTGGCTGGCACCACACCTTACCCGAAATGAATCACAACGAATTGGTGAGTTGGGGAGGCGGCGATGCACGTTTTGCACCGGTTTTCTTTAGTTCTGGCGACTTACATCCGAATAACCAAAAGCGTTTGGAGATCACTATGGCAGCTATCGAGAAAAAAGCGGGTGAAATATTCGTTTTAGAAACTAAGGGCGCCACTTTTATTGAGCGCTCACTATATTATATTCACCTCGTCGATTGGGCATCTTTTTATCTGGCTGACTTAAATGGTGCAGATATCATGGACATGGAAATCGTAGACTACCTTAAAGGAGAATTGGCCAAGTTATCATGAGTAAACCAATTGTTCAAGTCCGAAATCTCGGGCTCATTGCTTATCAAGATGCCTGGGACCTCCAAGAAGCCTTACTCAAGACTGCGGTCGACCTCAAAATTGAAAACCGCAAGCAAAATACGGCTGTGCTTGCAGCGCATCATTTGTTGTTTTGCGAACATCCGCATGTATATACACTCGGCAAGAGCGGTGCGGCAGAAAACCTATTGCTCGATCAAGCACATCTCGACCAAATCCAGGCTCAGTTTTTCAAAATCAATAGGGGAGGAGACATTACCTACCATGGCCCAGGTCAGTTGGTGATGTATCCCATTCTAGATCTAGAGCAGTTTTTTACGGACATCCATCAATATTTGCGCTTTTTGGAAGAAGCGGTTATTCAAACGTTAGCCGATTTCGGAATAAGTGCGACGCGTTTAGAGGGTATGACCGGTGTTTGGCTAGATCCAGAAGGCCCAAACGCACGTAAAATCTGCGCTATGGGCGTGAAGTGCTCGCGCTGGGTAACCATGCATGGCATTGCGCTCAACGTAGACCCAGACCTCAGTTATTTTGGAAATATTGTTCCTTGTGGTATCCAGGATAAGGCCGTTACGTCCATGACCAAAGAACTCGGTCGTCAAATAGACATCAAGGAGGTCAGAAGTGTGTTGTCAGCACAAATGGCCAGTATTTTTAATTATCAAATTGCACAGTCATGAGAGCAGATTTACTCGGACCTAAAGTAGAAAACGTAGCCGTAGCATTGGTAGAATTACCCATCGAAAACGCCGAACCAGAATATATTGTCTTCTTGATCAACAACCGTGATGACATCATGGAAGGCATTATAGTGGCGTCAACAGGCTATGGAACACACCCCACAACAGGCGAAAACATCAAAACGTCAACACTCAGAAAAGGAATTGAGGTCATGATGCCAGGTGAAGCAGCTCGAATTGAGCCTATCATGCCCGATTTATTCGGTATCAACAATGAGTTCTGGGTTAGTTTTTGGGTACACGAAACCATGTTTGACAAGCGCTTTGTGTTTGAGGCTGGGAGTATCAATCCGCAAGAATTCAAATTGATTCCGACACTCAATGCCAAAGGAATTATTTTAACGTAATTCTCTTTTCTAATTCGCTTTAGCTTCTCATCAGCTGATGAGGCACTGACCTGTCATTTCGTTGGGTTGTTGTAAGCCCATGCGTGCTAAAATACTCGGTGCAACATCTGCGAGTATACCATCTTTGATGGCAAGCTCTTTTGCTGGGCTGACCAAAATGACCGGAACGGGGTTGAGGCTATGTGCGGTATTGGGCGATCCATCTGGATTCACGGCGTAATCGGCATTGCCATGGTCGGCAATCACCAAGAACTCATAACCAAGTTCAAGCCCTGCTTCAACCACTTTTTGTAATTGTGTATCTACGGCTTCTACCGCTTCTAGAATGGCAGCATACACGCCTGTGTGCCCAACCATATCTGGATTGGCAAAATTGAGGCAGATGAAGTCGGGTTGTTGGGTTTTCATGTGCGCAATAAGCTCACTGGCTACTTCTGGCGCACTCATTTGGGGTTGAAGGTCGTAGGTGGCTACTTTAGGCGAGGAAATGAGCAAGCGTTCTTCATGTGCAAATGCTGCTTCGCGCCCGCCATTGAAAAAGAAGGTCACATGCGGATACTTTTCTGTTTCGGCGATGCGCACTTGCGAACAGCCAGCATTGGCGACAACTTCTCCCAAAGTAAGTTGCAGGTTGTCTTTTTCAAACAAGACATGCATTCCTTTGAAGCGCTCGTCGTAATTGGTCATGGTACAAAAATACAGGTCGAGCGGGCTCATGTTGTATTCTGGAAAAGCCTCTTGGGTAAGTACGGTAGTGATTTCGCGCGGGCGGTCTGTTCTGAAATTGAAACTGATCACGACATCACCTGGAGTAATACAGCCATCTGGATCAATGAGATGAGGCAATAAAAATTCATCGGTGATATCTTGGGCATAAGAAGCCTCTAGTGCCGCACTAGCGCTGTCGGCTTTTTCTCCGGTGCCATTCACCATGAGGTGGTAGGCTTTGGCAACGCGCTCCCAACGCTTGTCTCGGTCCATGGCGTAGTAACGACCAATTACGCTGGCCATTTTACCGTTATTTTTGGCTAGAACGGCTTCGAGTGCTCGGATAAAACCCAAACCGCTCTTCGGATCACAGTCGCGACCGTCGGTAATGGCGTGCACATAATAAGAGCTGAGCCCTTGTGCTTTGGCCATTTCGCATAATGCGTGTAGGTGGGCCTGTGAACTGTGTACGCCTCCGTCTGAAACCAAGCCCATGAAGTGGAGCTTTTTTCCGGCTTCCTTGGCTTTTTGAAAGGCGGCAACGAGGACAGGGTTTTCTTGAAATGCGCCGTCCCGAATGCTTTTATTGATCCTGGTGAGTTCTTGATAAACTATGCGTCCGGCGCCGATATTGAGATGCCCAACTTCAGAATTCCCCATTTGCCCTTCAGGAAGGCCCACGGCTTCACCAGAGGTCTGTAGGGTAGCATTAGGGTATCGCGCCATCAAAGAATCGAAAAATGGCGTGTTGGCCTTGAAAATGGCATCTGAGTTGCTTTGATCGCCGAGTCCCCAGCCATCGAGGATAATCAGGCCTACTTTTTTGTTCATATGGGTAAAATTAGCTCAAAAACACTGCCCGTAGGGATATTTTCAATGCAGCGAATTTGGCCGTTGTGTAACCGCACATATTCCGCGACAATATAAAGCCCAAGCCCACTACCAGCTTGTTTTCTGGTTTCTTCAGAACCAATGCGATAGAATTTTTCAAATATGTGCAGGCGCTCGGCTGGCTCAATTCCTGGTCCTTCATCGGCTATTTTAAGCGCAACAAAGCGATCGAGTTTCTCCATTTGGATACTGATGTGTTGTTGCGTGCCGCCGTATTTGATGGCGTTTTCAATTAAGTTCACTAGAATGGTATCGAGCAGATGAAGGTCAACGGCTGCGAAAAGTTCTGCTGGACCTTTGAAATCAATGAGACCAGCGTGGTATCTTGCTTGGTACCGCTCTTTGATCGAGTTCACGAGTGCTACTAACTCTGTCTTTTGTTTTTGAATCGCAAAAAGCTTGTTTTCGGCGCGTGAAGCATTCAAAATGTTTTCGATGAGTTGGCTCAGGCGCTCGTTTTCTTGGAGTGCACCGTTGAGAATTTTTTCCTTTTTATCTTCGGGTAAATTGTGCTTTTGCAGGGTTTGGATATACAATTTGAGCGCGGCAATAGGTGTTTTGAGTTCGTGAGTAACGGTCAAAAGAAAGTTTTGCTGCCGCTGCTGAAAAGCGAGCTCCTTGGATATAGACTTGCGGATGCGGTAAATACCAAAAGCGAGAATGACCAAAAACACAGCGCCTTCACCAAACACCATTCCTACGCGCTTGGAGAGCTGCGCATCTTGTTGTGGAATATGTGAACTCAGCTGAATGAGGTGATAGCCCCACCAAATAAATTGGATAACGACATAAGCACCAAGAAAATAGAGCCAATAAGCCGATTTGCTTTTTTTGAGCATAGGATCAGTCTTTTCCCTTCTTGAATATATTCCCCACTTCGCGTCCAATTTTTTGGATGGTTTCCACCCCAGCCACGAGTGGGGCTGAATTGATATCGTCGTAACTAGAAAAGGCAGGATCGTTTCCGATAGATCCAGGATAGATGAGTAGATAGTCTTGGTGTTCGAATGCAATATTGACGTTTTGTAGTATTTGGTCAATTTGTGAATCGAAAGAAACACTGCCTGCTCTACAAGCTACAATACAAATGAGGTCGCTTGTTTTCTTTTGATAGGTAGGGTAAAAGTTGTCGAGGCTTGCAATCTCCTGCAGATAGAGTTCGGCTTCCACTTTGTTCGCTTGTGCTACTTTTTCAATTCGCTCGAAAGAAGAAGTACTGCCATAATAATGAAAAGGAATTTTCAATTCTTTAGCCAGTCTAAGTAGACGCTCCGACCACAATATAAATGTTTGCTCAAGTTCTGCCATGAGGGGAGCAACCACCACAATTCTTTCATAAGAAACGCTAGGTTTTTCAAGTGAACAGAAGAAAATTGTTTTCTCGCAGCTAGCCATCAAGTGTTCGCGGTCATCGCCAACCATCCTTTTGATGATGTTGGTATTTGAAGAGTCATTTACCAAAACGATGTCAGCAACTAACTCTTTAGAAACTCTCGAAATACCCGAGGATAAATTGTGGTCGATGGTGGCAATGGTATTTAACTTAGATTCATGGCCAGAGTAATGCTTGATGATTTCTTCAAGAGACTTTCTTGATTTGCGGATCATGCGCTCGGCGTTTTCGTTATCGGGGTAAACGCTCACTACTGAAATTGGGTTAATGACTTGTGGGTCCGAAACCATTAGCGCTAAATCGAGCAATCTTTCATTTCCCTTCAACTCGTTCATAGAAACCATTAAGTGCTTATTGCGCAATTTCATTTCGTTGTCATCGAGGTCGCTATTTTCTGATAGGTCGAGTAGTAAGCGCTTTCCAGTATTCTCAGTAACAAACGATGAAGTCATGCTGGTAAATAAGATGAGTAGTACTGTTCCATTGACAATATTTAGGCTCAAGATGCCATCTCCATCTTTGTAGCCAACCATAATAATCGCAAGTGTGGCTGCTGCATGTGCGGTACTGAGTCCAAATATCATTTGGCGCTCATTGCGACTGAGTTTGAAGATGAGTTGAGTGGCCAGCGCGGCAAGCCATTTGGAAAAAATAGCAAAAGTGGTCAGGATGGCGGCAATCATTAAGGGCCAAGAACCTTGGAAAAAAGCGCGGTAATCCACGACCATACCCACAAAAATCAAAAAGAAAGGGATAAATAAGGAGTTTCCGATGAAGTCGATGCGGTTCATGAGCGTGGAGTGGTGCGGAATCAATTTATTGAGGACTAACCCAGCAACGAACGCACCAATGATGTGCTCAACCCCTGCTACCTCTGCAAGGAATGCGGCAAAAAACACAACGGATAAAACAAAGATGTATTGGGATGTCTTTTCACTGTCGAGTTTACTAAAAAACCATCTTGCAATTCTCGGAATGACAAAAAACATGATGAGTGAAAACATCAATAACGAAGTGAGCAAGCGCATCCAAAAACTAAAATCCAAATTGCCTTCCGAAGCACTTGAGATGATTGCCAAAATAATCAAGACTGCTGTATCGGTTAGAATTGTACCGCCCACTGTAATGGCGACGGCCGGATGCTTTGTGAGTCCAAACTTGCTTACAATGGGGTAGGCCACAAGCGTATGTGTGGAGAACATACTTGCAGTGAGTAAAGCGGCTAGAGGAGAAAGGTGCAGGATTTCTGTACACAGCGGATAGCCCAAAGCGAGCGGAATGATGAAGGTCAGGAAGCCAAAACCTAAGCTTTTATGGAAATATCGTTTGAATTGCCGTAAATCGAGTTCAAGACCTGCCATAAACATGATGTAGAGCAGCCCAATTGTAGCAAACAACTTGATACTGCCTTCGGCTTCCATGGTGCGCTCCCCGATCAAACCTAGTCCATTTGGCCCAATTAAAACACCAGAAAGAATGAGGCCAATGATTCCGGGAATTTTCATTTTACGCAGTACAATCGGCGAGAGTAAAATGATGAAAAGGAGGATAGAAAAAACCAACACCGGATTTTTCAGTGGCAAATGAAATGCTTCTATCAGGTGTTGGAAAAAATAGCGCATCTTGGGTCTATTGCATCATGCGATTGGTGTCGGTACCTTGCCCTGGCGCAGCCAGGGAATTGACGTCGATATTTGAAGGCTCACTTGGAAGCGTATTGCGGTTCACCACAGGTGCTTTGACGAGGCCGTGGTGTTCGGCTAGGGCACCCATGTACAACTGCAGGTTGGCCAAACGATTGGAGTAAAGGCCATCGCCTGCTTCACCATTTTCGGAGGCCAAGGCGTCTAGGCCGCTGTAGATGCGTGGCAATACTTTTTTGTAAAGCACTTGAATGGTTTTCTCAAGAGAACGCGTAAAGGCCGATGAGTTGCCCGCTTTGTTCGTTTCTTTAACCGTTGTGCGCATCTTGAGCAAGGCATCAGTAACTGCAATGAGGTCCTCGGCGTTTTCTTCGTTGCCGGCTATCTCGACGTCGCTGTGTTCAAAGTAAGCAACAACAGTTTGATAGTTTTCGAGGATTTTTTGACCCAACGCTTCGGCTTTTTTAGTTTGCCCGAGCAAGTAGTAAAGCTGTACAAATTCATGTAAGATACCTGCATTGAGTGGTCTGATATCTTGACCTTGGAACATGAATTGGTTGTGTGCTTTGTTGTAGTTCAAAGAATTGAAGGGGTCAACTGGGTTGATATCTCCGTAGTCCATGACGGTTTCTTCAGGCATGATTTGCATGGAGCGGTCGAGTACTTTGATGGCTTCGTTCTTGCGTCCGAGTGCGTAGAGTTGCTCTGCGAGCAATAAGAAATTGGCGCGGTACTGAATGGTGTGGCGGCGCGCGTAGTAGTCGGTGAGTACATTCGGGTTGGCCATGTCGCCAAAAATGTAGGTCTCGAGCATGTTTTTCTCCATTTGATCGACGTCCATTAGTGCAGGTTCTTTTTTGGCAGGCGTGAGGGCGTAGGCCATTCCGACTTGCTTGATATAACCAGCACTCAAGAGGGCGATAGAGAAAGAAGAGCCGCGGTTGCTTGAGAAGTAGATGCCGCGTTTCCAGTCGTTGTTGGCCACGACGTCCATCATCATGACTTCGTCGCGCGGGAGGGCTTGTGTTCGCTCTGGATCAAACTCAAAGACGATTTCATCGGCTACATTAGCTGCTTTCGTTTTCGAACTCAAGACACCAGATGCGATAGCGTTTTGGCGATTCACCTTCAAGGCAAATTTAGACGAAGGGAAGAAGCTGAATTTGTTTTGCTCGTCGGTGATCATGTTGGCGTCGTCGCGTACAAAGGCCATGGCGTCAGCAAAATCAACGGCAGACCAGATGCGCTCATATTGGTTGAGGAGCTCTTGGAGGTCTTGGCCGGTGTTGTTTTTAAATTCTACTTGCCCGTTTCTTGCCGCTTCAAAAAGTTGGAATACTTTCTGGTATTTGTCGATGGTAGCCGCAATCATGTTGGTAGAGTCTGTGGAGGCAATTTGCGTCTTGAGGAGCTCTGCTTCTGGTGATTTGGCTACGACGTCAGCAAAAAGGACTTGTGCACGTTGGTCAAAATATCTTGCAGCCATTTTGGCCTCAGATGGATTGTGCTTTAAGCGCAGATCGAGTACTTTTTTGATAATGGTATCCGAAAGGTTTTGAGAAAATAACTGCAGCAAAGGCATGAAGTAGACCTGATCGGTGTTGCCAGCATACATCAGGATCTGATCTTCTCTAAACTTGATCGGCAGCGGATCAGACGCATAGGTTTTGAGTTTCATTTGGTTGGTATACCAGTCGGTACCCATTAAAGAGAGGTTACATACGCGTACGTCTGTGCGCTTGCCCTCCACTTCTTGCAAATACCAAAGCGGGAAGGTATCGTTGTCGCCGTTGGTGAAGAGGATACCGTTTTTGCCGCAAGACTCAAGGTAGTTGTGGGCGAGGTCGCGGGCACTTGTTTTGCCGCTGCGGTCGTGGTCGTCCCAGTTTTGAGACCCCATCATGACCGGAACAATTAGTCCAAGTGCTGTGGCAACTCCTGCACGCACTTTACTTTCTTTGAGGTATTTTTTGAGCAAATCAAAAATGGCATAAACGCCAATGCCAATCCACATGGCAAAGAAGTAGAAGGAACCTGCGTAAGCGTAGTCGCGTTCGCGCGGCTCGTAAGGCTTTTGATTGAGGTAAACGACGATAGCGAGTCCTGTAAACAAGAAGGCTAAGGTCAAGATAAAGGCATCTTTTGGCATTTTTCGGTAATGGAAAATGAGGCCAAGTAGCGCTAGGATGAGCGGCAACATAAAGTAGGTGTTGCGTCCTGGGTTTTCTTGCGTGTAATACGGCGCGTATTCTTGGCTACCCAAGCGTGCTTCGTCTAGGAAAGAAATGCCAGAAAGCCAGTTGCCGTGCATGTTGTCGCCGTGGCCTTGCAAGTCGTTTTGGCGACCAGCAAAATTCCACATGAAATAGCGCATGTACATAAAGTTAACTTGGTAGCGGAAGAAGTAGGTGAGGTTTTCGCCAAATGTAGGGAGGCGTTTGCCGTCGCGACCAATTTCTGTGCTCGTGCCGTCGTTTTCGTTGTAACCAGACCATTTGGCATAAAGTTGTCTGTGCAAAGCAGCACCCGACCCTTCGCCGTTGTACATACGCGGGAAGAAAGTAGTTTGGGAATAAGTGGCCACCGCACCCTGACGAATACTCGCATTACTTTCGTAATACTTTTCTTCAATGCTGTAGGCACCTTTATTGGCTTTTACCCATGCCTCTGCTTCTGTTTCACTGGCAAAAGCTTTTACTTCTACGTCGTTTTCGATCACGACAAAGCGGCGCAAGAAATAGGCAGAAAGGTCTTTCCAAGAAGAACGGTCTAAGATTTTAGGACCATCTTCGGTCATTTCTTCGCCATTTCGGAAAGAATTCCAGTATGGACCAAAAAGAATTGGCGCAGAGCCGTATTGTTCTCGCTTGAGGTAGGAGTGGAGTGTCACTAAGTTTTCTGGGTCGTTTTCGTCGAGTGGAGTGTTGGCGTTTGAGCGGATCACGATCACGGCAAAAGAACCATAGCCAATGAGCAACATCACCAAGCCCATCATGGCGTTGTATAGAATGGTTTTGCCAGTACGGTGTGCGTAGCGAACAATATAAAGGCAAGCACTGATGAGTAGAATAAAAAAGAAAATGGTGCCACTGTAAAAAGGTAAGCCAAGGCTATTGACGAAGGAAACTTCAAAATTAGAAGCCATTGCGATACTGCCCGGAATAACCGCTTCTTGAATAAAGCCGAGTGCAACTATTGAAATAACGCCTGTTAATACAAGGCCTTTGATACTGACTTGCTCTTGTGTGCGGAAGTAGATCATGTAACCAATAGCCGGGACAACCAAGATACCGAGTAAGTGGACACCAATAGCGAGACCCAACATAAAGAATATCAATAATAACCAACGATTCGGACGTAAATCTGAAAGTTTAGAACCGTGCTGAATGAATTCCATTTCTTCGTCCCATTTGAGAATGGCCCAAAAAATAACAGCTGTAAATAGAGATGCCATGGCGTAAACCTCGCCCTCAACGGCTGAAAACCAGAATGAATCTGAGAAGGTGTAAGCCAAAGAACCTACAGCGGCGGCGCTGAAAATGGCGATTTGGGTGCCACCTGAAAGGTCATCACCTTGCTTCAAAACAATTTTTTTAATCAAAAGTGTCAGTGACCAGAACATAAATAAGATGGTCAAAGAGCTAGAAATAGCAGAAAGTGCATTGATGTAAACGGCTACATTTTCTGGCGCAGCAAAAAAGGAGAACAAGCGTCCGAGTACCATAAATAGTGGTGCGCCCGGTGGGTGGCCAACTTCTAATTTATATGCTGCGGTAATGTATTCACCACAATCCCAGAGACTTGCAGTTGATTCGATGGTCATGAGGTAAACAGCCGAGGCAATTGCAAAAATCAGCCAACCAAGGTATGCGTTCCATTTTGAGTAAGTCATGCGCACAATTTAATAGTAAATAATGTAGATGCGAATTTAAGAATAATCGGTCTAAAAAATTTTTCTCGAGCTATTTGCCGAGAAGAAAAAACTTCTTAACTTTGCACTCGCATTGAAAGATGCTGTTTATTGGCCCATGGTGTAACTGGCAACACGTCTGATTTTGGTTCAGAAGAGTCTAGGTTCGAGCCCTAGTGGGCCAACAAAAAAAGCCTCCGCTTGGGGGCTTTTTTATTTGCAGTAACTTTGAAAAAATACTGACCATGTCCGACACACGCACAGAACTTTCCGATTTAGGTGAATTTGGCCTCATCGATTTATTGACCAAAGACTTCACAATCCAACATCCCGAAACACTTCTCGGCGTAGGAGACGACGCTGCTGTTATCGACATCGGCAATGGGCAATGTCAAGTGGTGAGCACCGATCTATTGGTAGAAGGCGTTCATTTTGACTTGAGTTACATGCCCTTAAAGCATTTAGGTTACAAGGCTGTTGCGGTTAACGCATCGGATATTTGTGCCATGAACGCAACACCCAAGCAAATCACTGTCGGTTTGGCTGTATCGAATCGCTTTTCCGTAGAAGCGCTCGAAGAATTGTACGACGGTATCAAATCTGCCTGCGCAGACTACAACATCGACCTCATTGGTGGCGACACTACTTCTTCGCAAAGCGGGCTCATGATCAGCATTACAGCTATTGGTACTGCGGCTCAAGAGGCTATCTGCTACCGCTCTGGCGCCAAAGAATACGATCTTTTGGTGGTTTCCGGTGATTTAGGTGGCGCCTACATGGGCTTGCAAGTGCTGGAGCGCGAAAAAGAAGTGTTCAAAGCCAACCCGAATATCCAGCCAGACCTAGACGGTCACGACTACATACTTCAAAGACAGCTCAAGCCGCAAGCACGCCTAGACGTCGTTAGATTTTTGAAAGACCTCGGCGTCAAACCGACTTCCATGATTGATGTCTCTGATGGCTTGGCCAGTGAAGTCTTACATTTATGCAAGTCGAGCCAAGTAGGGTGCCATGTTTATGATGAAAAATTGCCAATTGATGCCAAAACCTCTATGGTGGCCATTGATTTCAATTTGGACCCGAGCATGTGTGCTTTAAATGGCGGCGAGGATTACGAGTTGCTCTTTACAATAGATCAGAAAGACGTAGCACTCATTCAGTCCAATCCGAATTTCAGTATCATTGGTCACATCGCCAATGCGGCAGACGGCATTTACTATATCGATAGAGCGGGTTCTGCAGTTACCTTGCGTGCGCAGGGCTGGAAGCAATTTGATTGATAGCGACTGTTAGTCGATGCGCGGCAAATTGATTTGATCTTTGTGAACAATCGTGAGCGGATAGCGCCCACGGATGCGTTCTACTAATTCTTCAGCTTCTTTTTGGGTCCTGAAATCGCCAACCATTAGGTTAAAGTTGGGCGCTTCGAAGCGCACATAGGTATCAATTTTCGGATATTCACTGACAAATTGTGCTCTTGTTTGGTCGATGACACTTTTGTCGGAATCAAAACAGAGTTGAACGCGGTAGCCCGGCATGAGTTTGCTGTTCTTGGCGGCGACCTTTTGGTCGATACGCGGATCGGCGATCAGTTGGATTTGCGCCTGCAAATTGCTGTAAAATAAGCTGATAAATACGATAGAGCGTAGGCCTTTCATGCTTGCAAAGTAAATGAGAAAATTCGGCAACACAAAATCCTTATTTAGATTCATTTTAAATTAACATGAAGACCCTAATTTTTGTCATCAAAATGTCATATAGTGCCTTGTTTGCTTTAATTTTGCTGCCGATAAAAAGCGGTTTTTCCGCCCAATTTTAAAGAGTGAATTAGTAATTTTTTACATGGAAATATCTAACATTCAGTCGCTTAAGCGCATCAAATCTTTGGCTTTTGCCGCACTAATTTTCAGCTTTGCTGCATTCTCAAATTTTGCCTCAGCGCAGGGAGAAGGCCTATTTAAAGCCAAATGTGCTACCTGTCACATGCCCCACAAAAACTCAACTGGCCCCAAATTAGCGGGTGCAAGAGCAAAATGGGCAGCCGGTGGTGCCAAAGAAGGTAGCATCTACCAATGGGTAAACAACTGGCAAACTGCCGCAGCCAACGATCCGTATGCTGCCGAGGTTTCTAAATGGTCTCCAACTGCCATGTCTGCGTTCCCAGACCTCAAAAAAGAAGACATTGACGCTATCCTTGATTGGGTAGACGCACAGCCTGAACCTGGTGCAGGTGGCGATCCTAAAACTCTAACCCCAGGTGACCCAACCACGCCACCAGTTGAAGAAGAATCAAATTCTTGGGTTTGGCTCATCATGGGTGTCATTTTTGTCGTGATCATTATGGCAGTTGGTGGCGTGCGTCGTCAGCTCAAAATCGCAACTTCAGAAGACGAAGCCGAAGCAGAAAAAATGACCTACGGCGAAGAATTGCGCGCATTGGCTTGGAAGTACCGCTTACAAGTTGGTCTTACCACGCTTGTCGTTGTGATTTCTATCATTGTTGCGTTGTTCCAATCATTGTACTCAATCAACATCATGGAAGGTTACCAGCCTTCGCAACCAATCGCCTTCCCGCACAGCCAACACGCTGGCATCAATGGTATCGACTGTAAATACTGTCACAACACCGTTACCAAATCAAAATCTGCAAGTATTCCTTCTGTGAACGTTTGTATGAACTGTCACAAACAAATCGATGGCGCAGGCAAACCTTTCGAAGGTCAGATCAAGAAAATCTACGCAGCAGCAGGTTGGGACAAAGAAGGCATGAAATACACTGGTAAAACCAAACCAATTGTTTGGAATAAAGTACACGTTTTGCCAGAGCACGTTTATTTCAATCACTCTCAGCACGTAGTTGTCGGTGGCATAGACTGTAAGCAGTGTCACGGCGACATGACCCAGCAGGTAGAAGCCGTGAAAGTTCAGCCAGTAGAAGAACTCAACAAAATTGAAGGCAATATTAAGCTCACGCGCAAAACCCTTACAATGGGCTGGTGTATAGAGTGTCACGGTAAAAAAGACGTCGCTATCGGAAACGGTAAAAACGCTTACTACGACGAAATTCACCGTCGCCTCAAAAAAGATCCTAAACTTTACGCACAATACCTCAATGACGACGGTAAAGTAACAGTCAAAGAACTTGGCGGTTGGGAATGCGCAAAATGCCACTATTAATTAAGTAATAACCATACTTGTCGAAATAAGACCATGGAAATGTCAAAAAAATATTGGAAAGGTATTGACGAACTCAAGCAAACTCCTGAGTTCATCAAGAACAAAGATCAAGAATTTCCAAACCAACAAAGCGTTGAAGATTTCTTAGCTGATGAAAATCTTGCCGAGTCTTCTACAGCTCGTCGCGACTTCTTGAAGTTTCTCGGATTCTCTGTTGCTGCCGCTACTTTGGCAGCTTGTGAGGCGCCTGTAACCAAAGTTGTTCCTTACGCGGTTAAACCAGAAAACGTAACGCCTGGTATGCCAACTTGGTATGCGAGTACTTACTATGATGGCGCTTCTTACGCGAGCATCATGGTTAAAACGCGTGAAGGTCGACCAATTTTCATCAAAGGCAATAAAGATTTCGGTTTCACAAAAGGCGGAACCAATCCACAAATCATTGCTTCTGTACTTGGTCTCTATGACTCTGCTCGTCTGACCCAACCTTTATATAAAGGTTCCAAAACTACCTGGGGAGCCGTCGATGACGGTGTCAAAGAGGCGCTTAAAAATGCTGGTAAGGTTACCTTACTTTCCAATACAGTGATCTCTCCATCTATCAAGCGTGCTATCGCTGAGATGGCAGCTCAATTCAACGGTGAAGGCGGATCTAAATTCGAACACATTCAATACGACGCCATTTCTTATGCAGGAATGCGCGAAGCTAATATGCTCAACTTCGGAGCACGCATCATTCCAAGCTATGACTTCTCCAAAGCAAAAACAATCGTTTCTGTAGGCGCAGACTTCTTGAGTACTTGGTTGTTGCCAACTGAATTTGCAGTACAATACGGTGCAACCCGCAACCCAGAAGGGGAGTGGATGTCTAAGCACTTCCAATTTGAGTCAGTTCTTTCTGTTACTGGTTCAAACGCCGACGTACGCAGCATGATCAAACCATCTGAAGAAGCAGCAGTGCTTTCTTACATGATCAAAGCAGTGCAAGGCAAAGCGGCTACAGGTGGCTCTTGGAAAGCAGCTGCAGACAAAGCAGTAGCAGCACTCAAAAAATCAAAAAAATCATCATTAGTAGTTGCCGGTTCAAACCATATCGGTGTTCAGCAACTTGCTAACGACCTCAACAACCTTCTAGGTGCATACGGTTCAACCATCGATTTAGCAAATACCATCAACCTTCACCAATCAGAAGATGCAAAAGCACTTAAGTTAGCTGCTGCAGTTGCCGCTGGCAAAGGTCCTGAGGTACTCATCATGATGGGTGTTAATCCTGTATACAGCATGCCAAATGGCGCTGCTTTTGCAAAAGGCTTGAAGCAAATCCCTACAACTGTTGCCATCTCTTCCTTTGAAGACGAGACAGCAAGCAACTGTACTTTTGTTTGCCCAGATCATCACCAATTAGAAAACTGGTCAGATTTCGCAGCAAAAGCTGGCGAATACGCAATTGGTCAGCCAACGATTCGCCCACTACACAATACAGCTAGTGCTTTAGAATCATTGCTCGTTTGGAACGGAGCTGCAACACGCGGTGGTCAAGACTCCGCTGTAGCATACGACTACATCAAGGC
Organism: Crocinitomicaceae bacterium; assembly: GCA_021738405.1. Classification (GTDB taxonomy): domain Bacteria; phylum Bacteroidota; class Bacteroidia; order Flavobacteriales_D; family Crocinitomicaceae; genus UBA952. Next base: position 8,837 of record JAIPCC010000032.1, on the reverse strand, counting down.
TACATTTGCTGCCATGAATCCAACTGGCGACTTCAATTACCTTACACACAACAGCTGTATTGCAGTCCCTGTAGTACCTGCTGCACTCGCATTTACTGCTGCACCGGTTAAAGACCTACCAAAGTCTGCCGATACAGAAGTTGTATTCTATCAAAAAGCGGCTATCGGAAACGGCCAATTCGCCAACAACCCATGGTTGCAAGAAATGCCAGATCCAGTTACCAAAGTAACTTGGGATAACTACATTACCATGAACCCAGTCGAAATGGAAGGCAAATACGCCACTACCTACGACCAAGAACATGGCTTGAATTTAGCAACTGTTTCCGTAAACGGAAAATCAGTGACACTACCTGTTTACCCTTTACCGGGTCAAGCGCCAAAAACAATTGGTATTGCTTTGGGTTATGGTCGTGGTGCCAACGGTGAAAACATCGGTAAGGCTGCATTCCAAACCAAAGAATATGGTGGGCACGTACAAACCGCCGACGGCAAACTCACACCAATTGGTGCCAACGTCTTTGGAATGGTTACTACCGGAGCTACTTTCGTTTATAGCGCTGCAGCAAAAATTACTGCTGCTGAAGGTACTTATCCAATTGCCGCAACGCAAATTCACCACACGGTAATGGGTCGTGATTCCATCGTTCGCGAAACCACCCTATCTATCTTTAAAAACAAAGAAAGAGAAGCCTTCAACGCGCCGCACATGCTTCAAAAGCTAGACAAGCACGGCAAGCACGTTGAGGCGCCAATGTCAGAGTTTGACCTCTGGGCTGCGCACCCTGTTGAGAAAATTGGTCACCGTTGGGGTATCTCCATCGACCTATCTTCTTGTATCGGTTGTGGCTCTTGTTTGATTGCATGTCAGTCAGAAAACAACGTTCCTGTTGTCGGTAAAGACGAAGTACGCCGTGGCCGTGAAATGCACTGGTTGCGCATTGACCGCTACTTTGCTTCTAACGAAGAGGCAGCAGTTGGTACAAAAGCCGACAAAGAAACATTCAGCTATGATGAGGCAGAAATTCCTGCCTTGAATCCAGCCGTGATTCACATGCCTTTGATGTGTCACCACTGTAACCACGCACCATGCGAGACAGTTTGTCCGGTTGCTGCAACAACGCACTCCAACGAAGGTCTCAACCAAATGACTTACAACCGCTGTATCGGTACCCGTTACTGCGCCAACAACTGTCCATACAAAGTACGTCGTTTCAACTGGTTCAACTATCCTTCATACAAGAAGTTTACGGAAGTTAACCCAGCTCAAGACGACCTCGGCCGTATGGTACTCAACCCAGACGTTACGGTTCGTACACGTGGTGTCATGGAAAAATGTTCACTTTGTGTGCAACGCATTCAAGCGACTAAATTAGTTGCGAAGAAAGAAGCGCGCGTCATTGCCGATGGCGAATTCGCTACAGCTTGTTCAGATGCTTGTCCTACCAATGCTATCGTTGTCGGAGACTGGAACGACCTCAAATCTATGATCCGCGAGAAATCAGAAGGCATTCGTGCCTACCAAGCACTCGAAGAAGTAGGTGTGAAGCCGAACGTTTGGTACCAAGTTAAAGTGCGCAACGAAGACAACTCATTGCTCGATCATATTCAAGTAGCTGAAAAAGCTCATCATTAATTATTATTCAATTAAACTACTGCAATGCAAAAGGAAGCAGCAATCAGAGAGCCCCTCATTTTAGGTCACAAAACCTATCATGACGTAACAGAAGATGTTTGTCGTCCGATTGAGGACAAAGCACCTAAAATGTGGTATATCCTTTTCGGGATAGCGCTCGTTATCGGTCTTTACGGTGTAGGAAGCATCATGTACTTACTCGGCACCGGTATCGGTGTTTGGGGTTTGAACAAAACAATTGGCTGGGCATGGGATATCACCAACTTCGTTTGGTGGGTAGGTATTGGTCACGCCGGTACACTCATCTCCGCGGTACTCCTCTTATTCCGTCAAAAGTGGCGTATGGCTATCAACCGTTCTGCGGAAGCCATGACCATCTTTGCGGTATTTATGGCAGGTACGTTCCCACTCATTCACATGGGTCGTTTATGGGTTGGTTATTGGGTAATGCCGATTCCAAACCAATTCGGTTCACTATGGGTTAACTTTAACTCACCACTACTCTGGGACGTATTCGCGATTTCAACTTACCTTTCTGTATCACTCGTTTTCTGGTACATCGGTCTTATCCCTGACTTCGCTACCATCCGCGACCGCGCTAAGAAACCATTAGCTAAAAAGATGTATAGCATCCTTTCTTTTGGTTGGTCGGGTCGTGCAAAGCACTGGAATCGTTTTGAATTAGTTTCATTGGTATTAGCCGGTTTGGCAACGCCACTTGTATTCTCTGTTCACTCGATTGTATCTTTTGACTTTGCTACATCGGTTATTCCAGGATGGCACACCACTATCTTCCCTCCATACTTTGTGGCAGGTGCGGTATTCTCTGGTTTTGCTATGGTACAAACGCTTTTGCTCATCATGCGCAAGGCAATGGGCCTAGAAGCTTACATCCACACCAAGCACGTCGAATACATGAACATCGTTATCATGGTTACTGGTTCAATTGTAGGTACAGCTTACATCACTGAACTTTTCATCTCTTGGTATTCAGGTGTGGAGTATGAGTCATATGCGTTCATCAACCGCGCAACGGGTCCGTACTGGTGGGCTTATTGGTCAATGATGACTTGTAACGTGGTTTCTCCGCAGCTCATGTGGTTCCGTCCGTTACGTCGCAGCTTGTTATTCACCTTCTTTATTTCGATTGTCGTGAACATCGGTATGTGGTTTGAGCGTTACGTGATCATCGTTACGTCTATTCACCGCGATTACATTCCTGCAGCTTGGAGCATGCACTTCCCAAGCCACATCGATATCGCAGTTTACATTGGTACAATTGGTTTATTCTTTGTTTTCTTCCTTTTGTTTGCGCGATTCTTCCCGGTTCTCGCACTCAACGAAGTCAAAACAATTTTGAAAGGCTCAGGTCAGTCTTACAAAGAGTCTCCAGATTATCACAAACATCATTAAGCAAAGGCTATGTCAGATAAAGTTCTATACGTAATGTATGATGACGATGAAGTACTGAAAAACAGTGCCAAGCAGCTCGTCGCAAAAGGAGTAAAAATCAATGAGGTTTTCTCTCCATTTCCTATCCACGGAATTGATCCAATTATCGGTGTGAAGAACACACGCTTAGGCATCATGGCCTTTCTATATGGTCTAACAGGCTTAACGCTTGCAACTGTCGGAATGCGCTATTTCATGATCGTAGACTGGCCAATGAATATCGGTGGTAAACCTAACTTCTCTTATCTTGATAATATGTTGGCGTTTGTTCCGATCAGCTTTGAGTTTACGGTAATGTGTGCTGCACACGGTATGGCCATTACTTATTTGCTTCGCAACAAAACCTTGCCAGGTATGCCAGCTCAGAATCCTGACCCGCGCACTACCGACGACAAATTCGTTATGGAAATTCGCATGAGCGAAAACCACAACGTAACTGAGGCAGAGCTCGACGGCATGTTGCAAGAAATCGGCTACCTCGAATTGGATAAAAAAGAAATTAAATAAGTACAGGGCCACATGAAAAAAATCGTTTACACAGCATTTAGTGGAGCAGCCTTGACGATGTCATTGCTATTAAACTCCTGCGTGTCTAATGCCGACAGCCCAGGTTTAGAATATGCCCCAGATATGTACCGCACTCCTGGTATTGAAACTTATGTAGATTACGGAGAAGTGCGCGGCAGAATCAACGGCAGTTTAAAAGGTCGCTTGTCTGCCATGACACCACCACGAAATACCATTCCTTTCTATGGTACAGACTCATCTGAAGTCAAATTAATGTTGCCTTATTTCCGCAAGCCAAATGTTGCTTTCCGCGAAACACACGGCTTGTATGGTTGGGACTACACCAGCACCGATGAATACACATTGGCTGTAGGAGATAAAAATCCATTAATGCTCAACGCTACAAATGCTGAAACAGTCATTACCAAAGGTAAAGAGCTTTTCACAGCAATGTGTCAACATTGCCACGGTGAAAAAGGTGACGGTAACGGTCCAATGGTAGCAAGTGGTGCTTACGCTGGTGTTCCAAACTACGTTGGTTTGGCAGCAACTGAAGGCCAAATGTTCTATTCTATTTATTATGGTAAAGGAATGATGGGTGCTCACGGTTCTATTCTCAACAAAAAAGAGATCTGGACTATCGTTCACTACATCCGTCGACTACAAGATGCAAACTATGGCAAATTTGACGCCTCTGGTGTAGCGCTTGCAGCACCTGTTTCAGACACCACAAACGCGAATTAATCAAGAAGAGCAATGGAATTTCAAATCACCAAAAAAGCGAAAAACTTAGCATTTGGCCTGATGGGCTTAGGTGCGCTCCTTACAATTATCGGTGCTGCGCTCACGGCATCTGATCACCACTTCTTAACCCGCTTCATGGCTTCTGCCCTCATTAGCGGTTTCTTTTTCTTTGCCCTTGGTTTAGGCGCACTCTTCTTTTTATCACTTAAGTATGCAACTGAAACCGGTTGGTATGCAGCCATCAAGCGTGTAATTGAAGCAGTAGCTGGTTTTTTACCAGTAGGTATGATTATCTTAGGTACGGTTTTGTTAATCATCACCTTAGCTGACGGCGCGCACATCTATTCTTGGATGGACCCTGAAGTACAGGCGCACGATGAAATGGTTCGCCATAAAGCAGCATACCTGAACAAACCATTCTTCTGGATCAGAACGATAGCTTATTTTACTACTTATTTCTTGTTCTGGAGAGGTTTTAGAAATCGTTCATTAGAAGAAGATAAAGTTGGTGGCACAGAGCTACATGTTAAAAACTACAAAAAGGGAGCAACTTTCTTGGTATTCTTTGCCGTTTTTAGTTCTACTTCTGCTTGGGACTGGATCATGTCTATTGACGTGCATTGGTTCTCAACACTTTTTGGCTGGTATACTTTTGCAGGTATGTGGTGTTCTACAATGGTCGTTTTGATCCTTACAACACTTTATCTCAAAAAACTAGGTCATTTACCAAACGTAAACGATTCTCACATCCACGATTTAGGTAAGTGGGCTTTTGCTACTTCTTTCTTGTGGTCTTATATGTGGTTTTCACAGTTCATGCTCATCTGGTATGCCAATATCGGTGAAGAGGTCGTTTACTTCCAGTTGCGTATCGCTGAGTTCAAATACCTTTACTTTGGTATGTTTATCATCAATTTTGCTTTCCCGATGTTGATTTTGATGTCGCGCGATGCAAAGCGAAACCCAGCAATCCTCCTATTTGTAGGACTCATGATTTTGATAGGCCACTGGCTAGATGTTTACATCATGATCTCTGCAGGCACACTAGGTGCAAATGCAAAAATTGGCGCGTTAGAAATTGGAATGGCTTTGTTAATGGCCGGTGTATTTATTTTTGTTGTGCTACGCAACTTAAGCAAAGCTCCACTTACCGCTATCAATCACCCATTCTTGGATGAAAGTAACCACCACGAAATTTAATTTGAAGACAATATAAAAAGTCATGGAAAATAAATTAATCATTTTACTTGTCATTGTTTTAGGCGCCATCGCCGTCGCACAACTCGTGCGTATCTATGAAATCTCAGCCAAGTTGCGCAAAAACGAAGAGCACGAGATTTCTAACCGAGACAACAATTTAAATGCCAGAATGATGTTTGGCTTTATGATTGCATTCTTTGCCTTTTTCATCTACCTCATGACTGCCTACGGCTGGACTGGTCGTGGCTCGGCGGCTTCTGACGAAGGTGTAGAAATGGATTGGTTATTGAACCTGAATTTTGTCATCATTATCGCGGTCTTCTTCTTGACTAATTTCTTATTGTTCTTCTTTACATGGCGCTATGTCAGAAAGCCTGGTGTTCCAGCATTCTACTACCCGCACAACAACAAATTAGAAATGCTCTGGACAGTCGTTCCGGCTGTGGTTTTGGCAGTGATCATCATTTTAGGTTTACAGACCTGGAATCGTTTGTCTGGCCCTTCAACACCTGAGGCAGAGAAAATCGAGTTGTTCTCTAAGCAATTTGACTGGACCGCACGTTATGCAGGTGCAGACAATACACTTGGTTTGTACGACTACAAACTCACTCTAGACAACAACGAATTGGCGTTATTGACCACCAATACAATCGATTCATCTTTGAACAACATGCTGAACGGTTCAACGGGTATCCGCAGTCTTCAAAAATTGCTTAATAACCGCGACACCGTATTTAGCGACTCTACCTTAAACGTCTTGAGAACAGACTTATCGAGAAAAGAGCGTTTGTACCGTTTTATGACCCAAATGAAGCAGAATCACAACGCTAAGCTTGACGCAAGCGCTTGGGACGACATCATTCAAAAAGATACGCTTTATTTGTGTAAAGGTCAGGAATACGAAATCGCTTTGCGCGCCAAAGACGTCATTCACTCGGCTTATTTCCCACACTTCCGCGCTCAGATGAACGCTGTTCCAGGAATGGCTACACGTTTGAAGTTCACACCAAACAAAACGACTGCCGAAATGCGTCGCGAAAAGAACGATGAAAAGTTCAACTACATCTTGATGTGTAATAAAATTTGTGGCGGTGCACACTACAAAATGAAAATGATAGTTGTTGTACTTGACAAACCAGCCTACAGAAAATGGATGGATGGCAAGAAAAAAGCCACTTTCAAAGACCAATACTTTCCAGTAGCTGCTGCACCGGCTGACACCACGGCTGTGGACACTACAGCAGTTGTCACAATGAAATAATTTTAGAAACGTTAAAACAATAAATAATGGCTTCACACGACGCACACGCACACGGACATCATGAGGATCACCACCATCATGAGGAGCATTTCATTTCTAAGTACATCTTCTCGCAGGACCACAAAATGATTGGCAAGCAGTTCTTAATGACTGCTGTCTTTATGGGTCTTGTGGCAATGATGTTGTCCATCCTATTTAGAATTCAATTGGCATGGCCAGGAGAAAGCTCTGATTTCCTCTCTTTCTTTTTAGGTGAGAAATGGGCTCCTAACGGCGTGCTCAAAGAAGATATGTATCTTGGTTTGGTAACCATCCACGGTACCATCATGGTCTTCTTCTTATTGACGGGTGGTTTATCCGGAACTTTTTCAAATATCCTTATTCCGTTGCAAATAGGTGCCCGAGACATGGCCTCAGGTTTCTTAAACATGCTTTCTTACTGGATGTTTGCGATGTCTTCGGTCATTATGTTGATTTCTTTGTTTGTCGAGTCGGGGCCAGCAATGGCAGGCTGGACAGTCTATCCGCCTTTGTCTGCCTTGCCACAAGCCGTATCTGGTTCGGGTCTAGGTATGACACTCTGGTTGGTATCCATGACCATCTTCATTGCATCGTCTTTGATCGGTTCACTGAACTACATCGTAACAATCATCAACTTGCGTACACAAGGGATGACCATGACACGCATGCCACTTACTATTTGGGCTTTCTTTGTAACAGCTATCTTAGGTGTACTTTCTTTCCCGGTATTGTTGTCAGCAGCTTTGCTTTTGACTATGGACCGTTTAATGGGTACGTCGTTCTATCTTTCTGACATCATTGTCGGTGGCGAAATGTTGACCAACCACGGTGGATCACCAATTCTTTACCAACACTTGTTCTGGTTCTTGGGTCACCCTGAGGTATACATCGTACTCTTACCAGCGCTTGGTTTGTCTTCCGAAATTATTGCAACCAACTCGCGCAAGCCAATCTTTGGTTACAAAGCCATGATCGCATCTATTCTTGCTATTGGTTTCTTATCCTTCATTGTATGGGGTCACCACATGTTTGTGACGGGTATGAATCCATTCCTTGGAAGTGTCTTTGTATTCACAACCTTATTGATTGCCATTCCTTCGGCGGTAAAAGTATTTAACTACCTCACTACACTTTGGAAAGGCTCTCTTGTTCTTACGCCAGCCATGCTATTTGCAATCGGCTTGGTTTCTACATTCATCACGGGTGGGGTAACGGGTATTATCCTTGCCGACTCCGCTTTGGATATCATGTTGCACGATACCTACTTTGTTGTAGCTCACTTCCACATTGTAATGGGTATGTCCGCAGTATTCGGCATGTTTGCAGGTGTTTACCACTGGTTCCCTAAAATGTTTGGCCGCATGTTGAACACGCGTTTAGGTTATGCACACTTCTGGGTTACGCTTGTTGGTGCCTATGGTGTATTCTTCCCGATGCACTTTGTTGGCTTAGCTGGAGCACCACGTCGTTACTATGATTACTCTTCATACAGTGAGTTTGACAACAACTCTTTTGAATTGATGGTTGACTTGAACCAAATCATTACAGCCTTCGCAATTTTAGCTGCGATTGGTCAAGTGATTTTCTTGTTCAACTTCTTCTACAGCATTTTTAGAGGTCCTAAAGCACCTCAGAACCCTTGGAATGCAACAACTCTTGAATGGACTACTCCAGTTGAAGCTATCCACGGTAACTGGCCAGGAGATTTGCCAGTCGTGCACCGTTGGCCTTATGACTACTCCAAACCAGGAGCGTCACAAGATTACATTACGCAAATCACACCTTTAGAAGAAGGTGAAGAAGAGCACTAGCATTCAATGAACTACTACACAAAAAAGGCCCGAATCAATCGGGCCTTTTTTTGTATGTAAAAATTTTGAAGGATCTATTTTACTATTTAGAAAGATCAATTTCTTGGATAGTAGCTATGGCGTTTGGCTTACTTGCACCAGTGTTCACCCAATTCGGAGGCTACTTTCTCTAACTCTTGGTAGAAGTCTTCGCCAAAAGCTCTCT
>JAIPCC010000031.1 GCA_021738405.1 Crocinitomicaceae bacterium | reverse complement strand
CAACATCGAGCTGATCATCATCGACTACCTACAGCTCATGAGCGCCAAAGACTCCAAAAGTGGCGGCAACCGCGGGCAAGAAGTCTCTACTATCTCTCGTTCGATCAAAGAAATCGCCAAAGAACTCAATGTACCCATTATTGCACTTTCTCAGCTGAGCCGTTCGGTCGAGACACGCGGCGGAGACAAACGCCCAATGCTCTCCGACTTGCGCGAATCAGGTGCAATTGAGCAAGATGCCGATATCGTGTCGTTCATCTATCGCCCAGAATACTACGACCTCACCCAAGATGCCGATGGCAACTCCACGCTCGGTATTGGTGAAATCATCATCGCTAAACACCGTAACGGTGCGCTCAAAAATGTAAGGTTGCGCTTTGTTCCGGAATTTGCCCGCTTCGAAAACATCGATGAAGTAGAAGCACTAGACCTTTCGGGCACCACCAATTCAGGACTCAATCAATTCAACCAAGAATTCAACACCTACACCATTAAAAGTAAAATGGATGATAGCAATGAAGATATTTTCAGCAAAGAAAACAATGACGAAGATCCCTTCTAAACTGCTCCTCTTTTTCTTCAGCCTCCTTTTCAGTTTCCAGAGTTGGGGCTCTCAAATTCTCGTCCCCATGGACGAAGGGCAGCGAGACCATCTTAAAGCGTATGGTTTGGCATACTGGACACTAGAGAATCAAATTACCATCGAATGGCTGCTCAATTACCGCGGTGGCAGTTTTTTGATTCCACACCTGCAACGCATCGAAGAAGAGCTGCTTTTGCGCAACATCAGCTACCAAATTTTAGCCGATGGCCAGGTCAACAAAATCAAGAGCGAAATTGCAGATCCAGAGGTCAATATGGAAGTGGTGCAATTGGAAAAAGCGCCCAAAATTGCCGTCTATACGCCGCCCAATAAACTCCCCTGGGACGACGCCGTGACGCTCGTCTTGACCTACGCAGAAATCAAATACGACAAAATCTACGACTCCGCCATTGTCAATGGCATCTTGCCCAAATACGATTGGCTGCACCTGCACCACGAAGATTTCACTGGGCAATACGGCAAATTCTATAGCTCTGCACGCATGCAAAGTTGGTACCAGCAGGAGGTGCAGCGCTCTGAAGCCGCCGCTGCTCAACTCGGCTTCGCGTCTACTGCCGCCTTGAAAAGAGCTGTTGCGCTCAATATCCGCAATTTTGTGATTGGCGGCGGCTTCTTGTTTACGATGTGTTCGGGAACCGATTCTTTTGATATTGCCCTGGCCGCTCAAGGCGTAGACATCCAAGAAGCGATTTTTGACGGTACACCCTCAGATCCGCGCGCCCAAGAAAAACTAGACTTCAACCAAACTTTTGCATTCCAAGATTTCCATATTATCAAAGACCCAATGGTCTATGAATACAGCGACATCGATGGCACCGATTTGCGTACCCAACGTCAAATCACCGAGAAATCAGATCAGTTTACGCTTTTTGATTTTTCAGCCAAATGGGATGTCGTACCCACTATGCTCACGCAGTGTCATGTCGATGTCATCAATGGTTTTATGGGGCAAACAACCGACTTTCACAAAGAATTCATCAAGCCGAATGTCCTTGTCTTAGGAGAAAACAAAGCAGCCAACACCGCCAAATATGTGCACGGCTCATACGGACAAGGCACCTGGACCTTTTATGGTGGCCACGACCCCGAAGATTACCAGCACCTTGTCGGGGACCCGCCAACCGACCTCAATTTGCATCCAAATTCACCAGGTTACCGCCTGATACTCAACAACATTCTATTTCCTGCTGCTAAAAAACAAAAACGCAAGACATAGTTTTTCAAAAGAAGCGCACTTTTTCGCGATTTTTTACTTAAACTTGCATCCAAATTCCAACTGCCCATTTCAGGGCTAGCTTCAAATTTAGCTTATAACTTACCATTGATGGATTTAAAAACCTTAGAGAGTAAAAAAATCTCGGACCTCCGTGTCATTGCACAAAGTCTTGGCATTGACGCCTCCAGCCTCAAGAAAAACGAACTCATTACCGCTATTTCGGGTCATGCCGGAGAAAGCACGAAAGTAGCTGAAGTAGCACCAGTAACTGAAAATAACGAAGTAGCAGAAGTACAAGTGCGCAAACGAGGCCGCAAGCCTAAAAATCCAGATGCACAACTACCTATTCCTTTAGAAGAGACGGCAAACGAAGCCAAAGAAACACCGCAAGTCAAAGAAACACCGCAAGTCAAGGAAGAAAAAGCAGGCGAGCAGCGTCAGCGTCAACCACAACAGCAGCAACAGCGCTTTGAAAACCGCAACCAGCGCCCAGAGCAACAAAGACAGCAAGATCAAAACCCAAATAGAGCACAAGAACACAATAGAGCTCAGGATCAAAACAAAGCGCAAGAACACAATAAAAATCAGGACCACAATAGAGCCCAAGATCACAACAGAGCGCAAGATCACAACAGAGCACAAGATCCAAATAGAACACAGCACAAACCGCATCAAGCGTCCGAATCTACTGAAGAAGTACTCAAAGAAGAACATTTTGACCTCGTCGGCATTGTATCGGCAGAAGGCGTTTTAGAAGTGATCCAAGATGGCTACGGCTTCTTGCGTTCATCTGACTACAACTACTTGCCTTCTCCAGACGACATCTACGTTTCTCAAAATCAAATCAAGCTCTTCGGACTCAAAACCGGAGATACCGTCAAAGGCACCATTCGCCCACCGAGAGAAGGAGAAAAATTCTTTCCGCTCGTAAAAGTAGAATCCATCAACGGCCGCGATCCGTCTTACATCCGTGACCGCGTACCTTTTCAATACCTTACGCCTTTATTCCCTTCCGAAAAATTCAAACTGACCGGACACGCCCAAGAAACTCTGTCTACGCGCGTCATGGATCTTTTTGCACCCATCGGAAAAGGCCAGCGCGGCATGATCGTGGCTCAGCCTAAAACGGGTAAAACCATGCTCCTCAAAGATGTGGCCAATGCAATTGCAGCAAACCACCCCGAAACCTACCTCATTGTGTTGCTCATAGACGAACGACCTGAAGAGGTTACGGATATGGCGCGCTCAGTCAAGGCAGAAGTCATTGCCTCTACCTTTGACGAACCTGCAGATCGCCACGTCAAGGTTGCCAATATGGTACTCGAGAAAGCAAAACGCATGGTCGAGTGCGGACACGACGTCTGTATCTTACTCGATTCCATTACGCGTTTGGCACGTGCCTACAATACCGTTTCACCAGCATCTGGAAAGGTACTCTCTGGCGGTGTAGATGCCAATGCACTTCACAAACCAAAAAGATTCTTTGGTTCTGCCCGTAAAATCGAAAACGGCGGATCCCTTTCCATTATCGCTACTGCACTTACCGAAACCGGTTCTAAAATGGACGAAGTCATCTTCGAAGAATTCAAAGGAACGGGCAACATGGAACTCCAACTCGACAGAAAAATATCGAATCGCCGCATTTACCCAGCAATTGATATTACCGCTTCTGGCACGCGTCGTGAAGACCTCCTTGTGGGCAAAGATGTGTTACAACGCGTTTGGCTCTTGCGCAAATTCATTGCCGACATGAACCCCGTTGAAGCCATGGAATTCATGAAATCTCACATGGAAAACACCCTCTCGAACGAAGAATTTTTAGTCTCAATGAATAGCTAATGAAAAAAGGTTGGCTTTACGGTTTGGTTTTTGGCAGTTTTTGGATTGCATTCAAAATGTTGGCCTTTTTACTGGCTTATCAACTCGATCACATTCAGCTATTCGTCTTACTGAACATGGCCTTGCTGACAGCAGCAATCGCTTTGTTCATGTACCGTAAAAAGCGCTTTGGTGGGCCCGAAAGCAATATATTAACAGATATCAAAGCAGGGCTCAGCGTAGGCCTACCCTATACGCTAGTTGTCAGTTTTTTCTTGTTCTTCTATTACAAGGATATCTACCCAGAGTTCAACGAAAACAAACGAGCTGCTTATGAACAACGCATGGACAGCCCCGAAGAAATCGCTGCCATTCGCAAATCAAATAGTGCATTAGAAAACAAAAGTGACGGCGAAATAGTAGAAATGGCGCGTCAAAACACCGCCATGATGTACGACCCACAATTCACCTTAAGCGTGAGCCTATTGGCACTTTTGGTATATAGTACACTAAATAGCTTGCTCATTGCGGTCATTTACCGCAGGGTCGTGTTTAGAGACTAGCGCACAACTGCTCGCCGAGCGCATCGTAATCTATCCCATCAAAATTTCCGCTCGACATCATGAGCAGCACTTTGTTGTGCCAATCTTGCTTGGTGATAAAATCGAGCACGGCTTGTGTTTCGGTACAAATGAGTACGTTCCCGCCGAAGCCAGCCTGTACTTCTGATGCCTCCAAAGCAGGTAATTTTTTGTGTGCAACTACTTCTGGGCTGAAATACACTAATGCTTGATCTGCGGCAGCCATTGCACCGTTATATTGCGGCAAAAATGCTTTTTGCAAAGAACTAAAGGTATGGAGTTCCATGCAAGCGACCACTTCCCGATCTGGATATTGTTGCTTGACGGCAGCTGTAGTTGCCTTGAGTTTGGAGGGCGAATGCGCAAAATCTTTATAGAGCACAAAGCTGTCTTGTGCAACTACTTTTTGAAGTCGCTTGCCTGCGCCTGTGAAATCGGCCATGGCATTCAGAAAATCAGCAGCTGCAATGCCCATTTGCCCCGCCACAAACATGGCACCCATTAAATTCTGTAAGTTGTGTGCACCAAAGACTTGCAAGGGATATTGTTGCCCTTGGTAAGTCAGTAAGGTGCCGTTTTCGGTTGGATGGAAATCTGGTGTGGTATAAGGTACCAATTGAAGGCCAGTTGCTGCCGCTGCCAGTTTTTGGATTTCGGCATCTTCTGAATTGTAGACCAAAGCACCATTTGGCTCAATGAGCGAAATAAATGTCTCGAATTGTTCGACGTAGTTTTCAAATGTCGGAAAGACATTGATGTGGTCCCAGGCAATACCGGAAAGTAAAGCGATGTGTGGCTTGTAGAGATGAAATTTAGGGCGGCGGTCTATGGGTGAGCTCAGGTATTCGTCACCTTCTAAAATAATAAATTTAGCTTCTTTGGTGAGCTTGACCATGCAGTCATAACCTTCGAGTTGCGCGCCAACCATGTAATCGACATCGATTTGCAATTGAGCTACCGCATGCAACAACATGGAAGTAATGGTGGTCTTGCCATGGCTGCCGCCAATAACTACCCTGATTTGCTCCTTGCTTTGCTCGTAGAGGTATTCTGGATAACTATAGATGGCCAAGCCTAATGCTTTAGCCGCTAATAACTCCGGATTGTCGGCACGGGCGTGCATCCCCAAAATAACGGCAGAAAGGCCCGAATGAATGCGCGTTGCATCCCAGCCGAGTTGAACCGGTAGGATGCCTTGTTTTTGTAGTCGGGTGCGAGAAGGCTCGAAGATTTCGTCGTCTGAACCGCTGACCTCAAATCCTTTTCTAGAGAGTGCAATAGCGAGATTGTGCATTGCGCTGCCACCAATGGCAATAAAATGTACTTGCATAAACTTATTTGATCAAAACGTTGGCACCGGTAGATTCATTGAACCATATGTACTCCGTACTCACTTGTCCGTCTCTTGTGAAATAAGTTTTGCCGTTTTCGTCTGTTGTTTGCTCGAAAACCACACCGTGTCCGTTGGAATCAACAACCACTCTGCGGACAATGACTTTCGTCACATACCCTTCTTTGTTTTTCAATTGATAAGTCTTTTCAGTAAGGGTATTAGACGCAAAGAGCACGCCGTTTTCGTCGCGAAGGTAGTTAGGCGTTGTTTTGAGCTGCACTGTAGAGGCGGCAGTTTTTTGAATTTGTTCGTATTGGGTTTGACCACCGTTTGCAGCTGTTTCTTGCTGCACTTGTTTGGTGTAAGCCACATTTTGATTGCGCTGATCGAGCTCACTTTTTACCTTTTCATCGTTGGCTGCTTGCTGCTTGAGTTGGAGGTCTTTTTGATTTTGAATGACATTGAGGCGATCGAGTTCGCTTTGTTGGCGCACATCGGCAGCAGCCTTTTGATTTTGAGACTGGTCGTCTTTGGCGTCTTTCCAAACGGTGAGGTTGGTGCTGTTTTCTTGCTGACGGACAGCGGTGGCTGCATCTCGTGAAGTGACTGCAACTTCGTGAGACTGCATGTCCTGCGCTTGATTGGCTTGCAGGGTGTTTTGCGTTGCCGTATTTTGTTTGGTATTGAGTTCGCGCTGTGCACGGGTCATTTCGAGTTGGGCGGTGGTTTCAAAAGAACCAACTTGCGCGTTTTGCTGCGAGAAGTAATTTTGGTACTCTACCTCGGTGCGAATTTGCTGCTGAGTGCGATACGGCGTTTCTTGCTTGGCATCTCGACTGATTTGCAAATCATTGAAAGCCATTGAGTTTTCACCGCTTACTGCTTCACCTGGAGCGGCAAGTCGGATGCCCGCTGGTTCTACGGCAACATCTTCTTTTGGCAAAGCAGGTTTGATTGGCGCGAGGATGGTTCTGAGGGAATCTGCACTTTTCTGAATTCTTGACACTTCGCCTTGGCTCAAGTATTGTTGTTGGGCTTGAGCGCTCAGTTGGAGTTTTTCGAGGGCCTTGAGTGCAGCAGTGTTGTCTTTGACTTTGACCAATTGGTAGGCGCTTTTGCGCGCAGCATAATAGGCCTCCATGGCAGCGATCTTTTCCTTGAGCTCAATGACGCCTGGCTCATTTTGACGGCTTTTCATCGGGTCAGAATTCAGAATTGACTTTGCTGTACCGTAAAACTGTGGCCCTTTGTTGAAGTTTTCATTGGCTTTGGCCAATTGGTTTTGGTAGACCTGAGACATCGAGTTGATCCCTTCGGTAACGCGCTTCATGCCCGCTTGCAACTCTTTGGAGTAAGAATCGATGAGGGCTTGTTTGTGAAATAAAGCAATTTGCTTGTCGGCCTTTTTGTAGGTTTCAAGCGCGAGGTCGTATTTCTTTTGGAGGTATTGGTCGTTGGCCAATTTCATGGTTTTCTTGAGTACGGCCTCATTTTGAATGTCAAAGCGGAGTTCTTTTAACTGAGCCAATTGGGTATTGTCTGCTTCTTTTTCAGTTGGTTTGATCAGCTGTGCCTCTTTGTATTTGGCTTCTGCTTCGTCATATTTTTTAGCGGTAATGAGGGCCGTAGCCGCCTGCATGGCTTTTTGGAAAGCCTGTGTTTTGGCTTGCGCGTCGGCGGCTTCATTGCGCAATTGTGCAATTTGTTGACGCTCGGCATTTACTTTCGGCTGATTGGGAATAATCGCATCGGCTGCCTTGAGTTTTGACTCCGCTAAATTGAGGTCGCCTGTATTTTTAGCAGCAAGCGCTTCGTCTAAAAGCTGGGCCACTTGCGCTTCGTCTTGGCTGCGCTTGAGGGCTGCTGCCTTTTGATCGCTAATTTGCTGTTTTTTCTGACTGGCCAGCGCGTAGTCTGGGCGAATCATGAGGATGGTATCAAAATATGGCACAGCTTTGTCTGGCTGATTGGCAGCAATTTGCTGATTGGCAAGCTGCATAAGGCGAGCGATTGATTTTTGGTCGATGGCATACTGGTAAGCCTCTGATGCCTTAGCATCGGCATCGGTTTTGACTAAAGGAACCTGAACAATAGCACCGCTAGACCACACATATTTGTCGGTGATTTGGTTTTTGGCGAAATTGAGGTCGACGTCGGGTTTTAATTCATAGAGTTCGCAGCTAAGGCTGCGCGCAAGATGTAAGCCACTTGGGCTATTGGCTTGACCTTGTAGCGTGGTGAGGTCAAATAAAATGTATTTGGTGAGGTAACCGCCTTTGGTGAGACGCAATTGAACCGGCAGCCCTTGCGAGATTTTTGCCGAAACAAAAAACTCCCCACTTTGGTTGCTCAAGACTTTGGTCAGGACGGCATCTTGCTGCATGAGGTCGATGCTGACCCCATAAACATCTTTGTGATCGAGTAAATTGGTGGTTCGCCCTTCAATCACCACAAGGAAGTCGCGTTGAGCATACAGCCCAACCGGGAGAAACAATAATACGAGGAGAAGTAATTTGATCATGGCAAACAACAGTTAGTCAAATGAACCAATTCAACGCAATTTGGTACATTTGTTTCGAACACAAATTTGCTAAAAATCAACGAGTAAAAAAAATGCTACGCTACGATCAATTGAGTTACTGGGAACGCGAGCAGTATCTCGTCGGAAATGCCTTCGTTATTGTGGGTGCAGGGCTCGTTGGTCTGTCTACCGCACTCTCTTTGCACGACCGCTTTCCCGATGAAAAAATCATGGTGCTCGAACGCGGCTACTTACCCACTGGTGCAAGCACTAAAAATGCTGGTTTCACTTGTTTTGGCAGCCCCTCCGAACTCCAAGACGACCTCCAGCATATGCCAGCAGAAAAAGTCTGGCAGACCATCGAGCTGCGGCTCAAGGGGCTCGAACTACTCAAAAAAAGAGTGGGTGCAGCGCCTATGCACTATCGCAATTGTGGTTCTTGGGATTTAATTGGCGCGCAAGAGCCCGACATCAATGCCGAATTCATCGCTGACTTGAACGCGCAATTCAATGCCCATTTTGGCCTAGAGAACGTTTATCAAAAAGACCCTCATTTTCAAGAAAAATTTGGCTTCAACGGCTTTCATTCCGCCTATTTCAATGCCTATGAGGGCAGTATCGACACAAGCAAAATGATCGCACAACTGTTTCAACAATGCGTTGCTGCAGGCATCCAATTCTTGTTTGCAACGGAGGTCAAATCTTGGGTGTCTGGCCAAAATGAGGTCAGTATAGAAACGTCTTATGGCGAACTCTCAGCACAGCACCTCTTTTTATGTACCAATGGCTTTGCGCAAACTTATTTTCCAGATGAGCTCAGACCAGCGCGCGCACAGGTCTTGGTCACCAAACCACTGACACACCGCGTAAATGGCACCTTTCACAGCGACCGCGGCTACTATTATTTCAGGGATATCGGCCAGCGTATTTTATTGGGCGGTGGGCGGCACCTCGACTTCCAAACCGAAACCAGCACCGAATTTGAAAAAAATGAACGCATCCGCACAGCACTGCTCCACAAACTCACTGAAGAGATCTTGCCAGGGCAAGCTTTTGAAATAGACCACGAGTGGTCGGGAATCATGTGCGTGGGTGCCGAAAAAAAACCAATTATTCGCTCTTTGAACAAAAACGTGCACGCAGGTGTTCGAATGGGAGGCATGGGCGTGGCGATAGGTTCGGCCGTCGGAGCAGCCTTAAGTAAATTGGTTTAAAATGAAAGATTCAGAGCAGTCAAAAAAAGCGTTTATCAATCCGATAGACCCCGATAAAATTGCCATCAATCCGCATTTGCTACCCTACGCCCATACGGTGGGTGGTGCGGTCATTAAGCCAGAAGACACCGGTAAACTCAAAGGCCGCGCACTGAGCGCCATGAACCAACAAACCGATATGCAGCTCTCTCAAATTTATGAGCAAATGCAGTTGTTGGCAGCCCAAGCCCAAAAAATACAAGTCAGAAAGTCCATTTCAGACTACATCTACCAGACCGAACTCCGCTTTGAACCCTTGATTAATCATACGTATCACCTCTATCACAAAGCAGATCAAAAACTCATGCTCTCTCTCATTGGGCCGCAGTCTTGGGGCAGATCAGGCGCTGCACTCACTTATTTAGCGAGTGTCAAGCTACTCGCCGACCACACTTGGGAGGTCCTCGAACAAAACCCCGATTTCGACTTTAACGGATAAAGTACCAATTGTGATCGTCGGAATGTGCCGCGCTAAACACGTAGCCCATTTCGCTAAAGGACTTCACAGCGGCAATGGATTCAATTGAGCTGGCTGCACACCACCTTGCCATGGTGCCTCGGGCTTGTTTAGAAAACACCGAAACCGTCTTGAGCTGGCCATTTTTCTGTTCGACAAAATGAGGCGTCATAAAGCGCGCGCGCAATCGCTCGTCTTGCACGACATCGCTGTATTCCGAACTGGCCAAATTGAGGATCATTTCATCCTTATTGAGCTGCTTGAGCAAGCATTTTTCGATAGGCGCACGCCAAAAAGTATACAAAGATTGCCCGTTCGGAGCCGCTCCGCGTTGCGCCATTTCCAAACGGTAGGGTTCAATGCGGTCAAACGGGCGCAATAGCCCGTGGAGTCCTGATAAAATCAATAAGTTAGCTTGCAAATAATCCAATTCTTGCGCGCTCAATTGTTCGGCATCCAAGGCCTTGAAGGCTTCACCGATATATGCAAATACGGCTGGAGCCGTATTGATTTGATTGCCTTTTTTTCCCCATTGCTGAAACTGCTCGAAGGTTTCTGTGGCTTTATCTTGGGAGAGTTTCATCCGATCTGCAAAGTCTGAAACTGTCCAATGCTTCAGTTCTTGGATCAGTAATTTCGTCTCTTTTTTGAACAGCAGGGCGCCTTGGATATTTCCAGGATAAGCGCGCTGTAACTTGGCCGGTGACAAGAGTATTTTCATTGGCTGTAAATTTAGTTGGAAAGCGTTTATTATCTAAAGAAAATTTCATAATTTCAGCGAGCTAAACTCAAAACTACACTATGAAACTACGCTACCTCATTGGCCTACTCAGCCTCTCTAGTCTCGCATTTGGCCAAGAAGCTACTTTTTACGGCTACGTAAGCCCCACCGCAGCTGCGTTGGTTCCAGCACCGAGCACCACTCCAAAGCAAGATGTCGTCATTCCTAACTTCAAAGGCAGAGAGCTCCCCGTTCAATTGAGCAGCAATGCGCATCAGCCCGATTGGGTCTGGCAGCAACACGGCAGCAACAACAATCAAAAAACAACTTCGGCCAGCTTACTTTGGCAAGTACAAGGCATCGGAAATGGCATTTCACCGCCAGACCCCTCCGGCGAAGCTGACTCCACAGTCTACATCCAAGGAACCAACGCGGGCAGCGGAGGCTCCTACAAAATATTCAACAAAACGACCGGAGCAGCGGTTAGCGGCACACTCGTGATGGCTTCACTGAGTAGCCCAACGGTTACTGGTTTAGGCGACCCCGTAATCCTCTACTACAAAAGTGCCAAGCGCTGGATCATTACCCAATTTTCTACACAAGCACAAAAGAAGTTATTGGTATACGTATCGCAAACCAGCAATCCGCAGGGCGCTTACTATTTTTACCAGTTTACTTGCCCGAACTTTCCAGATTACCCCAAATGGAGTATTTCTGAAAGCTCAGATGCCTTGCTCGCTTCTACCAACGAAGGCGGCCCACCGCGCGTGTACGCCATGAAACTCAGTGCACTCGTTACGGGCGCCACTTCCCCATTTATCGGAATGGCTATTGGTTACACACTCAATGGCTTTGGCTTCCAATCCATTACCCCTGTTGACCTCGAAGGTGACTTTGCTGCACCTGCAGGCCAAAAACCCTTATTTGTGCGCCACCGCGACGACGAAAAACACAGCAATGGCTCGCCAGACAGCCCCACCAACGACTGGATCGAAATTTGGGAAATGACCATCAACTGGACCAACAACACCGGAAGCGTTGCCAAAATTCAAGATGTTCCGATTACCGAAATCGATTCTGACCTTTGCGGTCTTACGAGTTTTTCTTGCATTGCCCAACCTGGCACAACCGTTAAACTCGACCCGCTGCGCGAGTGTGTCATGTACAAAGCACCCATGCGCGTTTTCGATGACCACCAAGCGATGGCGCTCTGCTTATCAACTGATGTCAATGGCAACAACCGCGCCGGCGTGCGTTGGCTAGAACTCCGCCGCCCAACAGGGAGCACAGGCGCTTGGAGCTTGTATCAAGAAGGTACTTACGCCCCTGGCACGACCCTCAATCGCTGGATGCCCGCAATCAATATCGATAAATACGGCAACATTATGTTGGCCTACTCAACTTCAGGAACCACCGCACCAGACTACCCTTCTATCCAAATGACGGGCAGAAAAGCATGTGATCCGCTCGGACAAATGACACTCCCCGAAATGATCATCAAGCAGGGAATGTCTGCACGCACCTCCAACACACGCTGGGGAGACTACCACCACATGTGTGTAGACGACTTCGATGGCCTCACCTTTTATTATACGGGCGTGGTCATGAACTCCAATAACAACATCGTTACCAATGTATCTGCGTTCAAAATGAACCCGGATAGCCTCGATTTAGCCATTCTCAGCGCATTTACCACGCAAACAGGTGGTATTTGTGGAGCGAGTACGCAAATTGCAGTGGTGGTTGAAAATAGAGGTGTCAATGCAGTCAACTCCTTCAACCTCTCCGGACAAGTAGGAAGCGGCACCGCAACAAGTCAGGCATTTACGAGCACGAGTCTAACGGCATATCAAACAACCGATACGCTCTTTTACACAATCAACGGGCTACAACCTGGTGCCAATACTGTCCTATTGCAACTAGCGAATATCAACAGTTTGGGCAACGACGAAAACACTTGCAACGACGCTTACAATCTAGAGATCACGGTCATCGGCGCTAGCTCAGTTTCAGTCAATGCCTTGATAAGTCAACAACCAAGTTGCAATGCGAGCAATGGCGTTGTGCAGCTTCAAGCTACAGGCAACAGCGGCCCTTACACCTATTCCATCGATAATGCTGCCGCACAAACCTCCAATACATTCAACAACCTCGGTGCTGGCAACTATACATATACCGTATTTGACAATCAAGGTTGTGCGGTCTCTGGTTCATTTACCATTGCTGCCACTACCACAATTGCCGCTAGCGTAGTACAGACAAGCACAATTGCCTGCGCAGGCGCACAAACAGCTAATTTGGTGGTCACTCCATCAGGAGGCACCGCACCTTACAGCTATTCTATCGACAATGGCGCAGACCAAGCGAGCAATACTTTCAACAACTTAGGCGCGGGCACCTACACCATTGGCGTGATCGATGCGAATGGCTGTTACACCACCCTGACTTATATCGTTACTCAGCCAAGTCCGTTGAGCGTCAACATGATTCCAACCATGATCAGTTGCAACGGCGCAAGCGATGGCGCACTCAACTGCCAGGTCAGCGGCGGCACAAGCCCTTATATGTATGCTATTAATGGTGGTGCTGTAACGAGTAGTGCTGTATTTTCAAATTTACCTGCCGGATCTTACACCCTCACGGCAATAGACGCCAATGGTTGCCAACAAGGCTTTACAAGTACCATTACAGAACCCACAGCGCTCACGCTCACTGCGAGTACCACGGTTTCAAACGGCAACGATGGCACCATTGCGCTTTCAGCAAGCGGAGGTAATTCGCCTTACACCTACTCTATGGATGGGCAAACTTTTTATTCAGGATCATTCTTTGCGAGCTTAGCTATCGGCACCTACACCTGTTATGTCAAAGACAACAATGGCTGTATCACCTCCATTGAAGTTACAGTCAATACCTCTAGCTTATCTGAACTCAGCTTTCAAATGATTTCGCTGTATCCGAATCCAAATAACGGTGTTTTTGAAATTCAACTCGATGGCTGTAAAAGTGCTGCTTTAGAAGCCAAACTATTCAATATGCAAGGACAACACATTGCTAGTTTTCAATTAAAATCTAACAATGGACAAGTCAAACAGACTATTGAACTGAGTCCAAAAATTGCCGCAGGAAGTTATTACTTAGGAATTTACGATGAAGTTCAGAGTGGTCTCTTGCAATTCATCAAAGAATAACATCAATCGAATTCAAAAGTAGCGAGGTCTAGCTCTTCATCGACAGTAGCTAAGCGCCTCGTTACTTCTCGTTTGACCTCATAAGGCGTGCCATAATTTTGGTAGAGCTGTACCGTGAGTATAGCTTTACCACTTAAAGATGGCCTGTGGTTCCCGTAGTAATGTGCCTGAATACGGTAGCGTCCTTTGGGTGCTTTGCGGATCAAGTATTCCTCTGGACCATACCCTTGCGTAAAGTCATTGGAAATACGCCCGCCGTTGGAGGTGAGTTTGTAACTGTACATGCATTTTTCTTGATTAGGCTCCGTGACCCATAAATCTACATCTGTGTTGTCGGCATCCCAATTGAGTACAATTCGGATGTCCATGGGCAATTGAACCAAGAAATAGTCCGGAATATCCTTTGTATTAATCTCCTTCGGATGCCGCGCAATCAAATGATTGATTTCATTGAGCGCTATCAGGTGAATGCCCTCAAAACGACCATCGTAGTCTTTTTTCACTACTTTATAAAGTTGCTGTACGGCCTCATGATATCTGCCTATTTCTGCCAAGGCCAAGCCGTAATCGCGGTAAGATTGTGGCTCTTCAGGACGCAAATCGATAACCGACTTCAAAACCTGAATGGCCAACTTCTCCGCTTTCAATTGCAGCAGCTTTTGGGCAAAAACGCGAAGCAAGGCTGCGTCTTTGAGCTGCATTTCTGCCAGGTTACTTAAAATCCGTATAGCAACTTTGGGCTGCTTCTTTTGTAGAAAATAATCGCAAACATCGATGTAGAACGAAGGTTGGCTCGCATACTTCTCGCGCAGCTTGAGGTAGCGCTCATAAGCATGTTCAGTAGGTACAGACCTCAGGCTTTTGAGATAGGGTGTCTTTGGATTCCAACCAGCTACTTGAATCCTTGGACCCGCAGCTGCTTGACCAACTTGTATGCTGCTATTTGCATTTGCACTCACTGCCAAACGATAGGTACCTGAGGTGAAAGAAGCCTCAGAATCAAAACCATGTACTGTTGCGGCGCTAGATGGCGACCAATTGTAAGACGTAGCCCCAGTAGCAGAAAGACTTAGTTGCACATTTTCATTTTGTGTAACTTGACCGACTTGCGCTGTTGCAGGTGGTGGTGCTGGTGGCTCTGCCTCTTCTAGGTCACCTGTCTCCTCTACTGAACCAATAGTAAAGTTTGCCTCTACCGTTTGGTCTTGCTTATTGGGTTTCTTGGGTTTATGAGGTTTCTTCCAGTACCAATTTTGATATGTTTTCCACTCTTTTTTGATGCGTTTGAGGTGTTGTTGCTTGGCTTTAACTTCGTCTGTTTTGAGCTTAGATACGGCCTTAAAATACGCTTTTCTCATGGAGAGGGGCGGCACAATGCGGTAGGTCAGGTAGTCAGAAAGGGAGTCGAGCACCAACAATGAACTGGCAGAACTCGCCAAGTTATATTGTAAGCCCAACGCACAAATCTCTTTTTGAAAAACCTGAGGCTGTTCCTCTAATTTTTGGATTTTAGCCATGGCCCAGCGCTTTGCTTGTGTTTGGGCACTTTTTGAAAGTTCGTCTTTGCGCCACTTTACGGATTGCTCAGCGAGTACTTTTTTGGAAGAAAGCCCAAATTGAGCGGTCAACTGCTTGATGCCAACTGGCGCTTTGACACTTACCATAATACGTTGGCTTTGGGCGGCGAGTGGTGTGCAATAATATTCTAGTGCCTTATTTTGCTCCTTGAATCCCAAAAACTGAAGATAAGACCGCTTGAGGAATTTCAAAGATACCGCGACACTTTGGCTAGTCAAATCAAAAACTTCTCCGTTTGATTGTTCGGCCAACTGTCTGAGCAGCCCCTTGTCTGCCACCTGACTCGATACAATGGGGTAAATTGGCGCTTTCCCTTTTCTATTTACGTGTTGCCCCAAGGTATGCAGGCCATCTGAAAAAAGTAAAATTTCTTCGCCCTGATACCTGCCAAAATGCAGGCAAGAAAGCGATGAAGCGCCGTCGTATTGCTGTTGCTTCAAAATACGCTGCAGTTCGGCTACTTGTCCATTGACGATTGCGAATTGCTTGCGATCTAGCACTTGATGGGCAAAAATAACGAGTTCTAATTTGCCCTTCTTCATCCATTTGAGGTACGACGCCAAAAGTGCTTGTTCTTTGTCGAGTTGCGCTTGTGACCTAGAAGCGGAGACATCCCAACAAACAGTAATGCTTTTAGGCGCTTTCTTGCGTGCATATTTACGCGGTAGCGCCAAATTAGTGTGTAGGTAATGAAATGCACCTACCCTACCCACCGTTGCGGCTGTAGCTGCACGTAAAGGCTGTTTGATGCGGATATTTGCTGCGATTGACTGCTGACGACTACTTAACTGCTTGAGTACAACAGCGCGACCATTTCGATAGGTAAGTGCCTTAAATTTAAAATTGGCAATTGTTTGGTTGAGGTGCAAGGGCAACTCAAAGAGGGCTGCTGTCGCATTTTGTTGTAGGACAGTACTCACTTCAAACGAAATGCGCTTCGTTGCTTTTGCAAATAGAGGATAAACCCTCATTTTAAAAAGGTTGCCAGCTACTTTTTCGATCAAGCCAGGATCAATGCCCTTTCGGACTGTGGCCTCATAAGCAATGCGTGCTTGCTGCTTTTCTACGGCCACAGCCGGACGCATTTCGCCATTGACCTCTAACTGAAACGAAGTAATTGTCTGGTTATCTTGAACTGGAAATTCAAATTCTGCCTCGAGTTCTCGCTCAAATTGATTGTAAAAAACGAGTTCGTAGCGGGTGCGTGCAAAACCATTTTCTAGATAGGAGATGATGTGCAAGGAATTGATTTGAAGCTGCTCGTTTTCTTCCCCTTTGATTTTTACGCTCGGCATTTGAGATGGGAGTGGCGCGCGCGTATCGAGCGAAGTCTGTTTTGAATGATCTGTGATCAGGCGGCGGTAAGGATCTGCAACGCTTTTATTGGGAATGATCGTCCAGTAAATGCCAAGCCCGACAACAGCTATTAAAACAAGTGAGAGGTAAATTCTATTTTTCATAAGCGCGTAAAATTAGGCTAACGCATTCTAGACGTAAAACAAACAAAAAAGCCGCTCCTAGGAGCGGCTTTTTACAAAATTTTATTTGAAGTCTTAGGCGCGCAAACGCTTGGAGAAGTCTAGTAAGATTGGCGTCGCTACACACAATGAGGAGTAGGTTCCGATCAAGACACCAACAAGTAAGGCGAACAAGAAGCCTTTGATAGCCGGGCCACCGAAGATGAACATGATCAAGACAACAACGAATAGGATCATTGAGGTATTGAATGTTCTTGAAAGTGTTCTGTTCAAAGAGCTGTTGATGATGTCCCCGTGGTTGTCTTCTGGCTTGCTCTTGCGGAGGTTCTCACGGATACGGTCAAAGACAATGACGGTATCGTTCATGGAATAACCAATGACGGTGAGGATAGCTGCAATAAACGCTTGATTGACATCAAGTGTGAATGGCAAGTAACCGTGAAGCAATGAGAAGATAGAGATGACGAAGAAGGCATCGTGCGCCAAACCTACGATGGCGCCCAAAGAGTACTGCCAGTGGCCAAAGCGGATGAGGATGTAAGCAAAGATAGCCAACAAAGCAAGGGTAATGGCGATGGTAGATGAAGTCCAGAGCTCAGATGAAATAGAAGCAGATATGGCACGAGACTCGAGGACGTTATAGCTACCCATTTTGTCTTTGCATGCATCTAAACCGAGTTTGAGTTGCTTGTTGACTTGATCTGTAGCACCGTCGTTGCTGAGCAAGTAGTTGGTTACGATTTCTACGTTGAAGTCGTTGGATTTGGTTTTGAGGTCTATAGAAGCAGGCTCGCCATTTTCTACAAATACTTTTGTAAGTTCTTTGCGAATGGTTTCGATATCTGCTTTCTTTTCGAATTTAACCGCAAATGTACGGCCACCAGTAAACTCAACACTTTGCTTTAAGCCGCGTGTGCTCAATGAAATAACACCAGCAATGGTGACAACAATAGAGAATACATAGAAGTATTTTCTTTTGCCCATCCAGTCAAAGTTGAAGTTCTGGAAGAGGCCTTTTGAATACTTGGTGTTGAATTCGACTTTTTTACCTTTTGCCAACCAAGTGTGGATAGCGAGCTCAGCAATAACCATTGCAGAGAACATAGAGGTAAAGATACCGATGATCAGTGTGGTTGCAAAAGATTCGATTTCACCTGTACCGAAGATCTTAAGGATGATCGCAACAAGTAAATGCGTTACGTTCGCATCGATGATGGATGGCAATGCTTTGCGGAAACCGGTGTTGATAGCCGTTTCGGTATCGGCCCCCATGGCTTGTTCTTCGCGAACGCGCTCAAAGATGAGGATGTTGGCATCTACAGCCGTACCAATTGTAAGAACGATACCTGCAATACCAGCGAGGGTAAGTACCGCACCAAAAGAGGCAAGTGATCCGAAGATGAACACAACGTTGACGATAAGTGCGATGTTGGCTGCTTGACCTGCTTTACCGTAGTAGAACATCATGTAAAGCAATACCGCGATAAACGCCACACCAAAAGAGATGAGACCAGCTTGTGAGTTTTCAGCACCAATGGTTGGTCCTACTTTTTGTAAGTCTTTGATGACACAAGGAACCGGAAGGGCACCGCCATTGAGTAAGCCAGCGAGGTCTTCTGCTTCTTGGAAAGTAAAGCTACCAGAGATTTGCGTGTTGCCGTTGGTAATGGCGTTGATGACGCGCGGTGCGCTATACACAACGCTATCCATTGAAATGGCAATAATGCGGTCTTTGTTTTCGGTAGTCATGCGACCCCACTCGTCTGCACCTTCGTCTGTCATGGAAAGACTTACGATGATCGATCCGTCGGTTTGGTCGTAGTCTACTTTGGCATTGCTGACGTGCTCGCCGCGAACGCGCGCCTTACCTGTGTCAGGAATGCGGCAAGCGTATAGGAAGTAAGCCGTTTTCTTAGTTTTGTTGTCAACGCTCTCTGGCTTCGCAGACCACATGAATTTGAGGTCTTGCGGGAAGGCGTTTTGAACGTCTTTGCGACGCAAGATCGCATCTACTGTTGCTTTTTCGTTTGCGTTCACGTAACCCATTGCGTAACCGCCTACAGGAACAACCAACTCAGCAAGGCCTTTTTTGGCTGCATTGGAAATGGTATTTTGAGTTGCCACTTCAGGCTTAACGGTGTCGTTTTGAACAGCTGTGGTGTCTGAGGTAGTGTCTGCTTCTAAAGCGAGTTCGTCGATCACCACTTCGTTTTGCTTGCTCAAACGAGACGCTTCTTGCCATTGCATTTGAAGTTGGTCTGGCATGTAGGTTTCGTAGAACTCGAGGTTTGCTGTAGAGCGAATTTTGCGAGAAACGGTTTCTTCGTCTTGCACACCTGGTAGCTCAATATAGAGACGGTTGGTGGCGAGGTCGCGCTGGATGTTAGGTTGTGCTACACCAAATTGGTTGATACGGCGTCCGATGATGTCTTCGATGCCTTTCATGGAAGAAGCAACAAGGTCGCGGAGGTAGTTTTCTACTTCGGCGTCAGAAGTTTTGATACCGATAGACTCTCCTTTGATGACGTAGCTCAACGGCAAAGAACCGTTTGCTTTTTTGTACGCCGAAATAAACGTAGCAATGAAGTCACCTCCATTGGTGTTGTAAGTCGCTACAGCACGGTTGAACGGCTTCGTGAATTTAGGGTCAGTTACGCTTTTGACGTGGCCGCGAATGAGGTCGGGGTAAGAAATTTCTACCGTCACGCTCATACCACCTACAAGGTCAAGACCAAAGGCAAGTGACATTTTTTTCACTTGACCAAAAGTTGAACCCAATACAGGATACACAGGCTTTTCGCCTTTGTCCCGAAGGATTTCGTTGATAAAAGCTGCACGGGCAAGCTCTACCGCTTCGGGATCGTTGAAATTGACTTCAGTACTGTTGGGGAGCACGGCAATACCACCGTTGTTCTTGGCTTCGTCGCGAAGCATTTTCACTTTAAGATCTGCTTCTTTCGCCGCTTTGTTTTCAACGTTGCTAGCTACCCACGTGAAGGAGAGCTGGTAAACGCAAACCGCGGTAAGAAGAATGGACAAGAACCAAAAAAATCCTTTTAAACGCATTTCTTGAATATTTGAATTTGAATTAAGGTTGCAAATATAGGATTTTGGATCCTTAAATTCAAATAAAAAATCTAGGCTTCTTCAGCTAATGCAATTAAGCCTTCGGCAAAAGAATGCCAAGCCTGCTCAAGATCCAAATTCATAGCGGAGAGGCGCTGGTTGCATTCATCGATATCTCCCTGATTAAAAAGACTTTGCACACGACTCGAAAAGTCTTGGGGCGAAATATGAGCTAGTTCAAATCCGTGGCCTTGTACTTGTAGTCCTTCGGCCAATCCGCCAACATTTGTGCACAAAACAGCGCGCTTTTGACTCAGTGCCATGGCGCGAATGCCCGATTGTGTCGCGTTTAGGTATGGCAAAACAACTAAATCAGCGGCCGCAAAATAGGTATCCACCTCAGCATCGGGCAGATAACGATTGACAAATTTCCAGTTTGAGAAGGGCAATTCTTGGAGCGCCTGTTCGTAAATTTGCGCGTCGCCATAAACCTCACCAGCGATGAGTAATTGATACGAATCATCTAAAAGACCGAACGCCGCAATCAATTCAGAAAGCCCTTTGTAGGGCCGAATGAGTCCGAAGAAAAGCAAAGTTTTTTTCTCAGGGTCAAGACCTAATTGCAGCCGCGCTGCTTGGGTATCCAGCGCATTGGCCTCACCTTCATATGGCGGATGCGCAATAAGCGCAATTTTGGCATCGGGCTTCAGTTCGAGCACTTCTTTTTTCACAGCGGCAGAAAGCACCACAAAAGCATCGTAGGCGTTCAAAAAGCAACGGTTGAAAAAGCGGTCAAAAAAGCGTTTTTCGTGCGGATTGAGGTTGTGGATAATCGCTATTTTTTTGGTGTTGCGAGGTAAAAAATAGGTCCAAAAAACCATCATGGGTGCCATGAAGGTCATCCAGTAACTCGTGATAAAAACAGTGGGTTTCGAGCGCTTGAAAAGCAGTGCTGAACGCAAGTAAGTGAAGGGATTAAAAGTAGAAACAACGCGTTCAAATTGTTGTTTATCAGTATTTTCTTCAAACTGAGAGCTGCCGGGAAACAGCAAGTCAGGGTACTGTTTTTTGAAGGTATATGCTTTTACATTTTTGCTTTTAGACAGTGCGTCTAGCGTGCGTAAACTGAATTTGGAAATCCCGCCTCTAAAGGGCGGCAAGGCGGAGAAAAAAAGCCACTTTTGTTGTTGCGTACTCATTGATTGGGATCGAGGTTTTTGGCCTTACAGCGCTCCAAAAAGGCCTTGAGTTCTTTTTCGGTGAGCTCATAGCCATCGCGATACATGACGCGCTTTTTGATGTTACCCAATTTGTCGTAGACGGTGGTCCAGCCGTGGGGAAGGTCGTTGAGGTAGTTTACTTTGGAAAGCACCTCGCCTGTGTTGTAAAATTCTGTCCACAAGCCCATTCTCATGCCATTTTGATAGGTTCCTTTCAGCTTGGGCTTGCCATTATAGAAGTTTTCCTGATAAGTACCGTTGAGTTTACCATTGGTGTAATAGACCACCTTTTGGATTTGAAGTTTTTGTTCGAGCAGTTGTCCTTCTGAAAAGTAAAAAACACTTTTGCCGTGCAGCAAGTCTAGCTGATAATTTACAGCGCTGATCAGCTCGCCATTTTGGGCGTAGTTATACCATAAGGAGTCTTTCTTTTCGCCTTTATAAAAACCATCGGCTAAAAGTTGTCCGTTTTCGTAAAACAGCAATGCCGAAGTACAACCGCCGGGTAAACCATGCACCAATTCCGCTTGCTTGACACCACTTTCAAAATTGTACACAAACGTACCTACCGGCTTGTCATTGAGAAAAGCGCCTTTGTATTGCAAAACGGAAGTGCCTGGATAGGTTTTCTGCCAGGGGCCTTGTTTGCGGCCTTTTGCATCGGTCTGATTCAATTGCGCAAAAGAATACGTGCAGCAAATAAGGAGTATAATAAGGCTGGCTATTTTCATAAATATCGACTGAGTTCTGACAAATGTGCTATTTTTAAATCGGGTGCCTCTTTTACTTTTTCGATGGACTCGACCAAGACCGTGTACATACCAAGTTTCTTGCCAAATAAAATGTCGGTATTGGTGTCGCCTACCATGATTGATTTTTGAAAATCGATGTTCGGAAAAGCTTCCTGCGCTTCAAAAGCCATTTTGGTGTTGGGTTTTCGGCGCTGTGCTTGGCCATTTTTAAATTCGGTAGCAGCCAACACGATATCGATTTGCAAACCTGCCTTTTGTAAGGCGTCAATCATATGTTGATGAATAGAGTCTAGAGCTTGCTCACTCAATAAACCTTTTGCAATGCATTGTTGATTGGTCACGACAACAATGTGTTCAAAGGCGGCGCCAATTTGGGCAGCGTTGGCTAACAAACCGTCTGTAAAGTGAAAAGCAGCCCAATCGAGGACGTAGTTGTCAAAAATACGTTCATTGATGACACCATCTCGGTCTAAAAAGAGGGTCCAGCCCGGGCCTATTTGAGGAAAGGCTGTCATTCACCTAAACGACTCGAAATGAGGTAGTGATTGCGCGTACTGGAGTTGCGACCAATGAGTTCAGCAATAAAACCTGCCGTGAAAAACTGTACGCCAATGATCATGGCTACTAGCGCAACATAAAAATCGCTGCGCGAAGACAAGCGCTCAGCAATTGGATGAATCAGTAATTTATCTATGCCCATGTATGCAAATAAGCCAAAGCCAAGCAAAAACATAAACACGCCAATGGCACCAAAGAAATGCATTGGTTTTTTGGCAAATTTGCCCATAAAAGCAACCGTCATGAGGTCGAGCGGGCCATTTAAAAAGCGGTTGAGGCCAAATTTGGTGACGCCGTATTGCCTGGCGCGGTGCTCGACAATTTTTTCGCCGATTTTTTGAAAACCAGCGTATTTGGCAAGCGCGGGAATATAACGGTGCATGTCGCCGTAAAGCTCGATGCTCTTGACGACTTCAACTTTATATGCTTTGAGGCCACAATTGAAATCGTGGAGGTAAATACCGGTGATGCGACGCGCTGCCCAATTGTATAATTTGGTCGGAATGGTCTTGGACAACGGGTCATGGCGCACTTTTTTCCAACCCGAAACAACGTCTAGGTCGTCTTGGGTGATCATTCGATAGAGTTCCGGAATTTCGTCGGGAGAATCTTGTAAATCGGCATCCATGGTAATGACGACATCGCCTTTGGCCGCTTCGAAACCCACTTGTAATGCGGCAGATTTGCCGTAATTGCGCTGAAAACGCAGCCCTTTTACAGCCTGATTTTTGTCGCGAAGCCCAACGATGGTTTGCCAAGAAGCATCTTTACTACCGTCGTCAACAAAGAGGATTTCGTAAGACAATTGATTGGCGTCAAGCACGCGCACTAACCAGTCGTGGAGTTCTGGAAGTGATTCAGCTTCGTTGAAGAGTGGAATAACGATTGAAAGTTGCATGATCTAAATCTGAGAATCAAAGATACATTTTTTATTGGCCCAATTTGATCCATGAAAAGCGTTGGCCTGCTATTTCGACAATATATGCGCCATTTGGCAAGGCGTGGGTATCAATTCTAGTTGGGGAAGTTCCAAGCAAACCAGTTAAACACAACTTGCCATCCAATTGAAAAAACTGAACGGTAGTTGGCGCGTTAAGCGCCCCGATCATCAGTTCATCCTGACCCGGATTAGGGAACAATAAAATTGGATCTTTTGCTACTTGTTCGTCGGTCAGAATAGAGGCATTACTGATGCTGAAGTGATCAAGTGCCGCTTCCGTAATATTCGGGTTGGAGGGGTAATCTGCTGTGCGCACAAATAATTGCATGGAGTTGCTAAAAGGAAGCAGACCGTTCAGTGCAAAACTCTTGTGTTCCCAGCTCATGGCCTGCCCTTGCGGCCCAACGATTTCTTCCAAGACAACCTGATCCAATCCGTTGCTCAGGATCACGAGTAAGGTGTCGTCAAAATTGCCGGGGCCGTGATAACAATAAAAAGAACGCGCATAACTGAGGTGTGGTGTGCTCAGGCCATTCAAATTAAATGTGGGAGAAATCAGGGTGCTAAAACCATTATCGACATCGTTTTGATCCGGATTAGGTGTGGTGCCATTGCCGGTAACCATGGCCATTGCGCCACAGTCTAGGTTGCTGTCGTCGTTGAAAACCGTGTTGGTGGTTGGGTTCGGATTGCCGCGCTCCCAGAGCCCCGTTTCGGCATCGCCTACCACAGACCAGCCAAAATCAAAAGTGAAATCGTCGTAAAAACCTTTGGGTAGTTCAATCAAAAGTGTCTGCGTGCTGGCTGTAATGAGCGGCGTGCTGCATACTGTTTGGTAACCCCACTTGCCCAAAACCAATTCGTAGGTATCTTGGTAAAAAAGTGTGAGGTCTTCCTCCCCTAGCCCGTTGGTCTGGCCTGTATGCGTGATTTGCGGATGGCGCAAGTTGATTTGAACATTCGACAAAGGCGTTTGACTACCCTGTTCAACCACTTTAATTTGAAGGTTGAAAGGTGGAATCGGCAGCAAGTTGAAATTCATGGTGGTGGTGAAACCTTGCGTCAAGCTGACCTGTACTGTTTGCGGATAATACCCAGGTTTGTTGACATTCACAATGTAGGTTCCGCTATTAGGCATCCCGGTTTTGTAAACACCCTGTGCATTGGTCTTTTCGATCATGGCAGCTCCGATCAGTTCGACGCT
>JAIPCC010000030.1 GCA_021738405.1 Crocinitomicaceae bacterium | reverse complement strand
CAATAATTGGATTCGGGGTTGAGCTCATGGGCTTTGGTGAGTTTGGCGAGGTCGCGCCTGCGCGCGCGGACATCTTTGCCGCGTTCAAAAACAATGGGTTTAAGGCCTTGCGATACCGCTTGCAACGCGGCAAAGAGTCCGGCGGGGCCGGCACCAATAATGTGCACGGCTGGGGCATCTGGGGCCAATAATTTAAATACTTGGTGCTCAAAACGAGGCGCAAGCGCAGCGTTCACAGCGACCTCAAAGCTCGCATTTACTTTAATTTGCCTTTGGCGCGCATCTATGCTGCGCTTGCGCCAACGAAAGTCGAGTTCATCTTGGGCTTTGAGTTTGAGCGCTTCTCGGATCCGTTGCTCCAAATATTGAAGGTCTTGAGCCTCTTCAGGGCTGCACACCAAATTAACCACTTCGCTCATCCTTCAAAAATCAAGGAAAAATACCAAGCGCGGTTGTAG
This sequence comes from Crocinitomicaceae bacterium, assembly GCA_021738405.1. Classification (GTDB taxonomy): domain Bacteria; phylum Bacteroidota; class Bacteroidia; order Flavobacteriales_D; family Crocinitomicaceae; genus UBA952. The sequence continues at coordinate 24,320 of JAIPCC010000030.1, read as the reverse complement.
AGCTGGTCAATGGGGTTAGATACCGGAGTGAAATCTTGGATAAAACTACTCTTGAAGCCGTGGCTGTATTTGAGTTCTAGACCAAATTTAAAATAGGGTGCAAAAAATTCTACGCCGGCACCAATTTGTCCTTGCCAATCGTTCTTTTTGATTTTGACAAAGGGATCATAAAAATTTTGCGAGGCGTCTTGCTGCGATTGGAGGTCGATGGCGTACTGCATGCCAAAAAGCGAGTAGGCGGTAAAATTGTTGTAGCGCTTGGTGCGGAACTGCAGCATCATGGGGAATTCAAGGTTGGTTGAATTGATGCGCTGTTGGCCGCTGCCATTCATGAACCAAATGGTATCGAGGCTTTTGTAGTTGAGCACGCGCTCTTGAAAGGAGAGTGTCGGGATAAAGCGAAATCGAATGGTGGGCGTGCCAAGTTTAACAGTGGTCAGGATGCCGATTTGCCCGCCGGGTTGGGCGTCGTTGGTGAGCGAGAGCAACTGGTATTGGTTGTAGGCGTTGGGTTTGGGCATGACCGTGAAGTCTGAGCTATTGACACCAAGCATAAAGCCAAAATGAATGAAGCGTTTGTCGAAGTTTTTATAACGCTGCTGCTTTTGGGTTTGAGCCATGGTACTCAAGCTGCACAAAAAACAAAAATAAAGGAGCAAACGCATGTCTGACTAACGATTCTTAAGGTGGTTTATTGTTGTGTGGGTTTCTGACCGATATAAATACTGGCAATGCCGCCACTCAAACGAATTTGTTTGTGTGCGTGGTAACCCACTTTTTGGAGTACGTTCATGAAATCAGCACCCTCTGGAAAGGCTGCAACGCTTTCGGGTAGGTACGTGTAGGCGCGTTCGTCTTTAGAGATGTATTTGCCAAAAAGCGGAATGAGGACCTTCGAATAAAAACCAAAAAGTTGCTTGATAGGGAAGGCCTTAGGTTTGGAGAACTCGAGCACGATAGCTTGCCCGCCTGGTTTGAGTACGCGCAGCATTTCGCCGAGTCCTTTTTCTAAATTTTCGTAGTTGCGCACACCAAAACCTACTGTTATGGCATCGAAAGTAGCGTCCTCAAATGGCATGTTTTCGGAGTCGCCGAGTTGCATATCGATGACGTGGTCAAAAGCGCGTTTTTTCATCTTCTTTTTACCGACTTCTAGCATGCCAGCAGAGATGTCCATACCGATGATTTTGTCTGGGTTGAGTTTCAAGCAGGCAATCGCGAAATCGCCGGTACCGGTAGCTAAGTCTAAAATGACTTTGGGTTGCTGCGCTTGAAGTTGCTTGACGGCTTTTCTGCGCCAGAGGTGGTCTATGCCCAAAGACAAAAAGTGGTTGAGAAAATCGTAGTTGGCAGAAATGTTATTGAACATTTGCGCTACTTCTTCTTTTTTGGATTTACCTGAGTCGTAAGGCTTGACAACTTTTTGAGACATAGCTTAAGAGTTAAGTTGGAGTGCTTCTTCAAGCAACTTTTGTTTGTTGATACTGACCACGCCAGATTGTTCACAAACCAAACCTCCCGCTAAATTCGCAATAGCTGCAATGGTAGTAGGTGAGGCGCCACAAATTAGGCAGAGGCATGTGGTGGCAATGACGGTGTCTCCGGCGCCAGATACATCTGAAATGTTGCGCAAATGTGCGGGGTGGTAATGGTGCTGCTGGCCATCGTAAAGTTGAACGCCGTGTTCGGAAAGCGTCACAAATGTAAAGCCACTTTCTAAGTGCTGTTGCAATTTTTCAATTGCTGCGTTTAAGGCACTAGGCTCTTTTTGGTAATCGAATATTAGTTGCAGCCCTTCTTTGAGTTCTTTTAAATTCGGCTTAAAAAGTGTGCAGCCTTTGTAAGCAAAGAAATTTTTCTTTTTAGGGTCGACGACAACCGGAATTTGCAGGGCCTTGGCTTCGGCAATGATCCATTTGATGAGCTCGGTGGTGAGCACGCCTTTGTTGTAGTCTTCGAGTAAAATACCGTCAATACCTTGCTGAAGTAGGGTGCTGATGCCGTTTTGCAAAGCGCTTGCTTCTGCAGCGCTGAGGTCGTGTTGGTCTTCGCTGTCGATGCGCAGCATTTGCTTGCCTGAAGAAAGCACCCGTGTTTTAATGGTTGTTTTTCTTTCAGCAGATTGTACGAGCGCCGCTGTATTGATGCCGGCTGCTAGGAACATTTTTTGGAGTTCTTGGCCTGCGCTGTCTTGACCAATGACGCTGGCGAGTAGAGCCTCTGCACCTAAGGCGATGAGGTTGAGTGCTACATTGCCCGCGCCGCCAATGCGCTGCTCTTGGGTTTGTAGGTCTACAACCGGAACCGGAGCTTCTGGACTCATGCGCTGCACTTGGCCATGAAAGTAGGCGTCGGTCATGACGTCGCCAATGACCAGTACACGTTTGCCGTTAAAAGCTTCGAAGAGCGCCTGAGTTTGCATGTTTTATTGGAGTTGCGCGAGTGCGTTTGAGATGCGGTCTACTGCTTTTTGAAGGGTTTCTTCTGAAGCGGCATAACTGATGCGAAAGCAGTTGGGGTCGCCGAAGGCAGCGCCGCCTACGCAAGCTACCAATGCTACTTCTAATAAATACATGCAGAGGTCGTCTGAGGTATGGATGGTTTGGCCGTTGTAGCTTTTGCCAAAATAGGAAGAGCAGTCTGGGAATACATAAAATGCACCACCCGGATTGTTGACCTTTAAGCCGGGAATATTGCGCAGGCCGCTCAAAACGAGGTTGCGACGGCTTTCAAACGCAGCAATCATGTCTTTGAGTACAATGGGGTCTGCATTCATAGCGGCAATGGTTGCGCGCTGGGTAATCGAACAAGTGGCCGATGTGAACTGACCTTGTACTTTATCGCAGGCAGCTGCAATTTCTTTGGGTGCGCCGATATAGCCCAAGCGCCAGCCGGTCATGGCCCAGGCTTTGGAAACGCCGTTGACGGTCACAACTTGGTTGTAGATTTCCGGAAACTGCGCAAGGCTTTCGTGCTTGCCAATGAAATTAATGTGCTCGTAGATTTCATCGGACATCGCTACAACTTGCGGGTATTTAGCCAGTACGCTTGCGAGGTCTTGTAGTTCTGCTTTGCTGTACACCGAGCCCGTTGGGTTGCAAGGTGTAGAAAACATGAGTAGTTTGGTTCTGGGCGTGATAGCCGCTTCGAGCTCAGCGCCAGTGATTTTGAAGTCTTTGTCTATGCCTGCTGCAATCACAACCGGAACGCCTTCTGCTACCTTCACAATCTCTAAATAAGAAACCCAATAAGGAGCCGGAATGATGACTTCGTCTCCGGGATTGATGAGGCTCAACACCAAGTTGGCAATGCTTTGCTTGGCGCCTGTAGAGACCACGATTTGGTCTTTGGTATAGGTGAGGTTGTTGTCGCGTTTGAATTTGTGCGCGATGCTTTCGCGGAGGTCGTCGTAGCCAGGTACGGGTGTGTAGGTGGTGTAGTTTTGTTCCAATGCCTCAACAGCTGCGGCTTTAATGAAGTCTGGGGTGTGAAAATCGGGCTCTCCTAATGAAAGTGAAATGATGTCCTTTCCTTGAGATTTGAGCTCGCGGCTTTTTTTAGCCATTGCAATGGTTGCAGACTCTTCCATTGCCAGTAAACGTTCCGATAATTGGATCATGAAATAGGGTTTGTGCAAAGGTAGTAATTTGTGCCGAATTGACTTACCTTTGCAGCATGCGTATTGATATTCTCACCGTACTTCCTGAGTTGCTCACTAGCCCTTTTGCGGCTTCGATTATGCAGCGTGCCCAAACCAAAGGTCATGTCGAAATTCACGTCCATAATTTACGCGATTACGCAGACAACAAGCACCGCAATATCGACGATTACCAATACGGTGGTGGGGCAGGCATGGTCATGAGTATTGTGCCTATTGCCAAAGCCATAGATGCCTTAAAGGCCGAGCGTAGCTACGACGACATTATTTACATGACGCCAGATGGCGCTTTGCTCGAACAAACTACTTGTAATCAGCTTTCACTAGCGAAAAACATCCTGATTTTATGCGGGCACTACAAGGGTGTAGACCAACGCGTCCGCGATTTGTATGTGACCAAAGAAATTTCAATTGGTTCTTATGTCCTGAGTGGCGGCGAGCTTGCTGCGGCAATTGTTGTCGATGCGGTGGTTCGCCTCATACCGGGCGTACTCAACGACGAAACGTCAGCGCTCACCGATTCTTTTCAAGATGGTCTTTTGGCGCCGCCTGTGTATACGCGCCCACCAGTTTTCAATGGTTTAGAAGTACCTGAGGTCTTGCTTGGAGGCAATCCAAAAGAGGTAGATGCCTGGCGAGAAGCACAAGCCTATGCCAGAACCAAAGAGAGAAGACCTGATCTTCTAGAGGAGTAATTAATCTTCTAGTATCTGAATATTCGCAAATCTCAACAATACTGTTTTTGACCCGTGCTGCGGAAAGAAGATGGCTGCTTTTTTGTCGGCGCCCTCGCCTTCTAATTTGAGTACTTTTCCTTTGCCAAAACGCTCGTGCATAATGTTGTGGCCTACCATTAAGCCTGGTGTGCTATCCGTTTGATTCGTAGTCTTTTGCTGACTCACTTCTTTGAGTGAACGCAATTGTGGTGGGGTGCCCAATGGCTTATTGAGGCCTCCTGAAAAACCGCGGTCAAAACCACCTGAGCCCATTAAAGAACGGCTGTTAGAAGCCCTGCTCACCGACTCAAATTGCAAATATTGTGGGTCGATTTCGTCGATGAAGCGCGAGGGTTCACACATAATAGATTGCCCCCACGTAAAGCGGCTCGTGGCGTAAGAAAGCATACAGCTGCGCATGCCGCGGGTGAGCGCCACATAAAACAAGCGGCGTTCTTCTTCGAGTTCTGAGCGCGAATTGAGCGCCATTTGGGAAGGGAAGAGGTTTTCTTCGAGACCAACTATATAAATATTCGGAAATTCGAGGCCTTTGCTCGAGTGGATGGTCATGAGGCTGATGTGGTTGCGGTCTTCGGGTTTGTCTTGGTCGGCGTCTGTGAGTAGTGCGACGTCCATCATGAAGTCTGCGAGGGTACGCGGTACATCGGCTTCGGATCCGCGCACAAATTCTTGGATACCCGCCAAAAGTTCTTCGATGTTCTGAAAGCGCTCAACTTCTTCTGGGCCTTTGTCTTTTTCGGCTAAGAGTTCGCGAATGATACCCGAAGATTTAGCGATGCGTTCGGCAAGCGTAAAGGCGTCGGTTTTTTCGAGCTCAGCACCAAAGCTTTGGATCATGGTCACAAACTCATAGATTTTGTTGCGCGCCGCACTCCCGACATCGGCTGGGAAGCGCTGAAAGTCTTTGATGACCTCCCACATGCTGGTGTTGTAGCGGTTGGCGGCAATGATGATGTTTTCTATGGTCGTTTTGCCAATGCCTCTTTTGGGGTAATTGATGACGCGTTTAATGGCTTCTTCGTCGTGCGGGTTGGCACTGAGTCTGAAATAGGCGAGGAGGTCTTTGATTTCTTTGCGCTGGTAAAAAGACAAGCCGCCGTAAATTTTGTAAGGCATGTTGAGTTTGCGCAGGGCTTCCTCAAAAGCACGCGATTGCTTGTTGGTGCGGTAAAGAATGGCAAAATCTTGAAAGCGTGCGCCTTCTGTTGTTTTGCGCTCAAAGATGGCTTGAGAAATGGTGCGGCCTTCTTCGTTGTCGGTTAGAGAGCGCTGGACTTTGATTTTGGCGCCTTCGCTGTTGTCGGTCCAGACCGTTTTGGTGATTTGGTCTTTGTTCTTTTTGATAATGCTATTGGCCGCTTCCACAATGTTTTTGGTGCTGCGGTAGTTCTGCTCTAGCTTATAGAGTACGAAATCGGGGTAGTCTTTTCTAAAGTTGAGGATGTTTTCGATGTTGGCTCCGCGAAAAGAATAAATACTTTGGGCATCGTCTCCGACTACACAGATGTTTTGATAGGCGGCGGCGAGTTTCTTGACGATAAGGTACTGGGCGTAGTTGGTATCTTGGTACTCATCTACTAATATGTACTGAAATTTTTGTTGGTAGTAGTGCAGTACGTCTGGAAAATCACGTAGCAAGACATTGGTAAAATACAGGAGGTCATCGAAGTCCATGGCGCCCGCTTTAAGACAGCGATTGGCGTAGGTCTGAAAGATGAGGCCGAGCTCTGGCCTGCGCGATTGTTTGTCTTCGAGTTGGATTTCGGCATTGGCTGCATAAGCCTCTGGTGAAATGAGGTTGTTTTTGGCAGCTGAAATGCGCCCAAAGACCATGCTGGGTTTATAGGTTTTGTCGTCGAGATTGAGTTCCTTGATGATGCCTTTGATCAGGCTTTTGGAGTCTTGGGTATCGTAGATTGTGAAGTTGTTCGGAAAGCCGATGCGTTCGGCATTGAAGCGGAGGATCTTAGAAAATACCGAGTGAAAGGTACCCATCGAAATATTCTTGGCTTCGCCACCACCCACGATATGGCCAATTCTTTCGGTCATTTCTTTGGCCGCTTTGTTGGTAAAGGTCAGGGCTAGGATATTGAAGGGGTCGATGCCTTGCTCCATCATGTAGGCAATACGGTAGGTGAGCACACGGGTTTTACCTGATCCGGCACCGGCGATCACCATAATGGGGCCAAAAATATGATCAACGGCAACCCGCTGACTTTCGTTTAATTCGTCTAGATAGGACATGGGAAAAATGCTGTTTTCAAAAGTACTATTTTAAGTTGCTGTTCATCCAATCAAATTGCAGTATTTTTGCACAAATTTTGACTCAAACCGAAACTTACGAAAGCCCTTTACGTATAAACCTTTTTTGAATCTGCAGCATGAGAACAAAATACATTGACCTGATTGAACAAACTTTTGATTTTCCTCAAAATGAATTTTTCTTGCGCGAAGACCGCTTGTTCTTTCACGGCATCGACCTCATGCGCTTGGTTCACGAACACGGAACGCCACTTAAGTTTCATTACTTACCCCAAATTTCCAACAACATCCAGCGCGCCAAAGGCTGGTTCAGGGAAGCCATCATGAACCTTGGCTACCAAGGCAACTACTATTATTCTTATTGCACCAAAAGCTCACACTTTGCTTTTGTCCTAGACGAAGTCCTCAAAAATAACGTTCATATCGAAACTTCATCGGCTTTTGACATCGATATCGTCAAGAGCTTGCAGGCCGCAGGAAAGCTACAGCCCAAAAGTTACGTCATTTGCAATGGCTACAAACCAACGCATTACATAGAAAAAATTGCCGACCTCATCGAGGAAGACGACTTGCGCGTAGTGCCTGTTGTGGATAACATCGATGAGCTCAAGCAGCTCATCAACCTCACTACTAAAGAACTCAATATCGGCATCCGAATTGCTTCTGAGGAAGAGCCTAAGTTTGAATTTTACACCTCGCGTCTTGGTATCCGCTACCGCGAAATCGTTCCTTTTTACAAAGCGATTCTCAAAGAAAATCCACGAGTACGCGTCAAAATGCTGCATTTTTTCATCAATACAGGCATCAACGACACCGCTTACTACTGGAACGAACTCACGAAGTGTTTGCGCGTTTATTCAGACCTCAAAAAATTGTGTCCAGAACTAGACTCGCTCAATATTGGCGGCGGCTTCCCGATCAAGAAATCCTTAGCGTTTGATTTTGACTACGCGTATATGGTTCGTGAGATCTTAACGCAAATCAAGCGTTTGTGCCAAGACAACGACATCCCGGAGCCCAATATTTTTACAGAGTTTGGCTCTTTTACAGTAGGGGAGAGCGGTGGTGCTATTTTTAGTGTACTGCATCAAAAACAGCAAAACGACCGCGAAAAATGGAACATGATCGACTCCTCCTTCATGACCAACCTGCCAGACACCTGGGCGATCAATCAGCGTTTCATCATGTTGCCGATCAACCGTTGGAACGACGACTACGAGCGTGTTTTGTTGGGTGGCCTCACCTGTGACTCCGACGACTACTACAATTCAGAGCAGCACTCCAATGCCATTTACCTGCCCAAATTTGATAAAAACAATACTTTATACATTGGTTTTTTCAATACCGGCGCCTATCAAGAAACCATTGGTGGCTACGGTGGCCTCAAGCATTGCCTCATTCCAGAGCCTAAACACATCTTAATTACGAGAGATGAAAACGGTAAAATTCAGACCGAAGTGTTTAGCAATGAGCAAACTGCGCAAGACTACTTAAAAATATTAGGTTACGACAAGTAACTGAGGTGTTATTCGTGCTATATTTGCGGACAATTTTTAAATCAGCATGAAAGTAACCTCGATCTCTTTATTGGCTCCAAACAAATTTTCGTCAAAAGTTCAATCTTGGGCGGCGAGCATGGCTACCGAGGTACATTCTGTTACAGACAAAACAGCCGATTTCTTTGAAAGCACAGATAGTCTTTTGATTTTCAATCAAAATCAAGAGATGAGTCCGGAAATCATAGAGTTAAAAGCCCGCTACGACAAACAACAAAAACCCGTTCACAAAATTGACATCAACGGTACTTTGCAGGTAGGGGTTACCAATTTTGCACTCTGGCTAGACAGCACTAAAGCAAAACACGTTTTGGTGATTGGCGCCGAAGAACTCGCCGACAATCCAAATCTCGAGCGCTACCTAGACGCCGTCTAGTTGCTCAACAACCGCTACTTAATTTCTCAACTGCGCTTCGCAATCTTTCTCCAATGCATTCAAGATGCGCTGCATCGCTTTTTCAATTTGCGTTTCACTGAGCGTCTGCTGCCCGTCTTGTAAATAGAAAGCCAAAGCATAAGATTTCTTGCCTGAAGGTAAATTCTTGCCTTCGTATACATCGAAAAGCTCAATGTTTTGCAAGAGTTTGGTTTCGGCTTTTTGCGCGCATTGTTGCAGCGCTTGATAGCTGGTGCTTTGGTCTACAAGTAAGGAAAGGTCTCTTCTTACCGCAAAAGACTTAGGGACTTCTTGGTAGCGAATTTTTCTTTTCGAGGCTAATTCAAGGAGTTTGTTCCAGTCAAATTGTGCGTAATATACAGGTTGTTTGAGGTCGAGGTCTTGTTGGAGTTGCGCGCTGATTTCACCGAGTTCAACAAGTGCTTGTCGGTCGCAATCGATACGCAGGCCTTGTTTGAATAGGATATTGGCTGCAGCGCTTTCTTTGCAGGCCTGAGCGAGTCCGAAGCGCTCTAAAATGGCGTAAACTTCTTTTTTGAGGCTAAAGAACGAATGGTTGGTAGCGGTAGTTTGTTGCCAGTTTTCAGCTGTTTGCTTTCCCATTAGGGCGAGTGCCAAGCGGGGCGTTTCTTGGTGCGTATCTTGGTGCGTCTGGTAATCTTGACCGAATTCAAAAATTTGGAGATCTGCCTGCTGACGGTTCTGATTGAAGGCCAAGTTTTCTAATAAGCCAAAAACGAGTGTTTGTCTGAGGTGAGCGAGGTCTTGACTTAAGGGATTGAGCATGCTGATAGCCGTGCCAAAAGATGCATCGAGCGCAGCACTGTATTGTTTTTTGGTCAGGGAGTTGTTCATGACCTCAAAAAAGCCGCGGCCTACTAAAAATTCTGCTGCTGCTTCTTTTTGTGCATCAGAAGCTTTTTCACTTGGCGCACTGAGGCTGTAATTCCATTTAGCCGGTAGTTCAATGCTGTTGAGCCCGTAAATGCGTAAAATTTCTTCAATGACATCGATCGGACGCGTGACGTCTACGCGGTAAGCGGGAACAGTTAAGTCCCAAGTTTGGTCCGCAAAACCATTTATTTGAAAGTCTAAGTCCGTTAAGATCTGTTCAATTTGGCTATTGGGAATATCGTTTCCGATGAGATTAGTAATTTTTTGTTTGCTGATTTTCAACTCAATAGGACTTGTTAATTGACCTATGAATTCAAATGTTTTACTCTTCACTTGAGCCCCAGTGAGTTCTTGCAAAAGTTGGACGCAGCGCAGTAGAGCAGTTTGGGTTAAGTCAGGGTCGACGCCGCGTTCAAAGCGAAACGAAGCATCGGTATTGAGGCCGTGTTGGCGCGCAGCTTTTCGGATGCGAACAGGATTGAATAGTGCAGACTCAATGAGTATACGTGTGGTTTGTTCAGAAACGCCACTTTCCAAACCACCCAACACTCCCGCTAAGCACAAAGCACCAGTTGCATTGGCTATCACGAGTTCGTGACCAGCTAGTTTGTAATTGTTGTTGTCTAGGCCAAGAAAAGCTTCTTCGGCTTTGGCCGTGCGTACTTCTAGTGCGGTTCCGGTTTTGTAGGCATCAAAAATGTGGAGTGGTGTGCCGAGTTCGCGCTGCACAAAATTACTGATGTCAACAACGTTGTTGATGGGTTTGAGCCCCACCGCTTTGAGCCTGTTTTGGAGCCATTTAGGCGAAGGGCCCACTTTGACGTGGTCGAGTTCTAAAGCAAGGTATTTTTGACAAGCTTCTTGGTCTTGGACAGCGATGGACAAAGACGGAAGCGCTTGGTTGTCGAGTGCAGTGACTTCAGGCCATTTGAGTTCAATTTTTTCGGTATGGTCTAGGTTGAACTTCGCTTTAATGTCTCTCGCTACACCGATATGGCCCATGGCGTCGGCGCGGTTGGGTGTGAGCCCGATCTCTAGTTGGATGTCGCGTTCTAAATTGAAAAAATCGGCAGCTGCTTGCCCAATAATGGCGTCAGAAGGCAGCACCAAGATGCCGTCATGGCTTTGGCCAAGACCGAGTTCGTCTTCGGCGCAAAGCATGCCTTCGGAGGCGACGCCTCTAATTTTAGCCTTCTTAATTTCAAAAGATTGATCTGGTTGCGGATACAGCGTGCAACCCACAGTAGCAACTATAACTTTTTGCCCTGCAGCCACATTGGGTGCCCCACAAACAATTTGTAAAGGCTCTGCAGCACCGACGTTGACGGTCGTGACCTTAAGTTTGTCGGCGTCTGGGTGTTTTTCGCAGGTGAGTACCTCGCCAATGACCACGCCTTCGAGTCCTCCTTGGATTTCGTTTACAGCCTCCAAGCCCTCTACTTCTAAGCCAGTTTGCGTCAGGATTTCGCTGAGCTCAGCGGCCGAGTAAGGAAAGTCGAGGTAAGATTTGAGCCAGTTATAAGATACTTTCATGGGAGGGGATGATATTGACTTCGCGTTCGAGCGTAACGCCGAATTGCGCTTGTATTGTTTGAATAATATGAGCCGATAAATCTAAGATTTGCTGCCCTTTGCTGCCACCGTAATTGACCAACACCAGGGCTTGCTTTTCATGCACGCCGCAAGTGCCTTGACGGTAGCCTTTGAGCCCTGCGTTCTCAATGAGCCAGCCCGCTGCTAATTTGACTTCATTTTCCGAGACAACGTAATGCGAAATAGCAGGGAATTTTGCGAAAATAGCCGCAAAAGCGGTGCGGTCAATGACCGGATTTTTAAAAAAGCTTCCGGCGTTTCCGAGTACGGCTGGATCGGGCAATTTAGATTGGCGAATGGCAATGACCGCCTCTGAAATGTCGCGAATGCTGGGGTTTTGGATTCCTTTTGCATCGAGTTCTTGCTGAATGGCACCGTAACTCGTTTTCAGCTCAGGGTTTTTGGCCAATGCAAAGGTGACGTCGGTGATGATATATTGATTTTTGAGTGCGCGCTTGAAAACGCTTTCGCGGTAACCGAACGCACAGTCTGCTTTGTTAAAGGTGTGGATTGCGCCACTTTCGATATGAAACGCACTGAGTTCGTGAAAAACGTCTTTGATTTCTACGCCGTAAGCACCAATGTTTTGCATGGGGCTAGCACCTACAGAACCCGGTATCAGCGATAGATTTTCTAGACCACACCAATTTTGTGCAATGCAGTGCTGCACAAATGCATGCCAGACTTCACCTGCGCCGGCTTTTACAAAAACTTGTGAGTCGCTTTCTTTGACGACCGAAATACCCTTGATTTCGTTGCGCAGTACCAAACCATCAAAATCTTTTGTAAACAGCATATTGCTTCCGCCGCCAAGTATCAATAAGTCTTCTTTCTGACCTTCGTTGAGGGCGGTTTGCAATTCTGTTATATTCGAAAAAGTCGCAAAGTATTTAGCTTTGACATCTATTCCAAAGGTGTTGAATGGTTGTAGGCTGTAGTTGTGCTCCATTTGTAGCCCAAAGTTAGAAATATTGTCGTGAAGCTGCGCGCTACGGCTTAAAATATCCTTCATCAGTTGGCCCGATCCAGTGGAACCAATCGTAGTAGGCTAGGTGATGGCTCTTGATGAAGCCTAGTTTTTTCTTGGGGTAGTCGGCGGGAATATAAACCCGACCGCCTTTGGTTGTAGGGGGTAATTTGTCTAAACCTACCACGGGCATTTGTGGTGCAATGCCATCTTGTAAGCAAATTGGGTCGGCTTGTTTATCGCCGGCTCTGGCGCCGTATTGCCAGACTTCTTCAAAAAGCGCCCAGTCTCTACCCGCAGTGTTCGCGCCTTCTGGCGATAGTATAAGTGCTTTTCCAAAATCAACGTAGCCATTGAGTTCATCGATCATGCCTAACATATAGGCATAACCCATGCTGTGGCAAACAAAATGGACTTTGCAAGGTCCTTTTCCTTGGAGTTCATTTTTAAGTGCAATGCCAGCCAAACGACCATTTTCAACGCGTTGCTGAAAGCCCCTTTCGTTGATTGTTTTGTTCAGCACCCACCTGCTTTCTTTTCTGACCCAGCAAAATCGGGAAAATAAATAAGACCCGACCGCCTTTGACATTTTGCGGTGGGTGGAGGTGTAAATCGGATGATGCGCGTCAAAATAGTAGGCTGTAGTATTCGGGAAGCGCTTTTGAATGCTGTCGTCGAGTTTGTACCAATAGCCCGTCGGGTCTTTGAAGTTTATTTTGTTGTCTGGAAGTTCGTGGTCGTATTTTGGTCCGCGATAGCCGTTGATAAAAACAATGTAATCTTGACTCATGGCCATTGAATAGATGAAATTGAAAACAACGAGGTACAACGCCTTACTTGCCATACTGATAAAAGATTCCTCCGGCAAAGGCTGTCCAGTAGCAGGATTTTTGCTGACAAGCTTGTAGCCCTGAGTTCACCCAAGAGTTACAAGTAAAAAAGAGACTGTAACGACCTTTGGCCGCATAATAAGCATCGTTGCCCGTCACCACGCCGGGCATGGTGGCTTTGATGTATTTAGTTTGGCCATTGCTTTTGCGCTCTAGTGTTTTTTCGATGTAGTGCACCAGTTTGCGGTATTGCTTTTCGGTGAGGTGCAAGCGGATGTTGGGGCGGTCGTCTAGGAGCTGCTGGTAGTAGGTGGCATGGATTGCTGAAGGCCCAAGACCAAAAGGAACGGTGAGGGCTGTCTTTGGGGTGAGGTCGGCCCAGGTGGGGGTGTTCATGTAAAAGGTTTGGTCTCCCCAGCCAATTGAAACGAGTTGGCTGCTGCTGTCTTTAAAGCCGGTGTTGGCCAAGGGGAATTCTGTGCGCCAGTCTTTGATGTGGTTGCGCACAGGCAAGATGAAATCGGTGTGGACACCGGACTTCATGAGGAAGATTTGGATTTTGGCGCCTTTGTTGTTTTGCCCCTTGACGGTGATGCGGGACAAAATAAAGGTAGCGATGACATATAAAAGAATGGCAGACCCCAAGAGCGTAAAGAAGTAGCCAGTTATTTTTTTGGTGCGCTTGAATGCGTTGCGCGCGTTGCGTGTTTGGTACCAGCGGAGTTTGCGTTTTTTTTCTTTCATATGTGCATAACAAAGTTAAACTTTCTGAGCAATTTGAATAGCGATGCTTATTTTTGTATTTCGTAAAATTTACTGACATGCGCTATACTTTTCTTTTGCTCACCACATTTCTTGGTGCCAGCCTTTGGGCCCAAGAAGCCAATAAAGCTGCAGCATCTGCTCAAAAATACGCCGAAGTGCTCTACAATATTGAACGCTATTACGTAGATGCGCCCGACGCGCCCAAGCTCACCGAAACCGCAATTGTAGCCATGCTAGAGGCCCTAGACCCGCATTCTACTTATATACCAAAAGAAGAACTCGACGACGCCCAAATGACCATCAACGGCAGTTTTGTCGGGATCGGCGTGCGTTTTCAACTCATGAAAGACACCATTAGTGTAGTTGCTACTATTCCAGGCGGCCCTTCAGAAAAGTTGGGTATTTTACCTGGTGACCAAATTGTACAAGTCGACGGCCAAACGGTTGCAGGAATAGGTATCAAAAACGATCAAGTGCGTCAAAAACTCATGGGCGACCTCGGCACCAAAGTCAAAGTAACGGTCAACCGCAAAGGCAAATTGTTAGATTTCACGATCACCCGCGACAAAATCCCGGTCTTTTCGGTAGATGCAGCTTACATGATTGACAAAGAAATCGGATACATCAAACTCAATAGCTTTTCAAAAACAACCGTGCAAGAAGTGCAAAATGCGTTGTTGAGTCTCAAAGAACAAGGCATGAAAAGCCTCATTTTTGATTTGCAAGGCAACGGCGGTGGTTTGCTAGATGCAGCACACAAACTAGCCGACGAATTTCTGTCTGGCGACAAACTCGTTGTGTATTCAGAAGGAAGGGCTCAGCCGCGCTACGACCTCAAAGCAGGCAAAAGAGGACTTTTTGAAGATGGTCCGCTGATCATCTTAACAGACGAATACGCTGCTAGTGCCAGCGAGATTTTATCGGGTGCCATTCAAGACTGGGACCGCGGTTTGGTTGTTGGCCGCCGCACCTACGGAAAAGGCCTTGTTCAGCGCCCTATGCCCTTGAGCGATGGCTCTGAAATGCGCCTGACCATTGCGCGCTATTACACGCCTACAGGTCGCCACATTCAAAAGCCGTATCAAGATACCGAAACCTACCGCAAAGACCTCAATCAGCGCTACCTGAACGGCGAATTCTTCCTCAAAGATTCCATCAAAATGCCTGATTCACTCATGTACAAAACGCTCAAGACCAAGCGCACTGTATACGGCGGCGGCGGCATCATGCCAGATGTATTTGTGGCCCTAGACACCACCGAAACCAGTACTTATTTTTCAGACCTCATTCAAGGTGGGCACGTCAATAACTTTGCCTTCAAATATATCAATGCCAACAGAGCTGCCTTAAGGGCGCAATACCCAGACATCACTACGTTTAAAAACAACTTCAACTGTGATCAAGTATTTATGGACCAATTTTTTGCGCATGTGGCGCAAGAAGACTCCACTTTGCTCTTTGATCAAAAGGGCTACAGCACCAGTGAAAAACTACTCAAGTTGCGCCTAAAAGCTGTGCTTGCTCAAGATTTGTGGAGCACCAACGAAATGTTCCAAATCTATAATGAAACCAACGAAATTCTGCAAGAAGCCATTGAAGTACTGCAGACCAAGCAATATCACAAATACGAACTCGATAAATAAGCAATATGTCAGACGACAAAAAGATCATTTTCTCAATGGTGGGGGTGTCAAAAGTCACTCCTCAAGGCAAGCAAATCATTAAAAACATTTACCTGTCATTCTTTTACGGTGCCAAAATCGGCATCATTGGTTTGAATGGTTCGGGTAAGTCTACGGTCATGAAAATCATTGCCGGACTCGATAAATCTTTTCAAGGTGAAGTCGTCTTCTCTCCTGGTTACACCGTAGGCTATTTGCCACAAGAGCCGGAGCTTGACCCCAATAAAACAGTGCGCGATATCGTGCTCGAGGGTGCGCAAGAAATTGTCGACGTACTCGCTGAATACGAAGAAATCAACAATTCATTTATGGACGAAGACATCATGTCTGACCCCGACAAAATGGATAAACTCATTGCGCGCCAAGGTGAAGTACAGGATAAAATCGATGCCCTCGACGCTTGGGAACTCGACACCAAAATCGAGCGCGCCATGGACGCCTTGCGCTGTCCGCCCGACGACCAACTTATTGGAACGCTATCTGGTGGTGAGCGCCGCCGCGTTGCGCTTTGCCGCTTGCTTTTACAAAACCCAGATATCTTATTGCTAGATGAGCCAACCAACCACTTAGATGCCGAATCTATTGACTGGTTAGAGCAGCACTTGCAGCAATACAAAGGAACCGTCATTGCCGTTACCCACGACCGCTACTTCCTAGACAACGTAGCCGGCTGGATCCTTGAACTCGACCGCGGCGAAGGTATTCCTTGGAAAGGCAACTATACTTCTTGGCTCGAACAAAAGGGCAAGCGCCTTCAAGAAGAAGAAAAAACGGAGTCCAAGCGCCAAAAAATGTTGGCCCGAGAACTCGAGTGGGTGCGCATGAACCCCAAAGCGCGCCAAGCCAAGAGCAAGGCCCGTTTGCAGAATTACGACAAAATGCTTTCTGCCGATGCCCGCGAAACAGAAGCCAGACTCGAAATGCCTATTCCAAATGGTCCTCGTTTGGGTAACAACGTCATCGACGCACTGCACGTCGGCAAGGCCTTTGGCGACAAACTCCTCTACGACGACCTCAATTTTAAATTGCCACCAGCCGGTATCGTTGGTATCATCGGGCCAAATGGCGCGGGTAAAACCACTATTTTCAAAATGATCATGGCCGAATTAACGCCCGATCAAGGAGAATTCACCGTCGGTGAAACCGTCAAAATTGGCTACGTAGACCAAAGCCACAAAGACATCCATCCAGATAAAACCGTTTTTGACGTCGTCTCTAATGGACTCGAATACGTAGAAGTAGGTAATGACAAAATCAACGCACGCGCTTATTTGTCCAAATTCAATTTCAATGGCTCCGATCAGAACAAAAAAGTAGGCATTCTCTCCGGTGGAGAGCGCAATCGCTTGCACCTCGCCATGACCCTCAAAACAGAAGCCAACGTGCTGTTGCTCGATGAGCCCACCAATGACATCGACGTCAATACCTTGCGCGCTTTGGAAGAAGGCATCGAGAATTTTGCAGGCTGTGCAGTTGTCATTTCCCACGACCGCTGGTTTTTAGACCGCATCTGTACGCATATCCTCGCTTTTGAAGGCGATTCTCAGGTGTATTGGTTCGAAGGATCTTATTCTGAGTACGAAGAAAACCGCAAAAAACGCCTTGGCGATGCCGGTCCTAAGCGCATTCGCTACAGAAGTTTGAGTTAATGACAACTCCTTTGTTTCCAACGCCCATTTGTTTTTGAAAGGGAGTCGGGGTCGGCTTGGATGATTGGTATCGTATTGATTTTCAACTGACTTAAAACGGGTTGCCCAGCGTCTACCCACGCCGTGTACCATACACTGCTCACCATCAAGATAGCTGCACGCAAGCGTCGTTCTACCATTCCGTTGAGGCTTTTGTGATAGGCGTCGCAAAATTTTCTTGAATAGACTTTAGTGAGCACGCTGCCACGCTGTTCGTAGGCATATTTTTCAGTGGGCCCAATTTGTTTACTTACTTGCCTTTCAAACGTTAAAACCGAATCTAGTGCGGCATGAGAAGCCCGCACAGCAGCCCAAATCGCTTTTTGAACCGAAGGAAGATAAGTGGCTTTGCCAATCCAGTAATTGTAGTTTTCTGCTTGTAGTTCGATCAAGCGGCTTTCCCAGAGCCCATGGATGCCGTATTGGTTCGTGAGTTGCCCGTTGTAATTTTCGGTGGTGTGCAGCGGTACATGCGCATCGGCAATGTAGTGTCCAATTTCTGCGGCGTATTTTAAGATGAGCCCCAGGTCTTGGGTTTCAAAGGCTTTTTGTAAACGGAATTTCATGCGCAGCACATGCCAAGGTACAATGCCGTAGGCTTGAAGGGTGTCTTCGGTGTGGCAATCTATGGCTTCTTGCCAATTTTGCGGAAGGTTCCAAAAAGGGTCTTGACCTTTGTGGTAATAATGATCGAGGTCGATGTAGTGCCGCGCGGCTTCAGCTTCAACAGCATAGCGGCGTTGGTCTGGCGCAACAGATTGGCTGATCAGGTAGGGGAGGTGTTGGATGAAAACCGCTTGCACCTCGGTGGGCAGCAAGTAAACTGCGAATTCATTGATGCGCTGGTGGCCCGCGAAACCCCATTGCGTATTTTGCTTGGTTTGGCTGCGCGTAAAAAGAAGCCCCAAAAGGATGAGGCCAAAAAAGCGTTTAAGCTTCTTGGAGTTTAATGAGTTTACCATCTTTGAGTATTGGAATGACATCCGTTTGATTTGGAGTCAGACAATACTTGATGTCTTCGTTGAGGTTCAGGTTTTTGAGCCTGCGGCGGTGTGAACTCGACTTCAGA
The DNA here is from genome assembly GCA_021738405.1 of Crocinitomicaceae bacterium. Classification (GTDB taxonomy): domain Bacteria; phylum Bacteroidota; class Bacteroidia; order Flavobacteriales_D; family Crocinitomicaceae; genus UBA952. The sequence goes on along the minus strand of JAIPCC010000030.1, from coordinate 6,222 downwards.
TAACCAAGGTAATTGTCCTTGGCGGAAAGGTAGAGATACTTGGCGGCAATGGAGGAGTCTTCGTCGGAAATGTAGTTACCCGTTCCGATTAAATACTGACAAATTGCTCCGGCACAGATGGTGTCTTCTAAGTTGAATTTATCTTGCCAGCCCGAACACAAGCAAAGTACATTTTTATCTTGTTTCTCGAGCCATTTGCAAAGCGCCTCTAAATTCAAGAACGCACCGACAACCACAATTTCAGCATCTTTGGCCACATCTAAGGATTTGGTGCCGTTGGTGGTGGTCAGGACAACATCTTTGCCTTTGAAGTCTTCGCGCATGTAGGAGAAAGGAGAGTTGCCGAAGTCGAAACCTTCAACAATTTGTCCTTTGCGCTCTGCGCCAGCTAAATAGCCTTTTTGTTTGTAGGCCCATGCTTCTTCAACAGTAGGCACCGGAATGATCGATTGAATGCCGTTGTCGAAAGCGGCGCAAATAGCTGAAGTGGCGCGCAAGACGTCAATCACAACAACAATTTCAAACTCATCTTTGTAATACGGGTATTCTCCGGGCGTAAAACAAACCTCTACGTGCTTTCTAGTATCCATGCTGCAAAGTTACAATTTTTCAAAAGAACAATAAAAAAGGGGACCGAAGCCCCCTTTCAAAATCAAGTTGTCAGGTCAGATTAGAATCTCCAACCGATACGTACTGAACCATGCGCTGCACCGATGTTGGTGTAGGTCATTTTGTCTCCTGGTTCAAAACCTGCAGGGTTGCCCATAACAGTAACCGTTGTTGCTTCGTTGTTCACTGAAGTACTTGTTAAGTTCATTTCCAAACCTAAGTAAAGGTTGTCTGCTACGTAGTAGTCAAAACCAGCACCGATACCCCAGCCGAAAGTTCCGTATCCACCTACGATTTTCGCGTCGGTAATCACAGCGCTATAAGCTGATCCGTCAGAATTCTTCCAATTCTCTTCGTAAGAACCTTTTCCAAAGCTAATGCCAGCAGAAAAATAAGGCGACATGCGGTCTGTGCCAGTTAAGTGGTATTCTGCACCTAAACCTAAATTCCATTGGCTACGAGCGATGTCAACTGTACCAGTTGCACCTGTTCCGTCCGGATTTGCATAATACGTGTAAGATTCTGTGCTTGGCGTATTGACAACAGAAGAACCGTCGCCGCCAAAGCCGAATTGCACACGACCTGCGATATTGTCTGTAGCAAAATAACGCAAGCGAATAGAAGGTGCTGCAAAACTCATCCCGTCTGTGGTGTTGAGGTTAGCTAAGCCTTCTAATGAATAACGCGCGTCATCACTAGCAGGTTTTTGAGCAAACAATGACCCAGTCAATGTTAATGCTCCTACAAAAATCATTAATTTTTTCATAGTTGTTTGTTTTAATTGGTTTAGTCGAATGTACGCAATCGATTGCATAAGTGTTTCAAAAAAAGACAAACAATGAATGGTTGATAACTGTTGATTATCAGTTGTTTTTCGCCTGAAGCTCTTGCTCTAACTGAAACTGATACATGTCAAAATAGGCGCCTTTTTGGGCTAATAACGTTTCGTGCGTGCCCGCTTCAACAACACTACCTTCTTCCAAAACAATGATTTTGGTGGCATTTCGGATAGAAGAAATGCGGTGCGAGACAATAATAGTGGCTCTATTTTGTGCATCTTTTTGAAGCTCTTCGAGGATGATTTCTTCGGTTTCGGTGTCTACGGCGCTCAGGCAATCGTCTAAAATGAGGAGTTTTGGATTGCGCAAAAGTGCACGCGCAATGGAGACGCGTTGTTTTTGACCCCCACTTAAATTGACGCCTCTTTCGCCGAGAATGGTTTCAAAGCCATCTTGAAATCCTTGGATGTTGTGCAGTACGTGTGCTTTCTTGCAGGCAGCTTCGAGGTCTGCCATACTGAGTTCTTGTTGTTCGACGCCAAATTTGAGGTTGTTGGCAATGGTGTCTGAAAACAAAAAGACGTCTTGTGGCACGAGTGCAATTTGGTGACGATAGGCATTTAAGCTGTAAAGCGTTAAAGCTTTTTGGGCAATGCTGATTTGTCCTGTGCTTGGGTCAAAATGACGCGCAAGTAAAGCGCAAATAGTAGACTTTCCAGAACCAGTTGGGCCGATAATAGCGAGTGTTTCGCCTTTGTGAACAGAGAAAGTAAGGTCTTTGAGCACCATGCTGTCGCTGTCGGGGTAACTGAAATTAACCTGCTCAAATGCCAAGCCTGCTTCAAGCGGACACGCTAAGTCTGAGTCGTTTTTGATTTTGGGCTTGCGCAACAAGAACTCATTGAGGCGTTGTTGTGAGGCGGCTGCCCGCTGAATAATAGAGGAAATCCAGCCCAAGCTGGCAAATGGCCAAGTGAGGTTGGTGACGTACATGATAAAAGCCACAATGCCACCCACGGTCATTTTCTTTTCGAAAGTCAAGAGCCCGCCGTAATAAATGGCAATCATGGAACTCAAGCCAATTAAAAAGATGATGGTAGGGCTAAAAAATGCATTGACCAACACCAAGCGCATGCTTTGTTTTTTGTAGCGCTCCGCGGATTCGCTCACCTTTTCTGTGGTTTGTTCTTCGCGTTGGTAAGCTTTGATGATCCGGATGCCGGCAAAAGATTCTTGGGCGAGGGTACTCAAAAAAGATTGTTCCTTTTGGACTTCTAAACTCATTTTGTTCATGGTAGAAGACACCTTGTAAATCAGGATACTCATTAGAGGCAAGGGCAAGAGCACATAAATGGTGAGGCTTGGCGATATCGAAATCATTTTGCCGACGATCAAAACAAAACTGACCGCCAAATTGATGGTGTACATCATGCCGGGGCCGGCGTATGCGCGCACCAAACCGACGTCTTCTGAAATACGGTTCATGAGGTCGCCTGTGGCGTTGCGCTTGTAAAAGCTTTGGTCGAGGGCTTGGTATTGGTCGTAAATTTCTTTTTTGAGATCAAATTCGATATAGCGCGACATCACAATAATCGTTTGTCTCATCAAAAACAAGAAGAAGCCCTTGAGTAAAGAAAAACCCATGTAGATAGCGCCAAGCTCTAGTGCCAGCCAAAGGTAATTGGTTGGTTCTTTGCTTGCTAGCTGACTTTGAAATTGATCAATGGACTCACTGAAGAAGGCGGGCATTTGAACGCCAAAGTAATTGCTGATCACGGTAAATAGAATCCCGAGCAAAAAACGCCATTTGTACTTTATAAAGTATTTGTTAATGTATCGAAGGGACTTCATGGTTTTTTTCTACTTTTGCCAAGTTATTTGAGCTTGTAAAGTTAAGCCAAATAAGAATTAGTGAACGAACTCATTTCAAAAACATGTCTGATTTGACAGTCTCTCCTTTGGTCGATTCAACTTTGAATCCCATTCTTCAGCCTATGCACGCCATGGGGCATGAACACATCCTATTTTGTAACGACAAAGCTACCGGTCTCAAAGCCATTATCGCGGTTCACAACACCGTTCTTGGGCCAGCGCTCGGCGGAACCCGTATGTGGATGTATCAAAACGAACAAGAAGCACTTACAGACGTATTGCGCTTGTCTCGCGGCATGACCTACAAAAACGCCATCTCGCAACTCAATTTGGGTGGGGGTAAGGCGGTGATCATCGGCGATGCCAAAACCATGAAGTCAGAAGCTTTGTTCAGACGCTTTGGCCAGTTCGTCAATACGCTAGCTGGTTCTTATATTACAGCTGAAGACGTAGGTATTTCTCCAGAAGACATGGTACATGTTAGCAAAGAAACGAAGCACGTTGTTGGTTTGCCAGGTAAAAGTGGCGACCCCTCTCCAGTGACCGCCTTTGGTGTTTACATGGGCATGAAAGCAGCTGCCAAACATCAGTATGGTTCTGATTCACTCGTCGGTAAAAAAGTCGCTGTGCAAGGAATCGGACACGTGGGTGCTTACTTGGTAGATCATTTAGTGGCAGAAGGCGCTATTGTAACCATTACCGACATCAATGAAGCGGCGCTACAAAATTTGAGCGCGAAGCACGGTGTTGCAGTGGTAGCTCCTGATCTTATATACGATGTAGATATGGATATCTACGCTCCTTGCGCGCTCGGAGCAACCGTGAATGACGACACACTCTCTCGCCTCAACTGCAGCATAATTGCCGGCGCGGCTAACAACCAACTCAAGGACGAAAGCAAGCACGGACATATCTTAATGCAAAAAGGAATCATTTACGCCCCTGATTTTGCACTCAATGCGGGAGGTGTCATCAATTGTTTTTCAGAGGTTGAAGGTTTGTCTTTGGAATGGGCCAAGCAAAAAGCCGAAGAAATCTACACTACCATAGACAGCATCTTGTTACGTTCTAAACAAGAAGGGATTCCAAGTTATCAAGTCGCTAACCAAATGGCTGAAGAGCGTATTCAAACTAAAGGCAGCCTCAATATTTAATATGCTCAACAGAAGACATCTCCGAATCAAAGTATTACAAGTGCTTTATGCGTTTTTTCAAGGTCACGAAAACGATGCGCATAAAGTAGAAAAAGAATTATTACTCTCCATAGAGCGCATGTACGATATGTATCTGTACTTATTGTTGGCGCTGCCTGAGTTGCAACGTGCTGCCCAAAACAGACAAGCTGAGCTCAAGAAAAAAATGAGGCCAACTGCCGAAGACCTCAATCCGAACATGAAATTCGCAGACAATCAACTCCTCGAGCATTTGTCTTCGCATGCTGGGCTCTACAAATTAGCCGAGCAGCGCAAAGTCAATTGGTTGGGTGCCGAGAGCCAAGAGATGTTCAAAAAAATGTACATGCACCTCTTAGATACCGAGCTATACTTTGAGCACATGAACAACGGTGCCGAAGGCATTGAAGAAGACATGGCTTTTGGCTTGCAGGTTTTCAAGCAAGAGGTGGCCAATGCATCTTTATTGCAGCATTTCTTTGACGAAAAGTCAATTTACTGGACAGACGACCTCGATCTCTGTGCCTCCATGGCCCTCAAGACCCTCAAATCTTGGAAGCCAGGCCAACAAATGGAAATTCTCCCGCTCTACAAAGCAGATGACGACGAAAAAGATTTTGTCCTGACCCTCATGCACAAAACCATTCAGTCCGACGACCAGCATCAAGCCGACATCTTAGCGCTTGCCGATAACTGGGAGCTCGATCGCATTGCCAAAATGGATATGTTACTCTTGAAAATGGGTCTAACTGAATTGCAATTTTGCAGCAGTATCCCGACCAAAGTAACGCTCAACGAATACATCGAGATTTCTAAGTTTTACAGCACGCCCAAAAGCAATGTGTTCATCAACGGGATCCTCGACAAAGCCATCTCCAAATTAACCGAGGAAAAACGCATCCAAAAAGTGGGGCGTGGCCTTTTAAATTAAGCACTATGAAATTACTTTCCCTTGCTTGTGTAGGATTGTTATTACTCTTTGCTTGCAAAGACGATCAAACTGTTGAAGTCGGTGCGCAAACCAGCATGGTTTTCAAAAGCACTGTTTTCAATGCGGGCACCGTTTACAAAGGAGAAGTGATCAAGGCTGTTTTTGAAGTCGAAAATACCGGCGACCACCCATTAGTTTTTGGAGAAGTGAGGCCTTCTTGCTCTTGTACTGTTGCAAAGAAGCCAAAAAAGCCGCTCATGCCTGGTAAACGCACCAAAATTGTGGCTGAAGTCAATACAGATGACCTACACACCAAACGAATTCACAAAGTGGTGACGGTCATGACCAATACTTCGCCAAATATTACCCTCTTGGAAATCAAGGGAAGAATAAAATAAGTACATTTGTAACCTAATTAAATCAAAGCATATGGCAGGAGGAGCAAATCAGTTGATAATGATCGTTTTAATGATCGGCGTATTTTACTTTTTCATGATCCGTCCGCAAATGAAAAAGCAAAAGGAGCTTAAAAAGTTTAGAGAAGGCCTCAAAGCTGGAGACAAAGTCGTGACAATCGGCGGTATCCACGGCAAAATTCTCGAAATCTCCGACGCTACCGTGCTCATTCAGTCAGAAGGCACCAAATTGCGCCTAGAAAAATCAGCGGTTTCTTCTGCAATGGAAGACACCCTGCAAGCCAAATAATAAACGGGGATGTAGCTCAGTTGGCTAGAGCGCTTGACTGGCAGTCAAGAGGTCGTGGGTTCGAATCCCATCTTCTCCACTGGAAGATTGTCCAAAACAGTCTAAAGCGTGTAAATCAAGCATTTACACGCTTTTTTGTTTTTAAAAACAGTCT
>JAIPCC010000029.1 GCA_021738405.1 Crocinitomicaceae bacterium | reverse complement strand
CCGTAGTTGATATCGATGAGGTCGGGCTGAACGGCTTCAATAATTTGCGCCGATTGCACCATGCTTTCAGTTTCTGAACCAAAAATTTGGATACCAATTGGACGTTCGTATTCAAAAATATCGAGCTTTTGTACGCTTTTAGCGGCGTCGCGGATGAGGCCTTCCGAAGAAATGAATTCGGTGTACATGAGGTCTGCGCCGTATTGCTTGCAGAGCGCACGGAAAGGCGGGTCGGAGACGTCTTCCATGGGAGCCAAGAGCAACGGGAAATCGCCGAGTTCGATATTGCGAATTTTTACCATTCTTTGCTACAATTTTTAGAGCCCCATTGCTTTGAGGTATTCTTTGAGCTTTTGTTCGTTGCTGAGCTTAAGCACCAATAATTTATCGGCGGTGTCTACAACGATGTAATCTTGCAGCCCATCTAGCATCACGGTTTTTTCTTTTGGAACATTGATCAGGCAGTTGCTCGAATCAAATGCAAAGACATTGTTGCCAATTATAGAATTTTGCTGTTCGTCTTTTTTGAGGTGGGTTGTGAGGCTACCCCAAGTACCGAGGTCGCTCCAGTCGAAGTCTGCCAATACCATGCTCACATTTTGCGCTTTTTCCATGACGGCAAAGTCAATGGAGATATCAGGGCAAGCGGCAAAGGCGTCTTTTAGGAAAGCGCTTTCTTGCGTACTGCCATAAACTGCAGGCTGTGCGGTAAAGATGTCGTGAATATCAGTTTGGTGCTGCGCAAGTGCCTCGAGAATAACAGCCGCTTTCCAAACAAAAATTCCGGCATTCCAATAAAAGTTGCCTGCGCGAAGGAATTCTTCGGCTGTAGCCAAGTTTGGTTTCTCTCTAAATTGGAGTACTGGGCAAGCGCTCCCTTTTTGGGTTTGCTCCGTTTTTTCAAATTCGATGTAGCCATAGCCGGTGTCGGGCCTCGTTGGTTCGATGCCGAGCGTAACGAGTTTGTCGTCTTGGGCGGTTTGCCAGGCGGTACGGATAATTTCTTCGAAGCGCGCCTCATTGATGATGAGGTGATCTGCCGGAGAAATCAGTAAGGTGGCATTGGGGTCTAGGGCTTGGATTTTTGCGGCAGCATAGGCAATGCAAGGTGCCGTGTTTTTGCGTTCTGGCTCGCACAATACTTGGCTGCTGGTGAGTTCGGGTAGTTGTTCGAGCACCAATGCTTCGTAGGAAGTGTTGGTGAGGATATAAATATTTTCTGCGGGAATAAATTTTTGCAGGCGCTCAAAAGTGAGTCGGAGCAAAGACTTACCGATGCCGAGGACATCTAAAAATTGTTTTGGGTTTTCGGCAGTAGAAAGTGGCCAAAAACGGCTTCCGACGCCACCAGCCATAATGAGGCCATAGGTATGTTTGCTATTCATGTGAGAGTGGTGTTATGGCAGCCAAGGCATGTATCAAAAAGATGCGTTGGGTGCCAAATTCGGTACAAAGATAACGAGTTCTGCGGAGTTCACCTTTAATGAAGTGTTTGTTATTCAAGAGAAAATGCGTGTTTTTAGGTAGTGATTCCAACGTGATTTCATCGTTTTGGTCGAAGGTTTTCAAGACCCTACTTAGTTGCACGTCGGCTCCGCTCGATGCCTTGAGCCTTACAAAACTTTTTTCGAGCACCTGATGGAGCTCTGGCGGCAAGGCGCGGCTTTCTAGTATGGGTAAGAGCCGCTGTCTAAAAGCTGTCTTCCATTCGAGCCCGTGTGCGGGTACTTTCCAGCCGTATTGGCGATAGGTGTCGAGGTGGGCAATTTCGTGTAAAGACGTAATTAAAAAACTATACGGATTGAGGTCTCCGTTGACGGTGATAATAGGTTTTCTTTGGAGGGGGTGCGTCCTGAAATCGCCGAGTTTTGTTTTGCGGCCGGGTACAATTTTAAACTGAACGCCAGCGCCTAAAATACAATCTGCTAAATACGCCGCAAAAGCTGAGGGCACAAATTTTTGAAGGGTATCAATGAAGTGTTGTCGCTTAGACTGCATGACCACAAAAATAATGTTTAATTTAGCGTAGTGAATCTTCTCAAACAGTTTGGCCAATACATCCTCATGCTCAGCGTCGTCTTTTCAAGACCTGACCGCTGGCGATTCTTCTGGAAACACACTTTGCTAGAAATCGAGCAAATTGGCATCAACTCCTTGCCAATTGTTGCGCTCATGTCTACTTTCATGGGAGCAGTTATTGCCTTGCAAACGGCATCAAGTATGGAAAGCCCCTTGTTGCCAGACTACACCGTAGGCTTCATTACCCAATCAAGCACCATTCTGGAGTTTTCCCCAACCATTATTTCACTTATTCTCGCAGGAAAGGTAGGCTCCAATGTAGCTTCCGAAATTGGCACCATGCGCGTAACCGAGCAAATCGATGCATTGGAAATCATGGGCGTCAATTCGCTTAATTTTTTGGTCTTACCCAAAATTACCGCCGCGTTCTTTTTCTTTCCTGTTCTGGTCATCTTTTCAATGGCGCTTTCTATGTTCGGCGGTTGGTTGTCTTTGCTCGTTTCAGACCTCACTACCACCGAGATCTACATCATGGGCATCCGCTCGTTCTTCAATCCATTTCACATCACCTATGCCCTCACCAAAACACTCGTTTTTGGTTTCTTGATCGTCAGTATTGCTTCCTTTTATGGTTATTACGTCAAGGGTGGTTCTTTAGATGTGGGGCGCGCCTCCACACAAGCCGTTGTGAGTGGCAGTATTGCTATTCTCATCGCCAACTTTATTCTTACCCAACTCATGCTCCTCTCATGATAGAAGTCAAGAACGTCTCAAAAAGCTTCAATGGTCAGAAAGTACTTTTTGACATCGATCATGTTTTTGAAGAAGGGAAGGTCAATCTCATTATTGGGCAGTCTGGCCAAGGAAAATCGGTTTTGGCTAAATGTATTGTGGGTCTCTACGATCCAGAGGAGGGTCAAATTCTTTTTGACCAGCGCAACTTCACCAACATGGACCGCGCACAGCGCAGCGCCATACGCCAAGAAATCGGGATGCTCTTTCAAGGGGCCGCGCTTTTTGATTCCATGACCGTCGAGCAAAACGTGATGTTTCCGCTGCAGATGTTTACCAACATGACCAAAGCCGAAATACAGACCAGAGCAGATTTCTGTTTGGAGCGCGTCAATTTAGCTGGCCGCAATAAATTACTTCCTTCAGAATGTAGCGGCGGCATGCAAAAACGCGTCGGCATTGCACGTGCAATTTCCATGAATCCGCGTTATTTATTTTGCGATGAGCCCAATTCTGGCCTCGACCCCAAAACATCTATTGTCATCGATAACCTGATTCAAGATATTACCCAAGAATATAAAATCACCACAGTTGTCATTACCCACGACATGAACAGCGTCATGGAAATCGGAGATCACATTCTATTTATTCACCAGGGCAAAAAATGGTGGGAAGGCGACCGTCATTCAATCATTAACGCCACGAATCCCGAGATTGAAAGTTTTGTTTATGCGTCTTCCTTCATGAAAGAAATTCGCACACAACTCCAAAAAAAAGCACTTTAATTCGCTTATTTTTTTCGTTTCTCTTATTGTATTATTGATTTCTTTCTTATCTTTGCAACCCCTTTGGGGTCTTATACAAACGGTATAAAGAATACATAAAATTGCGGATGTGGTGAAATTGGTAGACACGCCAGACTTAGGATCTGGTGCCGAGAGGTGTGCGGGTTCGAGTCCCTCCATCCGCACTAAGGCCTCGTTGGTTCAACGAGGCCTTTTTTTTTAAATATTAGGCTTAACAAAACGATCGCATGAAAATTACACGTCAAGAAATCGATGCCCAAAATGGTGTATTAAAAGTAGAAATTGCAGCAACTGACTACCAAAACAAAGTCAAAACTGCCCTCGACAAACACCGTAAAACCGCCAAAATTCCTGGTTTCCGCCCAGGTCATATACCTGCGGGTCTGATCCAAAAACAATACGGTAAGTCTGTGTTGCTCGAAGAGCTCAACAAAATCACCAACGACGCCATCTACCGTTACGTCCTCGACGAAAAACTCGAACTCCTCGGCAATCCACTTCCAATTGAAAATGGCGTTGAAGGTAGTTTCGATGCTCCCCAAGATTTCACTTTTAGTTACGAAATTGGTTACAGCCCAGCTTTTGAGTTGCCCATTTCTGCTAAAACCAAAATGGAGTACAACACCGTTAAAATCGACAAAAAACTCCTCGACAAACAAACCGAAGACCTCCGTCGCCGCTATGGCAAACTCATATCTTCTGCCGAAGTAAGTGACAAAGACATGGTCATGGGTAAATTCGAAGAACTAGACGCCAATGGCGTGAAAGAAGGAGGCATCAGCCACTCGACTACCATTTCTATGGAATTCCTCGAAAACAAAAAAGGCAGCAAGCTTCTGATTGGTAAAAAAATCAACGATGCTTTCGAACTCGACCTCACACTCGTTTCTAAAGGTCCTGAAGATGCAGCAGCCATGTTGGGTATTGCACCAGAAGCCTACGCTGAGCTCGACGCTAAATTTCAGTTTACGGTCAACGACATCAAGCGCATGGAAATGGCAGAGCTCAACGAAGAGCTCTTCCAAAAGTTATTTGGCGACGAAGTAAAAACCGAAGCCGAAATGAACCAACGCATCGAGGCAGACCTCGCGCGCATGTTCGAAGAAGACGCCGATCGTTTGTTCACCAAAAAGGTATTCGACATGCTCCTCTCCGAGACCAAAATGAGTTTCCCAGAGGCTTTCTTGAAAAGATGGATCAAATCTTCCTCTGAGAAACCAGTTTCCGACGAAGACCTCGAGCGCGAATTCGATGCCTACCTCAATTCCTTGAAGTGGCAGCTGATCCAGACCAAAATTTTCAAAGACAACAACATCCAACTGACCAACGAAGAAGTGATCAACTTCACCAAATCATTGGTTATCGGCAACTACGCCCAATACGGCCTTCCAGCTCCGGACGACGCCGAACTCACCGAAACAGCACAGCGCTTGTTGCAAAACAAAGAGCAAGCAAATGGTATCTACGACCGCTTGGCAGAAGGCAAGCTAACCGCTTACTTCAAAAGCATTGTTTCGATGTCTAAGAAAGAATTGGCCTACGACGACTTCGTTGCCCTTGCACAAGCCTAAATTATTTAGCTTTTCTTGCTTGGCAAAACTTAAGCAACATCCCAATCTAAAACCAACAAATTTTTGTTGGTTTTTTTTTGCCCATAAAAGAGCTGGATCTGCCTTACCAAAGCCTCTAAGTGCTGCATTTTCATGCTCCGATTTGGGATCAGCGCAATGACCTCTCTGGCGGGCGAGGCTTGCAGGTCGGCAATTGGCTTGATGCCACCGCGTTGTTTGTCGCTTAAACTGTAATTGGATGGAATGAGTGTGTAGCCACCATTTTTATCGACCATTTCGACGAGTAGGGGTAAGTTCCCACCTTCGTAGTCCCAGTTGGTTGTTTGCCCTTCCTTGAGCTGGCAAAAGTGGAGCATTTGCGTGCGCAGGCAGTTGCCTTGGTTGAGCAACCACGGATGGCGTTGCTGAATGTTTTCAAAGGTGATCTGCTCATTGGGTTCTTCGGGGCAATAAACTTGTATTTCCTCTAAAAAGAGTGGAATGCTCCGGAGTCGGGCGTCGTGGTGCGGGCCTGCAATAATGGCTAAATCGAGTTCTTTTCTTTCTAAAGCTTCTAGTGCTGAGGTGGTTTTGAGTTCGCGGATTTTCAGTTTGATATTGCCAAAATCTGCTATCCAGGTACTAAATAGGTCGGGCAGCATGTAGGCGGCTATGGTCGGGATGATGCCAATCCTGACCTCTTCCTTGACCTGTCCTTTGAGTTGTTCGGAAAGCAGCTTGATTTGATCTGTTTCGGCGAGAATTTCTCTGAGAATCGGAATGAGTCTTTCCCCGGAAGGCGTGAGTTGCAGCGGATTGCTGTCTCTGTCAAAAATGGCATAGCCCAAGGTTTCTTCTGCCTTTTTGATTTGCATCGAAAGGGTGGGTTGGGTTACAAAACAGCGCTCGCTGGCTCTTTGAAAAAGGAGTTCTTCGCTGAGCACTACAATGTAGTTCATTTGTTGTATCGAAATCATATAGAAAGAATCTATACAAATATAAAATAAATTGAAATAAATTATAACTCATCTCCAACCAAAGCGCTGTATCTTTGTTCCACAAATTAGTAATCCTTTAAAAACAAAAAATATGTCAACTCTAGTTGGAAAAAAATTCCCAGACATTACCGTAAAGGCCATCGACGAAATGGGCGATGCTTTTCAATTGAACGTATTGAAACAAGCCGTAGACAACAACAAAAAAGTGGTCTTGTTTTGGTACCCGAAAGATTTTACTTTCGTTTGCCCAACCGAAATTCACGCTTTTCAAGAAGCTGCTGCTGAATTTGAAAAACGCAATACCATCGTGATTGGCGCTTCTTGCGACACCGCTGAAGTTCACTTTGCATGGTTGAGCACCGCTAAAGACAACGGTGGCATCGAAGGCGTTCGTTTTCCTTTGATCGCTGATTCTACGCGTTTATTGGCTCAGGAATTAGGTATCCTAGACTACGACATGTTCGACGAAGACAACATGGCCGGAGACAACGTTCCTTACCGCGCTACTTATTTACTAGACGAAACCGGAATGGTTTTCCATGAGTCTGTGAATCACTTCCCTGTTGGGCGCAATGTACACGAATTCATCCGCTTGATCGATGCTTTTGCACACGTTCAAAAACACGGCGAAGTTTGCCCTGCAAACTGGGAAGAAGGAAAAGATGCCATGAACGCAACGCGCAATGGTGTAGCAGATTACCTCAGCAAGCACTAAGCAGATGTTCAGCGACCTCACTTCCGATACCCTAGACCAAGTCCTTGCTGCCAATGCCAAGGTAATGGTCCAGTACGGCGCAGGCTGGTGTGGCAATTGCAAAATTACCAAACCAAAGTTCAAGCGCTTAGCCGAGACGCATCCCGATATCGCATTTGTATACGTAGATGCAGAACACTACCCGAACGCGCGTCAGTTTGCAAATGTGAGTAACTTACCCACTTTTGCTTCTTTTGAAGGCGGCAAATTAGTGTCGGAGGCACAAGGAAATAAAATAGAAACCATTCAAGAAGTTCTCGATGCGCTTACCAGTCATTAAACACCTCGTAGAGTTCATCGAACAAAACGACGAAGACTACATCAACGAAACCATGGAAACACTCGAAAACCTGATCGAGGCTCCAGGAATCAAAGATGAAGAACTTGACGTGATAGGCGAATTACTTTCTAATTTCTCTGGCGCACTAGAGGTCCACAAAGAAATCCAAAATGGAGTGCCCAAGCGCGAGGCCTTAAATGGCTTCATGAAACGGGTCACCGGATCGATTAACTAACTTAAAACCACCTTCGGGTGGTTTTTTTATGCCTATCTTTGCGGCATGTCAGATTTACTGAATAAGTTAGAAGCCATTCATTTTCGCTTCATTGAAGTCGGCAAAATGATCACAGACCCCGATATCATCTCGGACATGAGTCGGTACGTCAAACTCAACAAAGAATACCGCGACCTCGAGGTACTAGATCAAGCCTACCTGCGCTTCAAACTTTTGCTCGGCAATCTCCATAGTGCCAAGGCTTTGCTTGAAGAAGAGCAAGATCCAGAAATGCGCGAGATGGCCAAAGCCGAAATCGATGAGCTCGAGCAAGCGCGTCCGCTGTTAGAGGAAGAAGTCAAATTATTGCTCATCCCCAAAGACCCTGAAGATGACAAAAACGCGATCATCGAATTGCGTGCAGGTACGGGCGGAGACGAAGCCTGTATTTTTGTCGAAGACATCTACCGCATGTACACCATGTATTTCAAAGCCATGGGCTGGACAGTAGATGTCCTCAATTCTTCCGAAGGATCGGTCAAAGGCTACAAAGAAATCTCCATGGAGATTACCGGTACAGGTATTTACGGCTCCTTGAAATTTGAGTCGGGGGTACACCGCGTACAGCGCGTACCGGAGACAGAATCTCAGGGGCGTGTGCATACTTCGGCCATCACCGTTGCCGTTTTACCAGAAGCAGAAGAAGTCGATTTTGAACTCGACATGAACGACGTCAGAAAAGATACCTTCCGCGCATCAGGTGCTGGAGGGCAGCACATCAACAAAACGGAGTCTGCTATCCGCCTGACACACATCCCTTCAGGTTTGGTAGTGGAGTGTCAAGATGGTCGCTCACAGCATAAAAACTTAGAAAAAGCCATTTCTGTCTTGCGTTCGCGCTTGTATCAACAAGAACTCGATCGCATTCACAACGAGCGCGCTGCCCAAAGAAAAACACTTGTGTCTACCGGAGACCGCTCCGCAAAAATCCGTACCTACAATTATCCGCAGGGTCGCATCACCGACCACCGCATCAACAAAACCATGTACAACCTCAGCGCGTTCATGAATGGCGATGTGCAAGAAATGCTAGACGCCCTCAAAATGGCCGAAAACGCCGAGAAATTAAAAGGAGAAACCGCATGACCAAAGCAGCACTCATCGAGCAAATCAAGCTTAAAGAAAGTTTTTTGTGTGTTGGGCTCGATCCAGATCTGGCCAAAATACCACCTCATTTGCTGCAAACTGCAGACCCGCTTTTTGAATTTTGCAAAGCTATAATAGACGCTACACATCCGTATGCTGTTGCATTTAAGCCCAATACGGCATTTTTTGAGTGTCACGGCGCTGCAGGTTGGGAGGCACTCCGCAAAACGATGGCTTATATCCCCAAAGAATGTTTGGTCATTGCAGATGCAAAGCGCGGCGATATCGGCAATACTTCCTCTTATTATGCCCAAACATTTTTTGAACACATGCAAGCAGATGCACTGACGGTGGCGCCTTACATGGGTTCCGATTCCGTCTTGCCTTTTTTGCAATTCGAAAACAAATGGGTCATTTTACTGGCACTTACCTCCAATGAAGGCGCCAAGGATTTCCAATTGATGGAGTTGAATGGTAAAGCGCTTTTTGAGACTGTTTTGGAAAAATCTGCTCAATGGGGCACGCCAGAAAACATGATGTATGTGGTGGGTGCCACCCGAGCTGAAGATATCGCTAGAGTGCGTGCTTTGGCCCCAGACTACTTCTTTTTAGTGCCAGGTGTTGGCGCACAGGGTGGTGATTTAGATACGGTAGTTAAGTACGGTGCGAATGCGCAGTGTGGGCTGCTCGTGAACTCATCACGTGCCATTATTTATGCCAGTAAGGGCGAAGATTTTGCAGTTGCTGCAAAAGAAGAAGCGCTGAAAATGCAAGCTCAAATGGCTATGCACGTTCAGCGCTTCGAATGGTAATGGAGGCTTAGCGCGTGGCTAAATCTGCGTTTTGTGTCGTTTGTTCAAGACTTCCGTAAGCATCGCAGCTTGCTTTGCGACCTGCGCCACAAGAAGCTAATACAAGTAGTGTAGCGAATGCCGCGAGGATAAATGTAGATTTTGTTTTCATGGTGTTAGTTTTGTTGTTGTTGCTGCGTTTAACGGCGTTTGTAGTACAAAGTTACAATTTTTAAAAAATTAGCGCGTTAATTCTTTAATCTTAAAGGATGCAAATTGTTGTCAGGTTCATGTTTTTGGTTGGTTGGGTGTGGCAAGTCAGTGCGCAGCAAGCTCAGTTTGCACTAGATCCGCGCCAAGAGCCACTGCCTAAGGTACTTTCCTTTGCGTCTGTTGAACCCTCCGCAAAATACAATCTCGTCAATTGGCAAAAACAAATCAATAATTGGCAGGCACAAGCGCTCGAGGCCGGCTATTTTCTTTTTGCCTTGACACCCACCCAACAAACCGATTCCATAGCCTATTTTCAAATTAATCCCGGGCCTTTTTTTAACGGCATTGCTTTGCAGACCCAAGACAACACTTCAGGTGAATTTGAATGGGTCGAAGCAAAAGAATTGCAGCAAATGGTTCAAGATTCCCTGAACCTGCTGCTCAATAACGGCTATCCTTTTGGTCAAGTGCACTTGCATTTTAGCTCGGGCCCACAACCCTCCGTCATTTTGCAAACCATCAAAGGGCCAGAAGTGCGTTGGGGGCAGGTTCAAGTGAAGCCCGAGGGCATCATCAAAGAAAAAGTACTTTCAAACCTGCTGCAAATCCAACCGGGCGCTCTTTTCAGCGAAGCACAACTTTTACAGGCCCAAACCCAATTGGCAGGGCAACTGCCCTTTAAAATGCTGCGCGCACCCGAGTGGGCCTATACAGCAGAGCACGCCGAGCTCTATTTTTTTCTCGAAAGGATCAAAATGTCTTCGGCAACGGGCATCATTGGCTTGCAGCCAAATCCGGCAAATCAAAAGACTGCACTGGTGGGTGAGTTCAACCTCCAACTTCAAAATACATTTCAAAAGAATGAAAAATTCTTGCTGCATTGGCGCAGTATCGCGCCGCAAACCCAAATGCTCAAGAGTTCACTTACTTGGCCTTACATTGGCGGATCGCCCTATGGTTTGAGTTCTGGATTCACGCTCTACCGTCGAGATACTTCTTTTCTAGAAATAAAGGGGAATCTAGGCCTGACCTATTTATTTTCGGGTAATTGGCAAGTGCTGGCGCAACTTGATTACTGGCGTTCCAATACTTTGGTGAGCGCCGCTTCTTCGACAAATTTACGCTCTTTCAGCACGCTTGCATATGGGATTGGCTTGCAGAGACAACAGCTCGATTTTTTGCCCAATCCGAGAAAAGGCATGCAGCTCAAAGCCTTGTATTTGGTTGGAAACAAAAAAGCCGAAGCGGAGCAACTTACTTGGCGCATAGAACTCACACAGCGCTATTTTGTACCGCTTTCCAAGCGTCAGGTCTTGTGCTTGAGTCAAGAATTTGATCACATCCAGGCATCAAGCTTATATGCCAATGAGCTTTACCGTTTTGGTGGCTTGGAACGCATGCGCGGTTTTGACGAAGAAGCATTCTTTGCGTCTACCGTTGTTTTTACAGGTTTGGAGTATCGTTTTTTACTCGATGAATATGCACATGTGTTAGTCTTTTCAGATTGGTCTTGGTTTGAAAATAAAGTACTCAACAGCACCCAAACGACCGTGTATGCAGTCGGTTTAGGCTTGGTGCTGGGCTCAGACAACGGCCAGTTCAAGTTGAGCTATGGCTTAGGAGCCGAGTTAGGAAAGGGTCTGCAATTGAACGCAGGTAAACTACACTTGGGCTATATTTCCTATTTTTAGCCCATGAAAATCGTATTTGCAAGCCATAATCAGAAAAAAGCAACAGAAATCAGGTCTGTCTTACCCACAGGCATGACCCTGCTCACGCTTCACGACCTCGAGCTCCACGAAGAAATACCCGAAGATGAGCCCACAATTGAGGGAAATTCTGCTTTCAAGGCCAACTGGGTTTTGCAGCGTTTTGGCTTGCCTTGTTTTGCTGATGATACCGGCTTAGAAGTGAGTGCTTTGAACGGTGCCCCGGGTGTGCATTCTGCGCGTTTTGCGGGCCCCGAACGCAGCGACAATGCCAATATGGATAAACTATTGCGCGCTTTGGCTAATGAGGCAGACAGAAGCGCTCAGTTCAAAACCGTAATGACCTATTGCGATGGAGAGATAGAACAGCAATTTACAGGGATTGTAAAGGGTGTCATTGCAACAGAGAAAGCAGGTACAGAAGGCTTTGGCTACGACCCAATATTTGTTCCGGAAGACCAACAGCTTACCTTTGCTCAGATGCCGCTTACACAGAAAAATGTATACAGCCACCGTGCCAGAGCAATGGCTCAGTTTCTAGCGTTTTTGGAAACGAAAGCGGTTTAGGCCTCTATTAAAATAGCCACAGATTGCACGTCGCCGTTAATTGGCGGGCATAGTTTCGTGATCTTGACTTGTAGTGCAAGAATACCGTTTAATTCACTTTTGATGCGATTGACAATGCGTTGACCAACGTGTTCGATGAGCTTAGAGCGGATGGCCATCTCTTCGCTGACGATGCGGTTGACATCAACGTAGTCTATGGTATCCGAAAGCGTGTCTTGGGCAGCCGCTTTGCTGAAGTCGGTGTGGAGTTCGATATCGACGATGTAGTGCCCGCCAATGCGCCCTTCTTCAGGCAAACAGCCGTGATAAGCATAGCATTGGATGCCACTGACAAAAATTTTATGCATCCTGAAGGATTTTTGCTACTTCAGCTAGACCAAGATCAATTCGTGTGAGCACTTCTTCTTTGCCGAGGAATTCAGAAATCTCGAACATGCCAGGACCTGCGCCAACACCGGTGAGCACCAAGCGATAAGGCAAGAGTACGGCCCCAATACCGAGCTGTTTTTCAGCCAAGAAAGCTTTGAAAGAGACTTCTATTGTTTGAGCAGAAAATTCTGTGAGGCTACTCACAATGCTTTTCCATTCTTGGATATACCCAGCAGTTTCTGGTTTCCATTTTTTGCGAATGGTTTCTGCATCAAAAGCGTTAGGGCGTCCAAAAAGATAGGCGCCATCGGTAAGGATGTCTTGTGCAAAGGTGGCGCGCTCTTTCATGAGGCCGCAAATTTGCTGAAGATCGGCATCAGATTGTTCAATGGTCTGAAGCGCACGCAATTGTTCGGCAAGTGTTGCGTCTGATTGTGCACGTAAGTATTGTTGTTGAAACCATTTGGTTTTCTCGGGGTCAAACTTTGCACCGGCCTTGCTGACGCGCTCGAGGGAGAATGCTTCAATAAGTTCTTCTAGTGTGAAGATTTCTTGGGTGGTACCTGGGTTCCAGCCAAGTAGCGCAAGCATATTGATGAAAGCACCAGGTAAGTAGCCTTTTTCGCGGTAGCCAGAATAAAGTTCTCCTTCAGCGGTGAGCCAATTGGTTGGAAAAACCGGGAAACCGAGGCGGTCTCCATCTCGTTTGGAGAGTTTACCATTGCCGTCAGGGCGCAGCAAAAGTGGCAGGTGTGCAAACTCGGGGCAATCCCAGCCAAATGCTTCATAGAGCATGACGTGCAAAGGAGCGGAAGGCAACCATTCTTCGCCGCGGATCACGTGGCTAATGGCCATGGTGTGGTCATCGACGATATTGGCCAAGTGATAAGTTGGCATGCCGTCACTTTTAAATAGTACTTTGTCGTCGAGGTTGTTGGTATTGACCACCACCCAGCCGCGGATGAGGTCGTGGAAGCGGATATCGCGGTTGCGCGGCATTTTCATGCGGATGACATAAGGTTCGCCAGCAGCTAAAAGTTGCTCTACCTCAGATTGGGGTAGCGTGAGTGAATTGCGCATGCCGCTGCGCGTTACGCTGTTGTATTGCCAATTGGGCATGCCCATTGTTTTGGCTTGGTCGCGCATGCGGTCGAGGTCTTCGGCGCTGTCAAAAGCGTAATAGGCTTTGTCTTCGGCGATGAGTTGTTCGGCGTAGGGCTTGTACATTTCTTTGCGCTCAGATTGCACATAGGGGCCGTAGTTGCCACCTAAACCCGGACCTTCTGTTGGCATGATACCACACCAAGCGAGTGCATCCATGATGTAGTCTTGCGCGCCAGGCACAAAGCGGGTTTGATCGGTATCTTCGATGCGGATCAGAAAGGTGCCGTTGTGCTTGAGTGCAAAAAGGTAGTTATAAAGTGCAGTGCGCACTCCTCCCATATGGAGCGGGCCAGTAGGTGAGGGGGCAAAGCGAACGCGAACAGGTACTGAAGACATATCAATGAAATAGGATGCAAAGATAGTAATTTGAAAAAGAATCAAGTCAGGAATTGACTTCTATCATGTTTAGCGCAGTGAAATAGCTGGAACTTTGTTAAAAACCAATCAACATGACAACAAAAACTTTCATTTACGACCAACATCAAGAAAATCAAGATTGGCTCAAACGCCTGGACTTCTATAAAGAGGAAATTATCATCCTAAGAGAAAGACTCGAAGAAGTAACCGCTAAGAACAATGCGCCTGATTTTTTAAAACAAGTGGAGCATTTTCAGAATCAATTCATCATCCAGCGCAATCATATCGATGAATTGGCACATGAAATTAAAGCCAATGAAAATAACTTGATTTCAGAAATCAAACAGAATCCGGTTGCTGTGGATCATCGCAAATTAGAAAATCATGACGACGAGGCGAATTACATTGCTTATTTTGAGCAAAATTTTGCGACACTAAGGGCGGAATTCAATCAATTTCTGGCTAAATGGATGTAGCTTCTTGATAAACTGATTTTTCTACAATAGCACTTTCTGAGTGTGTCCAAATTCATTTTTTAGAAAATAGAGGCCACTTGGAAGGTTATTTGTTGAAATTTTATTTTCTCCTTTTTGAAGCGTCATTTCTTTTTGAACTTGCCCAATAGAATTAAGGAATTCGATGCGCAGCACTTGTGAACTCTCAATATAAAGTGTATTTGCATCTTGGCCTTTCAAGCGCCACGCGTTGGGCTGTAGTGTCGCGATTCCGACACCTCCATCAAGGTTGATTTTGACTACATAATCGAGTACATTGGCACAAGAGTCATCATAAATGGCGTAATTGACCAAACCTCTTGTGATGTCGTCATACCCATCAAGGATGAGATTTTCTATGTAGCTTGAATCTTGTGAACAGAAGCAATTGGCATTTACTTGAAAGTTTTTGTCGGTAAGGTTTTGTAGGTTGTAGCTTGTATTGTAGCAAATGGTATTGTTTTCAATGAGCGTCGAATTGGGGCTGTAAGCCAAAACGGCAACGCCTACGCTATTGTTGGTAATGATGTTGTTGGTGAGGGTGCTGTTGTCGCCTAGGCGCACTGCTACGTCATTGCTGTCAAAGGTACAATTACTGATGTTTGCCCCACCAGAGTTATCTATCGCTACGCCGTTGCCCTCAAAATAACAGTTTTGGATGGTGTGACCGTAGGCTTCGGCAAAACCGAAGTCGTTGTCGATGAATTGGCAATTGCTCACTGTTCCTGGCGATCCAACAATGTTATTGCCGTTACCTTCGAATAAACAATTATTCACACTGATGTTGTTTGACCATGTAAAAGAGCAAAAGTTATTGATGAACTGACAATTTTCTGCAGTGAGCGAACCGTACAAAATTTGTGCGGCTTGCCCAACACCATTGTTTTCAAATAAGCAACCAGTGTATGACATATCGGCATTGAGCTGAATGCTATAGTTGTTGTTCTTGAATTGACAGTTTGTCCAGTTGTAAGCAACCCCTGGTTGTGAAATATCATTGGCTATCCCATAAAAGCTGTCATATAAACGAAAGCGGTCCATCTGCACGTTTCCACCCTGAGAACCCTTGATATTGATGCCATACCAAGTTTGCTGACCCAAAATACTCGCATCGGTTGTTTTGAAGGTGATCGGCGCCGCATCTGTACCCAAGGCTACAAGAGATCCTCGAACTTCTAAATAGCGCAAATTACCTGTATTAAATGAATAGTCAGGTGTGACGCGCACTTCCACACCAGGTTCAATAGTGAGCGTAACCCCTGGAAAAACCACCATAGAACCGGTCATGAGATAAGGGCTACCTGCGGCTGACCATGTAGTATTTTGGTAAATACCGCCAGAGACTGTTGTTTGCGCGAAGAACAAGCCACTGAAGGCTAGAATGAGAGTTGAAATAAATATGCGGATCATGCTATAACTTTTAGACAATGTTAACGCCTAAATGGGGTTTTTGTTTAACAAAGTGCTTGAATTTTGCATGAAGATATCTTATGTACATCATGCATGCTTTTAAGCAATCAGCTTCGTTCAATCCAAACAAATCAAGGTGTCATACCATGGCGAAAAGCCGGCCCAAATGCCCAAGCAGCCTTTCATATTAGAAGGAATGTTGATGGGCGTGGCGTAGGGATTTGCATTTGCATCTAGTTGGGCGTCCATGCGGTCGTAATAGAGATACACAGCAGGATCCATTTTGGAGAGTTTGACAACTACGCTGTCGCCGTAGCGAAAATAGCGGCGGTAGGTTTTCAGGTGGGTGCTGTCTTTTCTTTTCAACGGATTTTGAAAATAGAATTCAATCGTTTGACCGTTGAAAAATTCGTCGGAGAAAATACCACCTCTTGCCCGTCTGAAAATAGGGTCGAGGTCTTGCCCTTGTTCATTGCGATCAATTCTTCGGACTTCCCAGCGGTATGCATCTGCGCTGCCAAAAGAATCGGTCATACGGGCCCAACTGTAGCCGTATTCGATTGTGGCGGGTTCTCGTTTCCAGTACAAACTGTCGAGGCTAGAGGGGTTTGGTAGGTAAGTACTTCCTTTGAACGATTTTCCTTGATGAGCAATACAGAGTTCGTAAGTTTGATTCGCGGCGCCGTAAAGTACTGCTGAGTAATAGATTTGAATGGGCAAAAGGACTACTTCCTCTAACTCAACTCGAAGCATTTCTGCCACTCTTTTTTGGCTTTCTAACGGTAGTTGCTGGATATAAGTAGGGGTGAGCGCAAAGGTGTCCGTTCCATTGACAACAGTCACTTGTGCGTCGCTCACCACGCTATTTAGGTAAGTGATTAAGCTCACGGTGTCAGCTGCGGGTTGTGACATGCTGAGCAAGACAAGCGGATGCGCACCGGCTTCGATATTGCCGTCGACTACTAACTGCGGCGGCAATTGAGGTAGGTCTATTTGCACATCTTTGGCGCAAGATAAAACACCGAGTAGGAATAAAATGATGCTCAGAATATTCTTGGTCAATGGATGATTTTTTGAAGAAAGTTCATCTTATGCTCAGTAACCTCTATGGCACCGAGTCTGACGCCAGCCCAACCGACCTGATGGATCCAGACGGTATGTCCGTCTTGCTGCGTAACCTTCGTAGGCGCTTGCATAAAAGTATGGGTGTGTCCGCCGAGGATGACGTCTATGCCCGAAACTTGCTCTGCAAGCAACACATCGCTGGGCTTGGATTTGTCTTCGTATTGATAGCCTAAATGCGACAAACAAATGATCAAATTACATTTGGCATCTTTCAATTCTTCGATTACAGCGGCGGCGCTTTCAAATGGATCCTTTATGGCGATGCCTTCAAAATTACTTTGCGGAACAAGGCCATTTAAATCAATGCCAAGTCCAAAAATGCCGATTTTATAGCGTCCTTTTTCAATGATATGATAAGGCTGAATAACAGCTGCCATTGGGGTTTGGCCAAAATCATAATTGGCATTGACAAACTTGAATTGGGCATGTTGTTGTGCATTCATGAAGCCATCTACCCCGATATCAAAATCGTGGTTGCCTAGCGTAGCTACGTCGTAACCAAGCTCACTCATGAGTTTCATCTCTAACACGCCGTGAAAGCGATTGAAATATGGGGTGCCTTGAAAGAAGTCGCCGGCATCTAGCAGTAAAACATGTGGGTGTTGCTCGCGGTATTGTGCAATCATGGCAGCGCGCGCCAAAATACCACCTTGATTTGGATATTTGCTGTGGTTTGCAGGCAGCGGATCAATTTGAGAATGCGTGTCGTTTGTATGTAAAATAACCAGCTCTGGGTGCTGTTTTCGGTTCGTTTGCGCACCTAACCACTTTGGAAGCAGCAAACCAAAGGAGAGCAGTCCAAATTTTTGAAAGAGTTTTCTGCGCGTGAGTTTCATTTGCTGTATCTGGATTGAGCATCTAAGACCAAAACGCCTTGATTTTTTGCCGTTTCAATAAAAATATCGCGCAACAAAATATTGGTTTCTTGTTTTTCAAGTCCAAGAAAAAAGTTCATTTGATCGCCGCCGTTTGCCAAGAAGTCGGAAGTGAGTACCCAAATGTAGTCATGACTCGATAGCAAACTCGGTATTTGCAACCTTCCATTTACAAAGACACAATTGGCCATTGGCTCACCGCCACTTTTTGAAAGATACTTTTCAATTTCTGAAATTTTAGAAACCGGTAGATGGACCCAAACCAAACGGTTGTCGAAGGGCATTAATTTGTAAAAATCGGCAAGAGTGAGCTTGCCAGCGCCAAAACTGCTGCGCAAACCACCTGCGTTCAAGAGGCAGATGACCGGTTCGCTGAAGCGTTTATTGGCCGTTTGAGAACTGAGTACGGCATCGGCGCACCAATTCATGAGATTGGATGAAGGTCTGCTGAGCACAAGCGCCTCTGGTGTAGCCGCAACAAAGGCGTCAAATTCTGTATGAAGCGTATCTTGATAAGGCTGAAGCATTTCTACCAACTCAGGGTCTGTGTTTTGCACGCCAACAACGGTTTGTGCTTCAATTTGAAAAGTAGGGGTAAAACAAGCAGAGCAAGCCATTAGGCTTGCTCCGACAATGCTATACAAAAAATATTTTATCATTATTCGATCACGAACTCTCGTTTGACCTGACCGTATTGGGTTTCAACTGTGATGAAATACACACCTGATTTGAAGTCATTAATCGGCAAGGCCAATACAGGAAGTTGTAGGTTTTGGTTGCTGCTGATCTGACGACCTTGGATGTCCTGGATTTCATAGCCAAGGATATCAAGGCCATTGACCTGCGCATAAAGTGTTTGCGAAGCTGGAACCGGGAATACAGAGAAATTTTGATCGAGTTTCTCGGAAAGACCCATATCGCAAACCAAATAACTCATGTTAGAGAAATTGATATGACAAGCAAAGTAAGCCGAATCGATGAAAGGGTTACGGTTGCCTTGCAGCACAGCTACATATTCGTGACGCGCAATTTCGTAGTTGTCTGGGGCATCGGCAAAGTGCCAAGTTTTGAGTGATTCTTGGCTTTGGTTTGCAGGAAGCTCCCAAGTGTTGCCAGACTGACCGTTGTAGCAAGTGGCCATATAGAAAATTGAACGGGCAGCATTTCCTTTTTGCTCGGCACGCGGTTCGTAAACCAATTGGTTGCCACTGTAACCTACACGACCTTCTAAGTAGGTGAATACCACATTGCCGTCGATGTCCATCAAAGGAAGGTTACTGCGCGGCGTGTTGGCTTGTTGAAGGTTCGTTGGCCAAAGGTTGTGTTGGTCGTTGTATTCTTTTTGCTCAGGGTTGTCGCAAGGGAAAGTTGGCATCCAAGAGTGAGAGTAGGTGTGCTCACGAGAATACCCAACTGCTGTCCAGGTAAATGGATCGTTGAACACTTTGCGCTCACCTGAGTACACACATTCTACATAAGACTGACCATTGGTGGTGTCGCGAACCTCGTATTGGTTCATCATGGTGGTGAGGTAGTTGTAGTAAGTGATGGAGGTGTGCGGATTGATGAGGGCACTTAAATCAGATAAGAATGAACTTGAACCTGAGTTGATTCCGTTGTAGTAGTTCCCGACTTGACTACCAAGCGTTTGCCAAGAAATGCTCGCTGGTATGGTTTGGTCATAGTTTTGGTAGCCATCCGGACCATTGAAGGCAAAAACAGAAAAAGTATAGCTCGTATTGGCGAGTACGTGTCTTGGAGCAAAAGATGTGCCTGGGCCTACATAGGCCACTTTTGCATTGCCAATGACATCACCTCTTTTGTAGGTTGTGCCGTCTAATGGATAACCTTGAACAGGGCTCGTTCCATCTCCTTCTTTCCAGAGTACTAGGTACTTTTCTGCTCCTGACGGTGTAAATTCGCCAACCAATTTGTATGGTGTAGTTACACTGAAAAGCATGGAATTTGATTCTGGATTCACTGGTTCAGTTGCCAAGTTGTTGGTACCGATACCATATAAGTTGATGATGTAAGGGTTCTCATCGCTGTCGTCGTTGGCGATAGAAATGGTAGCCAAACGAGAGCCTGTTCCACCTGGCGTAAAGTTGAGCGTGACGTTTTGACTACTTGTGCCACCTACAACTACATTGGCATTACAAGTGAAATCGGCGGCGTTTGCGCCAGTAAAGCTTGCTCCAGAAACGGTAAGATTTTGAACACCGTAGTTTTCAATGGTAATGGTTGTAGCGGCTGTGTTGCCCACAACATAAGTATCTCCGGAAAGCACGCTGTTTCCGTTGATTTTCACATTGATTTCTCTCGCTGGTGCAACATAAGCAAAGATGTCTTGCGTGGTACGAGGGATCAATTGATAGTTCGCATTGAACTGCCCTAGAAGACCAATGATGGTGATTGGGCCAGTTGGAATAGCTGAGCCGTCGATGTTGGTACTGCCATTGATGCGCACATCAAAAGTATTGGCACCATCAAAAACTTGAACAGTACTATTGCCAGTTGCAAAATTACCAGTTTGCACAAAATTGACGTTGTCCAGGCGCACCAATTGGCCTTCAAGGTTTTCACCTGCACTCGGAATAGGAATGATGAGGGCGGCTGGTTGGATCACAGCTTGGCCATGATTGGTGAATGAATTGGTCGGCGAAAGCTCAAGTAAGCCACTGAATTCAAACAAAACACCCGTTGCGGTAATGGAATCTCCTTTTTGAACCGTGTTGAGGTTGGTGCCATAACAAGCAATGCCTGCTGTACCATCTTGAATGTAACGAATGGGGCCGAGTTCGCTGCCGTTAGTGACCACACCAGATACGGTGACGGTTTGGCCAATTCCTAAGTTGCGAACTTGTGCAATGGACTGCGCAAAAGCTTGTTGTCCGAGTGCCAATAACGCGAGATTAAAAAGTAATTTTTTCATAGTTAGAATTGTATTGCGAGATTGATATTGAAACGCAAGCCTTGGCCAAACATAACGGCGGCCGAGCGCGCATCGAATTGATCGTAGATGCCATTTGCGTTGTTAGTGGCATCAGAGATAAAAGAGGTATTCAAAAGATTGGTAACTGAGCCGCCCACGCTGAATTGCTTATAGCGGTAACCAGCAAAAATATTGATCAGGGAATAAGATGGGATTTTCCAGGAGTCGCGTCCGCCGTTGCTGCCTTGTAAAGAGAAAGGGTCAAAATTGGCATAGTAGCGGTCAAAGAATTGGCCTTGTAACTTGATGTATGCATTTTTGATAGGTTCATAGCGCAAGGAGACAGCCATTGCTGTTTGGGCGGCATCGCCAACGTGTACACCCTTGGCATCAAAGGTGAACTCTAGAGAGTCGTATTGCGGAATAAAGACTGTTTTGCTGGAGTTCCAAATCCAGTTACCCATGGAGAACATAAAGTCAAAGGATAGCTTAGGAGAGATTTCCCAGGCTACATCGACTTCTTGCCCCATGTGAATGGCATCCATACCGTTGATGTTGACGCGGATGAATTCAGTTGGGTCATTAGGGTCTGGCACCGCTACACCGTAAGGGAAAGGTTTGTTTTTCCAGTTGGTATAGTACGCGTTATAGTTGATGCCAAAATGCTTGGTTGAATAGTGGTAGCCACCTTCAGCTGAGTAGATGATTTCGTTGACAATTTCACCAAAGAAACTATTGGTATTGTTGTCGATGACGTTCGAGAACTGAGGCGTGCGGTTGAGGTAACCCAGATTGCAATAAACGTCGTGGTATTTATTGAGTTTGTAGCTCAGACCGCCTTTGACGGTTACACCAGGTATGTATTTCCAATCAGTAGCAAAGTATTCCAAGCCTGCCGAACCAGCGTGGTAGGTTTGGCCATTGTATTGAATGGTGTCGAGCGCGCCGATCCGCAAGGTAGTATCGCCGAGGTCGAGCACTTTGCGTTGAAAGTAGTCTATGCCTTTATAGCCATTGAGTACACCTGATACATTGGCAAACCAATTGATGCGCTCTCCGTTGTGTTCCACCTGGCCAAAAACCCCTGCGTAAGTAACGACTCCGTCGCGGTCGGCATTGAACGTGTTTTTGGCGATTTTGTCACCGACGCGTTGCATGGGGTCTGCATCATTGAAGTCTGCGGTGCTTACGAAGTAATCGGCACCCAACAAGTTGGTGATTACTTGGTAATGACGCCCTTCGTAATAACGGTAGTCTAGACCGCCTGAAATGCTTGTTTTTTTGGAATATTGGTAATTGAACTGTCCTAAATAACCCAACCAAAAATGGTTGTTCATGCTAGCCAACAAGATTTGACTCGCTTTGATTTCTGTTGGCGAGTAAATAGGGTCGATGTTGGGCGTTCCAAAAAGCGAATTCACTTGATTTTCGGTGATCATTTGATCCCAGTCAATGGTTGAATTGCTGTCTCTGAGGATGGCAGAAGAATTGAAAATACTAGTGCCTCCACCGCGGCCAACAGAGAGATAAGCTAGGTTGGAAATATCAAGTTTGTCATTGACAGACCAGAAGTCTTTGAGTGTAATTTGTGGTTTGTTGTAGAAATTTCTACGTTCATTTAAAATTTCTTGTTCTCCATTCGCATTGGTCACGTAACCCCAATGTTGGTTGTAGCGAATACCCATGTCGTTGAGGATGAGCGTAGAATCGAAAGCAACACCTAGATTTTGTGAACGATTGGCATCCCAGTACTGAATGCTTTGGTTGTAGGAGCGCTGGCCATGCTTTTGAGGAGCTGCAAATGCGGAAAGCGTGATGAGGTGTTTGTCTAGGCGCTTGGAAATTTTGGTGTATCCAAAGAATCCTTGCGTTGGCGTGCCGTCTACCCAGCCTTGCCCTTGTTTATAGGAAGCAGAAAAAGTGAGACCCCAGCCCGATGGCGTCATACCGGTGTTGTAAGAAAGCGAACTGCGCAAGAAATTGCCTGTTGCGTATTCTTGCTTGAAGCTTCCGCCTTTTTTGGAACCCACGCCTTGTGTGATGATATTGATAGTTCCGCCTATAGATGGCATGGCAATTTTGGTAGCACCAAGCCCGCGCTGCACTTGCATTTGAGAGGTGATGGCATCGAGGCCAAACCAATTGGACCAATACACAGCGCCGTTTTCCATGTCGTTGACCGGAACGCCGTCTATCATGACCCCCACGTTGCGCTGGTCGAAACCACGCACATTGATGCGCGCATCGCCGTCGCCGCCACCTTGATTGGTTGCATATACGCCAGCCGTACCATTGAGGAGCATCGGTAGGTCGCGAGAAGCGAGTTCTTCGTTGATCTTTTTGGTGTCAATTTTGGTGACTGCCACCGGAACATTCTGACCGCGTACGAGATTGCCAATGACGCGAACTTCGCGTTCTTCTTGGGTGGCACGAATGCTAAAGTTTTGGACTACAGCGGCCTGGTTTAATTGGATATCGTAGCGCAGCGTGTCGTTGAGTGGAAGAGAAAATACCAACTGGTACTTGCCGTAAGGAATGTTGAGTAGTTCGTATGCGCCCATATCATTGGTAGCGACCCTTGTAACAGCAGTTCCTTGACTGAGTAGTGTAATTTTTGCGCCCGCAACAGGTATTTCACCTGGAGTCATGAGGGCTTGGCCACTGATTTTTCCTTTTTGCTGAGCCATAGCAAGCCCAGGTAGTGCCGCAAGCAGCACCAATAAGAAGAGACGCATCTTAGCGGATAATAACTTTGTGCAGACTTTGCTCGCCTGAAGCAGCAGTTAGGCGCAAGAAATATACACCGTGGTAGTCGTCTAAATCAATTTCAACAACTTGCTGAGCACTAGAAATGTTGAGTTCTTTGATTTGCTGACCAAGCGCAGAAATAACTTGAATTTTGCGCACTTCGTTTTGTGTTTTGACAAAAACAAGACCAGTGCTTGGATTCGGGTATACGCTCGGACTTAGTTTGGTTTGGGTATTGAGGCCAATCGAATTGCAGTCGCATTCGTGTGCGCCAAGTGAAGACCAATTACCATCTAAAATAGGATTGCCGCTTGTTCCATAAAGGGTATCGCCGTTGGCGTCGAGACGCACAATGACCGGTGGAATGCTGTCCCAATCTAGGAGCGGGTCAAAAAATGAAGGGTTTGCGGTCTGACCTTTGAGGATAGCTGGCTTGCGAATGAGGCCGTGGTCTTTGGTAAGCAAGACGCCAAGACCAGTGCTGTAAGGGAATTGCGAAGACCAAGCGCCGTCGTTACCTGAAGAGGTTCCGGTTTCGTTTGCAGGGTTTTCTCCAATTTTACCAAAAACGTCTACGATCGCAAAACCAGTGACGTTTGTAGCGTTGATTACCGCAGTTGAGCTAGTCGGTAAAGTGCCTTTTGCCAATAAAATAGCGTCGTTGCCATTCCAGTACCAAGCGTTGGAAACGTTGTAGTCGGCACAGAAAAAGCCGTCAGCTCTTGCTTGAAGTGAATCCCAAACCGGGGCTTCTTGACCAGTACCGTTTGGGTCGAGTTTTTGGAGAACACCGACATAAACACCTTTTGGAGGTACGGTTCCTGATAGTTGAACGGAGTTTGCAACAGTTGCTGTTGTAGCACCATTAGAGTAACGACTCACAAAGTACCCAGCAAGATTGATCGGGTTGTTGGTCGGGTTATAGATCTCTAATGCTTTGTTGTTAGACCAACCTTCCACGTATTCAGAAATGAAAAGTTCGTTACAAGTGTTTTGGGCGTTAGCGCCTAAAAACAAAAAGAAAGATAAAAAAAGTAGTGTTTGCTTCATGATGTTAAGTTTAAATCAACTGACAATCAGCTTCGGATTAATGAGTTCTTTTTTATGGTTTCAGCACTATGGATGCGTCAAGGAGGACATAAAAAAGTTATGACAAATTTAAAGCATTTACATTTAAAAAAGCAAGTCTTTTACAAAAAGTGAAGTCATTTCTTTGTGAAGCGCATGTGAACTTTAAATTACTATCGAATTCTATGTAATTTTAGGATTCCATTTTAGCCATCAAATTCACCTTTCATGAAGACTTTATTTTATCTATTCCTATTCACTTTTCTGCAAATCACATCGTTTGCCCAAGACTTAAGTATAGAACGCATTTGGCGCAATTATGAATTCAGTGCCAAAGGTGGAAGTTCGTATCAAATGATGAACGATGGCTTGCATTTTGTCGAAATGAATGAAAATGGCGACATCGTGAGGGGCCTTGTTGCCGATGATCAACTCGAAAAAACCAAGCTGCTCGTCCCGAAGTCAAGTTTGGTATATAACGACCAACCCATTGCGGTGGCAGGTTATGAATTCAATGCCAACGAACAAAAAGTGTTGCTCTGGACCGCGCCAAAAGCAATTTACCGCCGCAGTTTTGAAGCGTTTTACTTTCTATATGACCTCAACACGCAAAAATTAGAGGCCCTAGACGCCGATCACGCGCCGCAAACTTTAGCTGAATACAGCCCAGATGGTAAAAAAGTCTCGTTCATTCACGGCAATGATTTATTTATCAAAGATCTGGCGACCGGAAAGGTGCGCAAAGTAACCGAAGACGGCAAGCGCAATAAAATCATCAATGGCACCACAGACTGGGTCTACGAAGAAGAATTTGCCATTACCAAAGCCTATGGCTGGTCACCGGATAGCCGTTACATTGCATTTTTAAAATTTGACGAGCGCGAGGTGCCCGAATTTCAGATGGCCATGTATGGAGAGTTGTATCCTGAGCAGTACAAATACAAGTATCCAAAAGCGGGCGAGGTAAATAGCAAGGTTACTTTACACATGTTAGATGTCAAGAGTGCTAAAATTCAACAAGTCAAATTGGATTCCTATGAATACATTCCTAGGCTCAATTGGTCGGGGGAAGCCAATCAGCTG
>JAIPCC010000091.1 GCA_021738405.1 Crocinitomicaceae bacterium | reverse complement strand
GATGTGAAATGGTTTGACCAGAGCCAATTTGAAAAGCCATGTTGGTGTAGGCTTGTTCGTCAAAGGCGAGGTCTAGGAAAAAATGGCGGGGTGTGGCATCAAAAGCGACCAAAATGCGCTGGTCTTGAATGCCCATTTGGGCCAATTCTTCGATGAGCTGCCGGCGGCGGCCTTTGTGCTTGAAAGTATCTTTGAGGTGTTGCATGTGCGGTGTTAAGCGATAACAACCCCTACTGGGCAGTGGTCTGAGCCAAAAACATCATTGAGAATAAAGGCTTCTTGAAGCTTGGGTATGAACGCCTCGCTGATCAAGAAATAATCGATGCGCCAGCCGACGTTTTTCTCGCGGGCACCCGCTCTGTAGCTCCACCAAGAATACTTGACTTGTTCGGGGTTGAGTGCTCTGAAACTGTCCAAAAGACCAGCGCCTACAAAAGCGTTCATGCCGTCGATTTCGGCCTGCATGTAGCCAGCCGCTTTGTTGTAGTTTTCTTTGGGGCGCGCCAAGTCGATGGCTTGATGCGCTACGTTGAAATCGCCACAAACCAAAACCGGCTTGCTTTTTTCGAGGTTTTTGAGGTAGTTCAAAAATGCGGCATCCCAGGTTTGGCGGTAGTCTAAACGCAGTAGTTCACTGCCTGAATTGGGCACATAAACTGTAACGAGGTAAAAATTCGTGAACTCAGCACAAATGACGCGGCCTTCGGTGTCGTGATCGGGCATGCCGATATCGTAAGTAACTGAAATGGGTGCTACTTTTGTTAAAATAGCGGTGCCTGAATACCCTTTTCTATCTGCGGAATTAGCGTACACTTGGTAGTCGCTTAGCGGCGCTACAGCTGCGGCAACTTGTTCTGGGGTAGCTTTGGTTTCTTGCAAACAAATGACATCTGGGGCCTGGGCCTGCATGTCTGTTATAAAGTTTTTGCCAACCACCGCGCGTATGCCGTTGACGTTAAAGGACAGGATTTTCATGGACTGAGTTTAGCCCCAAAAATACTAAAATTTCAGGCGCAAAAAGCTGTAGCAAACGGGGATATTCGTCTGTTTGCCCTTAAAATATCGAAATTCTTGAGCGACTTGCAAATTTGCCGTGATGCCATACTGCCAACCCACTGATAAAGAACCAAAAGCACCAGCATCATAAGCAAAAACAACTTGCTTTGGGTCATATATAAACTCAGTTCTCCCGACCAAATTCAGCTTCGGATTGAGCGCATACGCCGCTTGCAAATTGGCCTGCCCCCACCACTTCAGGTAATTTTCTCCATTGCGCTTTTGCGCTCCCAAATAAACGCAAGACTGCAAGGTCCAACGTTGCATTTGATAAGCCGCATTGAGTTCTTGAAAGAAGCGCCAGCGGTTGAGCCCTAGCTCTGGCGTTAGTTTGCCAATTGGCGCCACATCGCCATAAAAATGACTCCAATTCCATTTCCATTTCTTGAATTCCCATTGAAACAACAAGCCTAGACTGGGCCTTTGCCCGGAAAAGACGAGCCTTTGCCAGCCATTGGTGATGAAAAATTGCGACTTCAATTTTGGTGTCCACTGCTCAGACCAACGCAGGCCCGAAACGTAATACGGCACATACTCTGCAGCCAAGCTTCTCGACGCATTCAATTGATCAACCCCACGAGGTGTTTCTTGGGTATACGGAGAACTAAAGGTGCCGTATGCCAACTCGGTTTTGCCCGTTTTGTACTGCAAATAACTTTCATAAATAAAGCGACGATACGGTGCTTCGGCAGCGTAGTTGTTTTGCATGTAGGAACCAAGCGCAGGTGAAAACTGAAATTTAAAATGGTTTTGAGTGTAGGCCAATTCGACTTCAAGCAAATTGATATCGTAGGTTCCAATTTTGGCATGAGACACCATAAACGGTAAGCTTGATATACCTTTTTTGGAAAGCGCAGTGTAGGTGTCGTAGGTGCCAGAAAGCGAAAATTGAGCGCGCGAAGCAAAAATGAAGCAGCAGAAAAGCAATAAAATGCAGCAATTTTTCATTTAAAAGGGTTATTTGGGGAGTACCTTCCCAGTACCATATTCGGTTTTCAGCAGCGTCGCTGGGGTTTTGGAATAATACAAATTGCCCACCCCATAGAGCTGTGCTTTGAGCAAAATCTGATCGGCGCGCAGCCAGCTGGACAGCGGAGATTCACTGCGAAAAGAAATAGAATCTTGCACTTGCAAAGCTGGTGCGTCAAGCGCTGCTGAACCGTCGAGGTCTACAAAAAGTGCTCCAACAGTACCACTGAGCCGTAAGTTTTGCCAACCAAAATTGTTGCGCACGGTTGCTTTTTGGGCATTGAGCGTTAAAATGACCTTACCCACTCCTTCTTTGAGAAAAATGAGCACGTCGTCTTGGGTCCATTTGTTGTAAGTGCTGACCACTTCGCTGTTATCGAGGTGCAATTCTTTCAAGGTTTTATAATGCACCACGACTTTGACATCTCCATTCCGATACCTCAAAAAGCCACAGCGGTTGTGGTTATGCAATTGCAACGTATCGTTTTCAATTGTTGCGCTCAAAAAAGACTGTAAATTTTGGCCAGCCAGCCACTCTACGTAATTGAGGGAGTCTTGAACAAGCACGACTTCCATGTGCGGATGCACGTGCAAAAAGCAAAACGAAGCCAGCGGCAATTGTGTAATTTCAATTGGGCCAGTTCCTTTCCAGCAGCTGCGTTCAGGTGCTTTCTGACAAGCCCAGCAAACCAATAATACCGATATATAGCTCAGGTAACGCATCTTAGAAATGATAGGCTAAACCAAATTCCATGTAGTCTGCTTTGGCATAATGTGTTTTGAGCGTCATGAGCGCCTCTAGCTGCTTGGTCAGGGCATAACGGCTACCCAAACGGATGTAAATAGAGTCGTCGGGTTGCAGTACATCGCGCAGGTACACACCAGCGCCGTAAATAAAATGCAAGCGGTCAAAAGACTGCACATAGCCCATGAAAAGACCGAGTTGCAAAGGATCAAGGGCTGCGGCCTGCGGATAACTCGGATGCGACAACAAACCCATTTTATAAATCACGTCCAATGACGCCTCTAAGCCTCCTTTTGGACCAAAATATTTGCGCGCAAAAAGATTCCCTGCATAAACCGGATAGCGCCCTACACCTAAGGGCCGCATTTCTTTGGCACTGACAATCGCTGTTGCGCCAAAAGTGAGGTCCGGACGCTCGAGTTCCGTTTGCTTTTGTTCGACAGCGCGTTCTTCAAAAAAGCGCTGCACTCCCAAGGACAGAAAGGGCACATTGATACCGAGGTTGGGCATTTGGTAACTCGCATTTGAAAAATGGGTCATGTCGATGCCAAAAGTGAGTGCGGTGTTGTTCCAACGCCAACTTTGCTTGAGGGCAAAACACATCAAGGCATTGACCCGCGAGCCAATGGCGACATTTTCAGGATTGAGGATTGGATCAAAGGGCTTGTTGGTATAACCTAAGCCCGTCGCGAACTTGAAATCTAGGCGGTAGTGTTTGAGCTTGACAATCGGCAGTTCTACAAAGCCGTAGAGCCCTAAATAACGCCCAAGAATTTCGTTGTTGCCAACCGAACCAAAGAAAAGCGTGCCGCCCACCAAAGGCTGGCGATAAGCCTGATGCCATTGCTTGGCTTCAGCTGTGCGGTAAATGTAGGAGAATTCGCCAGCAACAGCCGGAGCCTGAGGTATATGGGCCATGAGGCCGCGGTGAGCAAGTAAGAAACCAAGTTTTTGGCGGTATTCAAAACCAGGCTGTGCGGCAACTTTGAAACACAAGCTAAGGGAGAATAACAATAAGTAAATCGGGCGCATGGTCAAATTTAATGAAAAGCTCGTTTCAACTGCTAACTTTGTACTATGGACCCACGTTTACTTGCCTTTTCCCGCTTGCTGCAAATCATGGATGAACTCCGCGAACAGTGCCCCTGGGATCAAAAACAAACTTTTGAAACCCTGCGTCAGCTGACCATAGAAGAGACCTACGAAATGGCCGATGCCATCACCGACAAAGACTACCCGAGCTTAGAAGGCGAACTCGGCGATTTATTTCTGCACTTGGTTTTTTACAGTAAATTGGGCAGCGAACAAGGTTTATTTGACGTAGAAAGCGTTCTCAACAAAATCTGCGACAAATTGGTCTACCGCCATCCGCATATTTACGGAGATGTAAAGGCCGATGACGAAGAAACGGTAAAGGCCAACTGGGAAAAACTCAAGCTCAAGGAAGGTAAAAAATCGGTTTTAGAAGGGGTTCCGGCCTCGCTTCCGGCGTTGGTCAAGGCCACGCGCATTCAAGAAAAAGTAAAAGGCATTGGTTTTGAATTCGAAAAAGCCGAAGACGTCTGGGCCAAAGTGCAAGAAGAACTCTCCGAACTCAAGGTTGAAATCGACAACAACACGGATCAGGTTGAGGAGGAATTCGGCGACGTGCTGTTTTCACTCGTCAACTACGCGCGTTTTTTAAAGATTTCACCCGAAAACGCCTTGGCCAAAACCAATCAGAAATTCATCAAGCGCTTTCAAGAAATGGAGCAACTTTTAGCCCAAGACGGCTTACTAGCCCAAGACCAAAGCCTAGAAAAACTCGACCTTTATTGGGAGCGCGCCAAACGTTCCGAAAAATAATACACGCAACAGCCCACCAACACACAGACTATGGACGCTTTTTATCAATACAGCATCAAAACGCTCATCTTATTGGCCATTACTTTATTGATCCGCCTTTTTGCAGGCAAGGCTGTGACGCGCTTCTTGGCTAAATTTGAAGGCGATATCAAGCGCAGACGCGTGTCTATCCGCATCATCAATCTATTTTTATCGATCTTCTTTATCCTGATTTTTGCGGCAATTTGGAACATTGAAACCAGCGACCTACTCGTATTCTTCACCTCCACCATTACGGTCATTGGCATCGCATTTTTTGCCAATTGGTCTATTTTATCGAACATTACGGCGAGTCTCATTTTGTACTTCAACCATCCGCTCAAAATTGGCGAAACCGTACGCATTTACGACAAAGAATTTGACACAGAAGGTGAACTCATCGATTTGAGCTT
>JAIPCC010000090.1 GCA_021738405.1 Crocinitomicaceae bacterium | reverse complement strand
ACGACCAATATGTCACGATTCGTTTGAATACAGCAAGTGATTCAGATGTTGAATTGACAATGGTAGATGCCATGGGCAAGGTGGTAAGTACAGACAACGCGAGCATGAAAGAACTTGGTTCTCTTCATATCGGTGAAGGCCTTACACCAGGAATGTATATGATCAACATCCGTCAAGATGAAAACATCAAGACCATCCGCGTGATCAAGCAATAAGCCTTAGGTTTATACTTAATCTAAACAAACAAGAGCCCTGTGGAAACACAGGGCTTTTTTGTGAACGGATATTTGGTTGTTTTATGTAACTTCGTTCTCGTTAATGAAAGCTGATATTTCTCTTCTCGACCTTCAGAATATTCCACGCCACGTTGCTTTCATCATGGACGGCAATGGTCGTTGGGCTAAAAACCAAGGGCAGCACCGCTTATTTGGGCATGCAGCCGGGGTAGAATCTGTAAAGGAAGTCATCAAAACGGCCCGTGAACTCGGTGTTTCATTTTTAACCATGTACGCGTTCTCTACCGAAAATTGGTCTCGTCCAAGCGAAGAAGTAGAGGGGCTTATGAATTTATTAGTGGATGCAATTGCCAATGAGGTCGATGAAATGCATGCGAATGGCGTGCGTTTACACACCATCGGGGATATCCAAGGTTTGCCAGGCAATTGTTATCAGTCTTTGCTATCCGCCATGGAGCGCACCAAAGACAATACCTCCCTGACCCTCATTTTGGCCCTGAATTATTCGGCCCGTCAAGAAATATTAAAAGCGGCTGTTGTTGCGCATCAACTGATCGAAGATGGTAAGCTTTCGGCGGCTGAACTCGACGAACAAACTTTTTCTGGTTTGCTACACACCAAAGACATTCCAGATCCAGAATTACTCATTCGCACTAGCGGAGAATGCCGCATCAGTAACTTTTTGCTTTGGCAATTGTCTTATACAGAGTTGCTTTTTACAGACACCCATTGGCCCGACTTCCGCCGCGATGCATTTATAGATGCCATTGCAGCTTTTCAGAAGAGGGAAAGGCGTTTTGGTATGGTATCTGAACAAATTCAAACCAATAAATGAATAAAATACTCGTTTTTTTAATGCTGTTTAGCGCTGGTTTAGCGCTGGCCCAAACGCCAAGTACATTGGGTGGTTTTGATTTTGATTACGCCAACCCCCAAACCTACGAAATTGGCCCTGTGCGCGTGGTGGGTGCCGACAACTACGACCACCAAGCCATTAAGCTCATCGCAGGTTTGCGTACTGGTCAAAAAATTACTTTGCCAAGTCAGCAAATCAATAAAGCCATTCAAAACCTCTGGTCAGAAGGCTTGTTTTCTGATGTCGCTATATATGCGGAGAAAGAAGTGGGCGGCATAGTCTACTTAGTCATTGAGCTCAGCCCGCGTCCGAAGCTTTCCAAATTTAGATTTGTTGGCGTGAACAAACGCGAAGCCGATAAATTAAGAGAAGAGATCACGCTTTATGCGGGAAAAACCATTACTGAAAACTTGGTGTTTGAAACCAACAGCAAGATCAGAAGTTATTACCGCGACAAAGGATTTTATCACGCCAAAGTGCAAATCAACCGCCAACTAGACACCCTCATCAACAATTCAGAGATTTTCGTGATCAATGTTGAAAAAGGCATTAAAGTGGGCATCAAAGAAATCGAGTTTGTAGGTGTTACGTCTGTTCCGATCTGGAAGCTCAAAATGGCCATGAAAGACACCAAACAAAAAGGACCGCAGCGTTTGTTCAAGCGTTCCAAATACACAGAAAGCAGCTATGCAACTGACAAAGCCGCATTAATGGCTAAGTTCAATGCGGAAGGCCTCCGAGATGCAGCCATTGTAAACGACACTGTTTTTATGCTCGATGAAAAGAACATGAAGATCAGAATAGAAATCAATGAAGGCGAGAAATATTACTTTGGCGACATCGAATGGATTGGCAATTCTAAGTATAGATCTAGCTTCCTCGACACCGTTCTCGGTATTAAAGCCGGCGATCTCTACAACAAAGACTTGTTTAATCAGCGCTTGTACGGCAATGGTGATGGCCGCGACATCTCTTCGCTCTACATGGACCGCGGCTATTTGTTTTTCCAAATTTCTCCTGTAGAAACTGGGGTCAAAGACAACAAAATCAACCACCAAGTTCGTTTGATTGAAGGCAAAGAGGCGCATATTGGCACGGTCACTATCCGCGGCAATACCAAAACAAACGACCACGTCATATTGCGCGAGATCCGCACCAAACCCGGAGACCTCTTCAATAAAGCCGACATCATGCGCACCCAGCGCGAGCTAGCGCAACTTGGTTTCTTTGACGAGCAAGGTTTTCAGGTCAATCCAAAACCAAATCCTGCCAACGGTACTGTAGACATCGAGTATGTTGTTGCAGAAAAATCTAGCGATCAAATTGAACTTTCTGGCGGTTACGGCGGTGCAGGCCCCAATACATCTGGCCGTGTAATCGGTACGCTCGGTTTGTCTTTCAATAATTTCTCCACCAAAAACTTCTTCAAGAAAGATGCCTGGAGCCCATTACCTGGTGGAGACGGCCAGCGCCTCACCATTCGTGCACAGTCTACAGGTCGCTTTTATCAAGGCTACAACTTTTCTTTCACCGAACCATGGTTGGGTGGCAAGAAGCCAAACTCCCTCACGTTCTACGTCACCAATTCTTCTATTTCTACAAATGGTTTACTGCGCACCAACCCAGACTACAACGGCATCTCTATTTCCGGAGCTGGCGTCGCGATGGGCCGCCGCAAAAAATGGCCAGATGACTACTTTGTGGCCAATTATGAACTTTCTTATCAGTATTATGATGTACAGAAATATTCATTCTTCCCGCTCTTCCAAAATGGCTTTGCCAACGACATTTCTTTAAAGTATACCTTGCAACGCAGCTCGGTAAGTGCGCCAATTTATCCTCAAAATGGCTCCAACTTTACTTTCTCTGCCAAAGCAACGGCACCTTACAGCATGTTTGGTCCAGAAAAAGACTATTCAAGCATGACGCAGCAAGACCGCTACAAGTACTTGGAGTATTTCAAACTGAAGTTTACCGGAGAGTGGTATACGCCTTTGAGCGCCGATAAAAAACTTGTCTTGATGTCGCGCTTTGGATTTGGCTACATGGGCGCCTACAATAAGGCGAAAGGAATTTCTCCTTTTGACCGCTTCATTATGGGTGGTAGCGGCCTCACCGGAATGGGCGCCAACCAGATTGGTGGTCGTGAAATCATCGC
The DNA here is from genome assembly GCA_021738405.1 of Crocinitomicaceae bacterium. Lineage (GTDB taxonomy): Bacteria > Bacteroidota > Bacteroidia > Flavobacteriales_D > Crocinitomicaceae > UBA952. The sequence goes on along the minus strand of JAIPCC010000090.1, from coordinate 1,877 downwards.
CTTGCGCGGTTACGAAGACCAAACCGTTTCTTCTTCGGGCGGGGATCCAATTGTTGCAAAATATACTTTAGAGCTTCGCTATCCAATATCGCTTAATCCGCAAGCAACTTTTTACGCGCTTTCCTTCCTAGAAGCGGGCAACACCTATCCGAGCTTTGATAAGTTCAATCCGTTCAACGTGAAGCGCACTGCGGGCGTGGGTATCCGCGTCTTTTTACCGATGTTTGGTATGTTGGGCCTCGACTACGGTTTAGGTTTCGACCAAATGGATGAGTGGGCAAGTGGTTTCGGAAAAGGATCTGACTTAGACATCAAGGCCAAAGGCTATTATCCGAAATTGACATTTACAATCGGTATGAACCTCGGAGAATTGTAGCATTAACAATAAATTGGTAACTTCGTCGTTCTAAGCACGCAAATGAAACACATGAAATACCTTGCACTCTTTTTATTGGTTTTTGGCATGCAATTTGTCAGTGCGCAAACGTACGCTTTCATCGACTCCGATTACATCTTAGAAAATGTGCCTGAGTACGCTGAAGCCAAAGAGCGCCTCGACAAAATGGCCGAGCGTTGGACCAAAGAAATAGAAGACCGCTACGCGACAATCAAGAGCCTCAAAAGCAATTTTGACCGCGAAGAAGTCCTCCTTCCAAAAGAGGAAAGAGAAAAAAGAAAAATAGAAATTGAAAAACTCGAGCAAGAAGCCATCGACCTCCAAACCCAGCATTTTGGTACAGAAGGCGATTACTTCCAAAAGCGTCAAGAGATGATCAAACCAATACAAGACCGCGTTTTCACCGCAATGAAAAAAGTGGCCAAAAGAGAAGGGTATGCTTTTGTCTTTGACAAAGCCAACCAAAGTAATTTGCTTTATGCAGAAAAAGAGTTCGATATCTCTGATGAGGTACTCGAAGAAATGGGAATAACTAAATAAATATAAAAATGAAAAATGTAATACTCGGGCTTTTTGTTGTCATCGGATTCAGCACTTTTGCTCAGACTAAAATCGGACACGTAGACTCTCAAAAATTACTTGACACACTTCCTTCTCGTGATATCGCAATTAAAAAGTTGGATTCCATGAAAACGGCTGGTATGCAAGAATTAAAAATGTTGGATGACGATTTTCAAAAAGCTTATCAAGATTATGGCATTAGACAAAACGCCATGTCACCGGCAGAGCGTCAAATTGTAGAAGGCCGCTTGATGCAAAAACAACAAATGCTTGAAGCAACCCAAGCTTCTTTGGAAGAAGGTTTGCAAATCATGAGCGAAGAAATGAACAAGCCTATCCTTGACCGTGTACAAAAAGCGATTGATATCGTTGCTGAACGCAAGAAACTGAACTACGTACTAGACGTTTCTGCTACCATGTATTCAAAAGGAGGCATCGACATCACCAGCGAAGTCATCGTTGAGCTTTTATTGCTCGATGCAGCGGCAACTAAGAAATAAGATCCTATCAAACATCAGAAAAGGGCAGCCATTGGTTGCCCTTTTTTCGTTAGCTTTGATTTGTGGAATTACATGGTCCTATAGGTGTTTTTGATTCTGGCTACGGCGGCCTGACCGTTTTGGCTGAGTTGCGCGCGAAGCTCCCTCAACACGACTTCTTATATTTCGGCGACAACGCACGCGCGCCCTACGGCAACCGCTCTTTTGACGTCGTTTATGAATTTACACTAGAAGCGGTCAAGTTTTTATTTGATCAGGGCTGTCCGTTGGTGATTTTGGCCTGCAATACAGCATCTGCAAAGGCGCTGCGCACCATCCAACAAAAAGACCTCCCTCAGATTGCGCCAAACAACCGCGTGCTTGGCGTTATCAGGCCAAGCACTGAAGTGCTCGGAGAACGCACCAAAAGCGGCCACGTG
>JAIPCC010000089.1 GCA_021738405.1 Crocinitomicaceae bacterium | reverse complement strand
CTTACGCAGCAAGAATTTGAAGCCTTACAAGCTACATCCACCGGACTTGGCATGCAAAATATGAGTTACCGTTGTGCCCAAATTCAGGCAAAGCTTTCGTTTGAAAGTGTTTCTAATAAAGGGCAAATTTATTTAGCAACCCAACACCTGTCGCATGCCACAACATTCTGAAGCCATTCGCATTGCACTCGTAGACGACCACGCAATTGTTCGCCAGGGTTTGGCGAGTATGTTGCGTGAATATACACAAGTTGAACTGCTCATTATTGCCAATAATGGTCAAGATTTTTTAGAACAGCTCTCCCAACAGCCTATTGATATCGTATTGCTGGACATTGAAATGCCTCAGCTGAATGGCGTAGAAACCTTACAACAACTAAGCACGCATTATCCTGATGTAAAAGCCATCATGCTATCCATGCACGACGACCCAGAAATTGCATTTGAGTGTCTGCGTTTGGGTGCAGCATCCTACTTACTCAAAGAATGTTCACTGAGTGAAATGATGGAAGCCATCATACAAGTTCAGCAAAATGGAGCTTATCTCAGTGCTTTTACAGAAAGCGCATTCGCAAGCAAAAAAGATCATAAAAATGGCTTGCAGCAGATGCAAATCGAAAAAGGTTTCTCAGATAGGGACCTTAAAGTCCTTCAACTGCTCTGTGATGGATTTACAAGCAAGCACATCGCCGAACAAATTCATGTCTCCAAAAAAACGGTAGACCTGATCCGCACAAAACTACTGAAAGCCTATCAGGTCAAAACCTCCAACGAACTCATGCGACTCAGTATCCTCGAAGGCTTTTACAAACCGCGCACCAATGCGGAAATTCAAGCAGAGAAGGATGGTCTGTTTCAGGAGAAATTGGATCGGAGAATGATGAGGCTGGGTAAAAAGAATTAATTTCAAGAAATAAAGTAAGATGAGAGTTGCCGTACTAGTTTGTTTCTTTTGCATGTGTCTGCCAATATGTTGGTCCCAGACTTGGGTCAAAGTATCGGCAGGATCTGGTTGTAGCATGGGCCTTAAATCAGATGGAACGCTTTGGTTTTGGGGCAGAAACAATTTTAGCGAATACGGAGATGATTCATTTAATGAAAGCTGGGTTCCGATTCAAGTAGGCACGCAAAACAACTGGACCGATGTTGCATGTGGAGGCATGCATATTTTAGCCTTGAGAGCGGATAGTACAATTTGGTCTTGGGGTTCTAATTATTGGGGGCAACTAGGCCATGGCGTCATTACTTGGGTTGGCTCTCCGCATCAAATAGGAACTGATCACGATTGGGTTAAAATTGAAACCGGAGGGCTGCATAATGCTGCCATCAAAAGCGATGGCACCTTATGGATGTGGGGTAGCAACGAATTCGGTCAGCTCGGAATCGGTAATAATTCCGTCGTCTTGAGCCCTATGCAAGTCGATACATCTCATAATTGGCGCCAGATTTCACTTGGAGGCAATCATTCATTGGGCTTTCGAGAAGTAGGTTCAGAATTAGTGCTGTATGCTTGGGGGGCTAATGATGCAGGGCAATTGGGATTAGGACATTTTTCAGACACTTATGTTCCTACGCCAGTGCTTTTACCAGTGAATCATGAGCTGCACTGGAAATCTATTTCTGCGGGTTTTGCCTTTTCTACAGCGATTGCTAAGGATAGCACGGCATGGTCTTGGGGCAGTAATAGCCATGGGCAACTCGCCACTGGAGATAATGTAAACAAAAATGCCGTGACCCAAATTAATTTTCTATCCAACTGGAAAAACCTGATTGCCGGCTCAGAATGTTGTTATGCGCAACTTTACGATGGGTCCACTTACGCTTGGGGATTCAACTTTAGCGGCATGTTATCAAATGGCACCACCCAAACACAGTTTCTTCCAACACCTTGCTCGTTTACCTCGACAAATTTTGAATCTTTAGCACCTGCAACTGGTGTCTCTAATGGCCTTCAAACTTTCGGCTTTCATGCCCTTGCCCTTGCAATTGACCAACTGAGTATATGCAGTGTAGGAGAGAATTGTTGTGGTGCGCTTGGCAATGGCACTATCATATCCAGTACGAATTTTGAATGCGGTGCTGCAAGTCTTGTAGGCACCGAAGAAAACCCAAGCTTAGAACTCGCCATTTATCCCAATCCAACTACAGGTAAATTCACCATTGATGCACCGCTTGAAGCAGGTCAAGTTATTGCGCTTTATGATTTGAATGGGCAGCTCGTGTACAGGCAAACGCTCATGAATTCAGGATTTTCTCAAACTTTGGAAATTGAATTAACGCCCGGTTTGTATCTCTTCAAGTTGCTCAATCAAGAAGGCGAAGAACTCTTGAGCCAACGGTTGGTGGTGGAGTAGGGCGAGACTTTCTTTACAAATAGCCATCCTTTATGGTTTCTACATTCCGCGTAGCAATCAGCAAATCACATCCGAAATGCAATACCAAGAGCAAGAGTCACAGCAAAGAAGGCTGGCACGATTAATGGAGGGAGACAGACCAAAATAAAACCAAAACTTTTCATCAAACACCCCATGAAACACCTCTACTTCAGCATTTTCATCTCGCTGCTTTCTTTCACTTCATTTAGCCAAACCTACTGGAAAACCATTAGCGCCGGCACAGAATACAGCTTTGCGCTGCGTTCAGACGGCACGCTTTGGTCTTGGGGTATCAATAATTCAGGCCAGTTAGGAACTGGTACAGCGGGCAGTAACGCTCCTGTTCAAATAGGCACCGATCAAGACTGGGTGGCGATTTCCTGTGGCGCTTTTCATGCACTGGCCTTAAAAGCAAACGGTACCCTGTGGGGCTGGGGCAGCAATCAAGTGGGGCAGGTTTCTACGGTTCAACTAACCCAAATTGCCACGCCAATTCAGATCGGATCTGACCAAGACTGGCAACAAATCGCCACCGGAACCGGCCATTCAGCAGCCATCAAAAGCAACGGCACCCTCTGGATGTGGGGAAACAACACTTCAGGGCAATTAGGCATCAACACAACTGTCAACACCAACGCACCCACGCAAGTAGGGAACGCGGCTGATTGGAAAACAGTCAGTTTGGGTGGCGCACACACCATAGCACTCAAAAACGACAGCACGCTCTACGCTTGGGGCAATAATTCTTTAGGTCAATTAGGCAACAACACCCAAAACGACACCGCCGTACCGATTCAAATCTCCAACTACAAATGGAGTTCAATCGAAGCCGGTTTTGCCTCAAACGGAGGAGTGCTTCCCGACGGCACCGCCTGGACCTGGGGTTTCAATGCCAACGGCCAACTAGGCCAAGGCGACACCCAATTGCGCTTAACACCCACCCAACTCGGCACCGGAACCTCTTGGCAACACATTTACGCCGGTTCTAGCTTCATGTATGGCCAAATGCTCGACGGCACCACCTGGTCTTGGGGTTTCAACGGGCAAGGTCAGCTCGGCATCGGTACCCTTCAAGCTCAAACACTTCCCGCACCAGTTTCTCTATTAGCGCATTCCAAATTTGCCTTAGCCGAAGGCGGAACAGACGCAGCAGGCACCGCCTTATACGGCTTACATGTTCTGAGCATCGCTCCAGACAGCCTTTCTATTTGCAGTGTAGGCGCCAACTACGGCGGGCAACTCGGCACTGGTAACACCAGCAACCGTTCTGCTTTTGAATGCGATGTCGCAAGCGTAGCAAGCACCACCGAACTCACAACTAACAACCTCAAACTTTACCCCAACCCAAGCGCAGGCCAACTCTACATCGAATCCGAACTTCCTTTCGAAAACGCCCAACTTTCAGACGCCACAGGCCGAACCATTCAATCTTTCGATTTACACGCCGGAGTCAACGAAATGCGTTTCCCTAGTTTGCAGTCGGGCACTTATTTCATTCGAATGGGTGAGCAGTGTGTGAAGTGGGTGGTGGAGTGATAAAATCAAATTATCAACGTTCTTTTACGCAAATAATTAGGTAAATTTACAATTGTCTAGTCATGGAAACAGCAGTTAGTAAAATCAGTAAGAAAATCCAAAAATACGAAGAGCAATCTGGTATGATTTCTCATGATATCTATGAGCTACTAGACTCGTCTAATAAGGTCAAAAAGCATTTTGAAGTACTCATTAAATTGGGAAATGAAATCAGCAATAGCGCCTTTTCTCAAATTTCAGAGCTCCCTTCTTGCAACCCTGACCAAGAATCGGTGTACAAAAATATTGCCGCGCTGATGCTCGTTCTTGTTGAGAAATCAAAAGAATTCCATGTCGTTTTTGCCACCCAAGAATTCTTTAAAGTTTCCCTGAAATCTACACTTGAAAGTTTTGCTACAGTAATTTCAGAAATGCAAGAAGCCGCCGAAGATATGCTATCTAGTCTTGCTTTAAAGAACGACGACGACTGGCATTCGATTGCGGCAAGTATTGATGGTGGTTTAGCTCAAGGATAAGAATTAGTCTTCTCCATCGTTAAGCACTAGGATTATTGGATTACGCTTTGAAAACATATTGCTGATAAAGCGTTTTGTATTGAAGGTAAGCAATCAAGACACAACCGATGCTTAAAATGGCATATACCAATGCAGCCTGATGAATTGCTCTGTACCATTCCATATTGAAAATCATCAACCACATGATGGTCGATACCAGGCCTGCAAATGCGAGGCATGGCGCTAGAAGCTCGCCCATTACACGGCTAAAACGAGCAGGTGATGTCGGAAATTGAAAGAGTAGTGCCGACCAATTTGCCTTCTTGCCCAAATAGCGGAACGTGCAGTATTCCATAAAGGTCAGACCTTTTTCATCTGGGTCAAGCGAAATAGGTTTGAAAACACTGAGGTAGTAAGCATAAATTACAAAAAGCAAAAGGCCACCCAAAATCAAAAGTAATGGCGACCAAGACAAACCAAGGAAAGAAACCAGCGGATTGGCTTCCTTGCTCAGGTCCGGCGTATGCAGATTCGTGCAGTAGACATCAAAGCTCCTACTGAATAAAATCCAAGAGGAGAGCAGGTAGAATTTGGTTTTGGTTGTATTGGTCATTGATTTCTATTTAATTCATCACTCGTAAAAATATTCTTTAAGTAACGAGAAATTACAGATTTATCTTTCTTCAAACGGCATGAGTCCAATTTTATTTCTGTTGACATTTATAAAACCACAAAC
>JAIPCC010000028.1 GCA_021738405.1 Crocinitomicaceae bacterium | reverse complement strand
GTAGAAAGTTTCGTTGTTGTTGTCTGCGTTCGGACTGAATACGTTTGGTGCAATGACCTCAGGGCGGGCGTATTCACAGCTGCCGTCTTCGATGAGTGCGTTTGGATCGTAATTGAGTGCGAGCGGATCTGTACAGCCAGTCGGGTAGACACAAGAACCGTCGTTTACATTGGCGAGTGGGTTGTAGTTGGTGCCGAGCGGGTCTGTACAACCACATACATTTACGGTGATGGTAATGGTCGCAACATCCGAACATTGTGGGCCTTGATTGGCTGTTAAGGTCACGGTATACGTTCCAAAAGGCACATCGAATACGTGGCTTTGTGCACTGAGGTTGTTGCTGCTACCGGTTTGTCCGTCGCCAAAGTTCCAGCTGTAGGCACTGGCGTTCTGACTGGTGTTGGTAAACGTGACACTCAGAGGTGCACAGCCTTCCGTTACGCTTGCGCTGAATTCGGCTACTGGCGGATCAAGCACATCGACAAACGCGCTGTCACTTACCGTACAAACGTTGTCTTCAATGGTAATATAGTACCATCCGGAAGGAATGTTTTGCCAAACTGAGGCGTCGATAAAGCCATTTGGCCCTGGGCCGGTCCAGTTGTATTGTGGCACACCTTGCGTACCAGATGCCTGTACAGAAACGAAACCAGATGGCACACAGGTAGAAGGGCCGACATAAATGGTGTCAATAGCCAACGTTTGGTTCATTGTAACGGTAACGGTATCGGTTTGCGTGAAGTTACAGTTGTCTGTGGCGGTCACTAAATAGTACATGGTGCCGTTCTGACTAATGCCCACCGATATGGAGTCGTTGGTGCCGAGGTTGGCTCCGGCTAAGTTGACCCATGAATAGTCATATGGGGCATAACCACCCGAGGCGCTCGCTGTGAGCCAAACGCTATCGGCAGCACAGTAAACGGTTGGGTTGTTGCCGGTAATATTGATAATAGGCCCCTCACCAATGTATATGGTTCCGGTGGAGGTAATGGTGTCTCCGCAAGGGTTGATCAATTGTACGGTGATCACTACTGATTCGAAACCTTCGTTGATGCCATCTTGGATAGGTGTAAGGGTAATGATAACCGTATCTTCACCAGGCAAGAAAGTGATAGGGTTCGGCAAAGTATTGTAGTCGATGCCTTGTTGTGCTACACCACCAATAGTGTAGTTGATGATGAGAGTGTCGTTTACCTGTCCTGGAGGGCGGGTAAAGATAAAATCTGCATAAGTACAACCTTCTATAATAGTGGTATCACCGGATACAGTCGCAACAGCAACATCTACTGCTGAGGAACTAAATGAACCCGCTTCTAAGAACACGCCAGAGTCATAAGATTGGTCACCTACGTTTGAAATCGCTAATTTGATATGGTATAATTGGTTGCACTGCACACTTGCTGCAGCTGTAAGCAATACGGTTGTGCCGTCATATTGAATGGCATCGCCGTAGGTAAGTGTAGAGCTTGCTTCGTTGAATACGTAATATTGGGTGTTGGATACATCGCCTACGTTGTTGATGGTAACTGGTGTACCGCCTGGAATAGTTGCAATATTAGCCCCGCCGTTTGGATAGCCAGGCAATGCGTAAGTTCCGGAAATGCCGGGCCCCCACAAGAACAAACCAAATGCGTCGTTGAAGGTAGACGGCGAAAACTCAGGGTATTCATCTGAGCCAAACATGTAATTGAAGACGAGGGTGTCTCCGGATGGAATAAAATCGAATTCTAAAACAACACCGTTTGTTACGCCACCTGCTGCAATATCGTTGAGGTGTGGGTCAGAAGACACGCTGGATGTTGCTGGATTATTATTGGTAAAAGAGGAGCTGTTGTTGGGTCCAACGGCACCAGATGCGTTACCAGTAGTTAAGATCAAGCCGTTGCTGATTGGAAAAGCGGGGTTGGTATTGGTGAAATAACCTACATTTCCTTGTGCTGTATTGGCCAACGCAGGGTTGCCATTTATCGTGACATTAAAGGCCGTTACACCAAAACCAAGTAGCACGTTGTCTACTAATTGTTGGGGTGTTTGGGTAGTGGAAACGGCAATAGGCTGTGCGAGCAAAGACCCTATTGAAAATAAAAATACGAGGTGTAGTAAATGTTTCATAAGCGCAAGTTGTCGTTTAGACGTCAATGTTGACAAAAAAGTTGCATAACAAAATTAATATAAACTACGACGCAACAAAACACCGCGATTTTTCGCAACTTTGAAGCATAGAAGATTTATGGAAAAAACACAACAATTTATTCAAAGCAATAAGCAAAAATTTGTCGATGAATTATTTGCACTTTTAAGAATCCCCTCTGTATCTGCAGACCCCAATTACCAAGGTGATGTTGCCGCCTGCGCAGCCCATTTAGCCACTCATTTAAATGTAATTGGCTTGGACGGAGTAGAGGTGATTCCTACGGCTGGTCACCCAATTGTCTATGCCGAAAAAATAATTGATCCGAAGCTGCCAACTATTTTGGTTTACGGACACTACGACGTTCAGCCGGCAGATCCGCTCGAGCTTTGGCACAGCCCAGCTTTTGAGCCCGTCATCAAAACTACACCGATCCATCCCGAAGGCGCTATTTTTGCCCGCGGTGCTTGCGACGACAAAGGTCAGGTTTTCATGCATGTCAAGGCGGTAGAAGCCATGTTACAGGCGCAAGAACTGCCGTGTAATGTCAAACTCATGATAGAAGGCGAAGAAGAAGTGGGCAGCCCCAACCTCGCTATTTTTGTGCGTGAGAATAAAGCCAAACTCAAGGCAGACATTATTTTAGTCTCAGATACCGGCATGCTCTCTAACGACACACCATCCGTCACAACGGGTCTGCGCGGCTTGAGTTATGTTGAAGTAGAAGTAACGGGCCCCAACAGAGATTTACACTCAGGACTTTATGGCGGTTGTGTGGCCAACCCGATCAATATCCTCACGCAAATGATCGCCAGTTTACACGATCAAAACATGCGCATCACTGTACCAGGTTTTTACGACAAAGTAATAGACCTTTCAGAAGAAGACCGCGCAGAAATGGCCAAAGCACCATTTTCTGAACAAGCTTATTGTGCTGCACTAGACATCGCTTCCACACACGGTGAAGCAGGTTACAGCACCATGGAGCGCGGCTCTATTCGCCCAACGCTAGATGTGAACGGCATTTGGGGTGGCTATATTGGCGAAGGTGCCAAAACGGTTATTGCCTCAAAAGCTTTTGCAAAAATATCAATGCGCTTGGTCCCGGACCAAGATCCAGAAGAAATCACGGCATTGTTTCAAACGCATTTTGAAAAAATAGCTCCGGCAAGTGTGCGCGTCAAAGTAACGCCTCACCACGGTGGCCAACCAGTTGTGACACCAACAGACTCCGCAGCCTATGCAGCAGCGAGCCAAGCTTATGAAACAACATTTGGTAAAAAACCAATTCCGGTACGCAGCGGTGGCAGTATTCCTATCATTGCCATGTTTGAACAAGAATTGGGTCTGAAGACCATATTAATGGGCTTTGGTTTGGATAGCGACGCCATTCACAGCCCCAACGAGCATTACGGTTTGTTCAATTTCTATAAAGGAATCGAGACCATCCCCTATTTTTTCAAAAATTTCAGTCAAATCTAAGCATGAAACAGCTCTTAATTTTTGCTTTACTAGGCACCTTGGTTTCTTGTAAAAGTTGGGATGAGCCCATTGAAATGATGAGTTTTGACGGCACCGAAATGGAGCAATTTACCGGCCAACTGATCAAGTGCAAAGCTGGTTTTCATGTCCAAAACAATTTGTGGGTACCTGTTAAAATGAAGCCCGGTAGTTTTGAGCTTTTTATCGATCAGCAAAAAGTAGGTAATTTATACATAGATGAGCCTGTTAAACTAAAGGCGCATCGCGAATCTGTTCTCAAAGTACCGCTGCGCGTGATTCCGGAGCCTGGTTTCATGACAACAGCCTACAAAGCCACTAAAAAAGCCACGGTGCAAGTCAAAATCAGCGGCTACCCTTCAGTTGGCATCTTCTTTTTGTACAAAACACTTCCGGTCTCTGAAGAAACACAAATAGCGCCCGCTCAGTTTATACCTTACTTCCCTTCTTTCTGATGCTCACACCCGCCGCACCCAAAAAATTATTTTTACTCGATGCCTATGCGCTCATTTATAGAGCGTATTTTGCATTTGCCAAAAATCCACGTGTCAATTCAAAAGGCGAAAACACGTCTGCTGCATTTGGTTTTACCAACGTACTGATAGACATCCTCAAAACAGAGCAACCCACGCACATTGCGGTTGTGTTTGACCCCCCTGGTGGCTCGACGCAGCGCCAAGAGGAATACGTCGAATACAAAGCACAGCGCGAACAAATGCCCGAAGACATCCGCTCGATGATTCAGCCGATCAAGCAAATCGTTCAGGCCTTTAATATTCCCATTTTAGAAGTTGCGGGTTTTGAAGCCGATGACGTCATTGGAACAATTGCCAAATTGGCAGAGCCAAGAGGTTTCATTACCTACATGATGACCCCCGACAAAGACTACGCACAACTCGTGAGCCCTCAAACTTTCATGTACAAGCCCGGTAGAGGCGGAAACCCACCAGAAATCATGGGTGTAAAGGAAGTATGCGAAAAGTTTGAAATCAGCAATCCGGCGCAGGTAATGGACATCTTAGGTTTGTGGGGCGATGCTTCAGATAACATTCCAGGTATTCCAGGTATTGGTGAAAAAACCGCTAAGGTATTGGTAGCTAAATATGGTTCCATGGAAGGTTTGTTTGCCCATGTGCACGAGCTCAAAGGCAAGCAAAAAGAAAACGTAGAGAATTTTCAGCAGCAAGGACTGATGTCGAAGTCGTTGGCGACGATCATCCGCGACGTACCTGTTGCGTTCGATGAAAAGGACTTGGAAATCTGCCCCGTCAATGCCGAGGCGATCAAAGATATTTTTACGGAGCTAGAATTTAGAACGCTAGCCAAGCGCGTGATCGGCGAAGAAATTGTGGTCACACAAACGCCGGCGTCAAAAGAAGAAGCGCAGCTCGATTTATTTGGCATGCAAAGTATGCTCGAACCGCAAGAAGCCGCGCCAACAGCCAACTACAAAACCATTGCCACAGAAAAGCCGAGTTATCACCTGATCACTTCCGCCGAGGAACGCAAAGAATTGCTCGCGCTCTTGCTTGTACAAAGCGAGGTTTGCTTTGATACCGAAACCACATCAATAGATGCACTGCATGCCGACTTAGTTGGCTTCTCCTTTTCGTACAAAGCCCGCGAAGCATTTTACGTGGCGGTACCCAACGATTTTGAAGGCACAAAAGCAATTCTACATGAATTTGCGCTGGTTTTTGAAGACATCTCCATTGAGAAGATCGCCCACAACCTCAAATATGACTTGAAGGTCTTGCACCGTTATGGCATCGCGCTCAAGGGTCCGCTTTTTGACACCATGATTGCCCAATACCTCATTAATCCGGAGTCTAAGCAAGGCATGGATTTTCTAGCCACTTATTACCTCAATTACCAGCCTGTTTCTATTGAAGCGCTGCTCGGCAAAAAAGGCAAGAACCAAGGCAACATGGCAGACCTGAGTCCAGCACAAATCAAAGACTATGCTTGCGAAGATGCCGACATCACTTTTCAACTTAAGAAACTACTCGAGCCAGAAATCGAAAAACCGCACTTGCACCATTTGTTCTACGATGTAGAAATGCCGCTTGTAACCGTTCTCAAGGACATCGAACAAGAGGGTATTGCCATCGATACAGCGGCGCTTCATGCGTTTTCAAAAGAGCTCGACGAACGCCTTATTGAGCTCGACCAACAAATTAAAGAGCTCGCAGGTGAGCCCTTTAATATCGACTCACCCAAACAACTCGGCGAAATCCTGTTCGAAAAACTGCAAATTTCTAGCAAGGCCAAAAAGACCAAAACGGGTCAGTACGCCACTTCAGAAGATGTCCTTCAAAAACACGAAAACGACCACCCGATTATTGGTCATATTTTAGAATACCGCCAATTGCGCAAGCTCAAGAGCACCTACGTAGATCCGCTTCCAACGCTTTGCGATCCTATTGACGGCCGCATTCACACGAACTTCATGCAAACCGTTACGGCAACCGGGCGTTTGAGTTCGAACAACCCCAATTTGCAGAATATTCCAGTTCGCTCTGCCAAAGGTCGAGAAATTCGCCGCGCTTTTGTAGCCCGTTCGGCAGATTTTCAGCTCATGGCAGTAGACTACTCGCAAATCGAATTGCGCATTATTGCCGCGCTTTCCGGCGACCCGAACATGATCAGTGCCTTCAAAAGCGGACACGATATTCACGCAGCCACTGCCGCTCAGGTTTTTCACACACCTTTAAATGAGGTCACTAGAGAACAGCGCAGCGCAGCCAAGGCAGTCAATTTCGGCATTATTTATGGCCAATCTGCTTTTGGCTTGGCCCAAAATCTACAAATTTCGCGTACCGAAGCCAAAGGTATCATCGACGCCTATTTTGAACAATACGGCACCATCAAAACTTACATGGATAAAGTGATTGCGCAAGCAAGAGAATCGGGCTATGTAGAAACTATCTTGAAGCGCCGCCGTTATTTGCCCGACATTCATTCTGCCAACGCAGTCGTGCGCGGTTTTGCCGAGCGCAATGCCATTAACGCACCCATTCAAGGTTCGGCTGCAGACATCATCAAGTTGGCCATGGTGGCTGTTCACAAAGCCATGAGCAAGGAAAACCTGCAATCAAAAATGATTTTGCAAGTACACGATGAACTTGTATTTGATGTCCATAAGGACGAAATCGAACAAATGCAACAACTCGTCAAAAAAGCGATGGAAGATGCCGTGGCCATGGAGGTACCGATGGAGGTCGAAATGAAAACAGCGCCTAATTGGCTTGAGGCACACTAATAAACTTAAGGTATCTTTGTAACTCTTAATAGACAAAATGGAAATTCTAATCAAAGCAGCTCAGCTCATTACTTCTCTGGCGATCCTCGTGACGCTTCACGAATTCGGTCATTTTATACCGGCAAAATTATTCAAGACCCGCGTCGAGAAATTTTATCTTTTTTTCAATCCGTATTTTTCTTTTTTCCGCTGGAAACGCGTGAATGGCGTGAAGAAAAAATCTTGGTTCAGTAAGTCTGCGCCAAGCGAATGGTCCGAAGACCCAGACACCACAGAGTGGGGGATTGGTTGGGTGCCGCTCGGAGGTTATGTCAAGATAGCCGGCATGATCGACGAATCAATGGACACCGAACAACTCAAAAACGAACCACAACCTTGGGAGTTCAGAAGCAAAAAACCTTGGCAGCGCCTGATCATCATGATTGGCGGGGTTACGGTCAATCTCGTATTGGGTTTCATCATTTACATTGGCGTTGTTTTTACATGGGGTCAGTTAACGCTCGATCAAAACAAGTTGAAAGAAGGCTTGGGTGTGCATCCTTACATGACTAAATATGGCATTTATTCTGGCGATGTCATTTTAGACATAGAAGGCAAGAAACCCCTCAATTTAGATGATATCAACAAAGATATTTTATTGCGTGGTGCGCACAAGATTACCGTTCAACACCAAGACGGCACCATTGCTCACCTTACACTTCCTTCGGATATCGATAGCAAATTATTTCAAGCTGGCGCCTTGCCTGCATTCACCTTGCGTTCCAATTCGCTCAAAGTGGCAGAGGTGAGCAAAGATTCTCCAGCGCTGCGCGCGGGGCTCAAAGCGAAAGACCACGTTTACGAAGTCAATGGAAAAGTCATTCGCTACTATGACGAGTTTCAAGCGGAGCTTTTTGCCCATAAGAATGAGAAGGTGGCTATAAAGGTGGCCAGAAAAGGGGATTCAAAAGATACATTCACACTTGATGTCAAAGTGAAGGCAAACGGAACAATCGGCATCATGGTCAATTCAGAGTTCATCGACCAAAAAGCGATTGCTGAGAAAAAATATGGTTTTGCACAAAGCGTAAGCATCGGGATGGGTTACGGCTACAATACCTTATCTGACTACGTGAGCCAATTCAAGTTCGTCTTTACCAAAAAAGGCGCGACGCAAATTGGTGGCTTTGCTTCTATTGGCAATATGTTCCCACCACTTTGGGACTGGCATACTTTCTGGCTCACCACCGCCTTGTTGTCTATTATTCTGGCCTTCATGAATATTTTACCGATTCCGGCACTCGACGGCGGCCATGTTGTTTTCCTTTTATACGAAATGATCACTGGTAAAGAGGCGCCTCAAAAAGTGTTGGAGGTCGCGCAGTATATCGGCATTTTCTTATTGCTTTCATTGATGATCTACGCCAATGGCGCCGACTTAGTCCGTTGGTTAATCAAATAATTTGCTATGCAACGTTTTCAAAATTATGTTCTCGGACAATGGCTAGATGGCCAAGGAGAAGAAACCCCTTTGTTCAATGCACTAACCGGTGCGCAAATCGGAGCAGTTTCTAGTGCGGGCCTTGACTTTGCCGAGGTACTGACTTACGCCAGACAAAAAGGCTATGCGCTGCGCAAAATGACTTTTCAAGAGCGCGGCCGCATGCTCAAGGCTTTGGCTTTGTTTTTAATGGAGCGCAAAGCAAAGTATTACGAGATTTCAGCGCTCACTGGCGCTACAAAAGTGGATTCCTGGATAGACATCGAAGGCGGTATTGGCAACTTGTTTGCAAACGCGAGTTTGCGCCGTCAATTTCCGGACCTTCCTTATTATGTAGATGGTACTGCGGCGCCGCTTTCCAAAAACGGTACTTTCATAGGTCATCACATCATGGTGCCCAAAGAGGGTGTGGCTGTACACATCAATGCTTTTAATTTCCCAATTTGGGGGATGCTCGAAAAAATCGCGGTCAATTTCATGGCTGGTGTACCGGCAGTGGTGAAGCCCTCAGAATACACTTGTTTCTTGACAGAAGTCATGGTACGCGACATCATCGATTCTAAAATATTGCCAGAGGGTGCTTTGCAACTCATTTGCGGCCTTGGGCGCGGCATTTTAGATAGCGTAGACGCAAGAGATGTCGTTACTTTTACCGGTAGTGCTGCAACAGGAAAGTTGCTCAAAGGCTTGCCGCGCATTTCTGAGCAAAGCGTGAGCTTTAATTTAGAGGCAGACTCCCTCAATGCTACGGTACTTGGCCAAGCTGCCGTTCCGGGCACCGAAGAATTTGATTTATTCGTGAAAGAATGCGTCAAAGAAATGACGATCAAAGCAGGTCAAAAATGTACGGCTGTTCGCCGCATTATTGTTCCTGAAAACCTATTAGATGAGGTGCAAGGTGCAATTGCTGCCCGCTTGGCCACCACCAAAATTGGAGACCCTGCAACCGAGGGTGTTAGAATGGGCGCGTTGGCTACCAAATTACAAGTAGAAAGAGTGCGCGCTAATGTTGACTTGCTCGCACAATCCCAACAAATGGTCTTCGGAAATCTAGATGATTTTGAAGTACTGGGCGCCAGCAAAGAAGCGGGTGCATTTTTCCCGCCGGTATTGTTCCGCAATGAAAATCCATTCACTGCAACGGCTGTCCACGACATCGAAGCATTTGGCCCTGTTGCCACCATCATGCCGTATAAAGACATGGAAGCAGCCATTGAATTAGCCAAAATGGGCAAGGGCTCTTTGGTTTCTTCAATTGTGACGCCAAGTAATACGGAAGCAGTTGAATACGCAGTGGGTGCAGCGAGTATGCACGGCCGCATCCTCGTTCTCAATAAAGATTGCGCCAAAGAAAGCACAGGCCATGGTTCACCAATGCCTTTACTTACCCACGGCGGACCAGGAAGAGCTGGTGGCGGCGAAGAAATGGGCGGAAAACGCGGCGTACTGCATTATTTACAACGCACCGCTATCCAAGGTCACCCAAGCACCATTACGGCTATTACCCAGCAGTTTCAGGTGGGTGCAGCCATGCCAGAAGCGCAACCGCATGTGTTTAGAAAGCACTTTGAAGAGTTAGTCGTTGGTGAAACCGTATTTACCCATAAGCATACGGTAACCGATGCCGACATCGTCAATTTTGCGAATGTTTCCGGCGACAACTTCTATGCCCACATGGACGCTACTTCATTGGAAGGAACCATTTTCGAGCGCCGCGTTGCGCACGGTTATTTTATCTTGTCTAAGGCTGCAGGTTTGTTCGTAGACCCCAAGAAAGGCCCAGTATTATTGAACTACGGAATTGAAGAGGCGCGTTTTACCAAGCCTGTTTATCCGGGCGCTACAATTGGTGTGCGCTTTACAGTGAAAGAGAAGATAGACCAAGAGAAGCGCTCTGAAGAAGATATCGCAAAGGGTATCGTGAAGTTTTTGGTAGATGTCTATGACGAAACCGGTGAAACCGTTGCCTTGGCGACTATCCTCACGATGGTCAAGAAGCTTACTGACGCTTAAGTTTTACTTTTTATCTTCTTCTTCTGCAAACTCGATTTCGAGTTTATCCATGTCGTAGTCTGTTTCTTCGTTGTAGATATCGAAGAAAGGTTCTTGGAAAGAGCGCATGCTGAATTTGCGTTCGAGTGTTAATAGCAGTGCTGGCAAGATGATCAAATTAGTGGCCATACCGACCATAATGGTAATCGATACCAGTAGCCCCAGTGCCTTAGTACCTCCGAACTGCGAGAACACAAACATCAAGAAGCCGAAGAATAAAATCACAGACGTATAGAAGATGCCTAAACCGGTTTCGCGCAAAGAATGCAGAATCGCAAAGCGGACATCCCAACCATGTTGTTTGAGCTCATTTCGGTACTTTCCAAGGAAGAGAATGGCGTTGTCTACGGTAATGCCTAGTGCAATACCAAATACGAGAATGGTAGAGGGCTTGAGCGGAATCTGAAAATAACCCATGATACCAGCCGTAAAGAGCAAAGGAATAATATTCGGAATCATGGATACCATAATGATGCGCATCGAGCGGAACAAGAACGCCATCATGATCGCAATTGAGATGATCGCAAAAATGAGACTTTGCAGTAAGTTTATAAAGAGGTATTTGGTGCCTTCTGTCTGAACAACTTTGATCCCGGTAAATATCAAATCGTATTGTTCTGCAGCGATCGCTTTTTTGAGTTTTTTATTGAATTGAGGCGTGCCTGCATAAGACTTGATTTTTTCTGGATCCATGTCAAACGCCATTTGTTTTTGGTCGTTGCCATTAGAAACAAGCGCCGTGAGGCTATTGAAGACGTCGGTATGTTCGTAGATGATGCTGTCCAGGGCGGCGGTGTTCCCTTTTGCAATTTTGGTATATAGACGATCAAGGGTTTGTTGGTCTGGATTGAGAATGGCGTTGGTTTTGATTTTGAGTGCATCGAGCGCCGGCCCAACCTTATCTACACTGAGGTCTTTCATCTGCATACGGATGCGCAGTGTGGTTTTACTGGTGTCTACTAAGTTTTTGAGTGATATAGAACCACCATTGAGGCTACTCATGTCGAGTTTATCGATGTATTTTTTGAGGCGGAGTTTGTCGCGGCTCGAGATGAGCGTGTATTTGTTGGGGTCGCCGCCGTGGTAAGCCATGTTGATCGACTTGATTAGGTCTACATAAGAGATGCTTTTTGAGAAGAGCGTGTCTTTGGCAAATACGCTTTGTATTTCTTCCACTTTGCGCATGGTCTCGGTATTGAAAAGCCTACCCTTTTCTTTATAGTCGACGGTAATTTCAAAAGGAATAGAGCCACCAAAATTGCGTTCAACAAATTTGAGGTCGAGTAAAATAGGATCGTCGGAGGGTAAATCGCTGGTGATGTTTCCGGTCGAAATAATTTTGGTCATACCGTAGATACTGAAAATAACGAGCAGCACAGAGGTGACGTAAATCCAGGGGCGGTATTTGGTGACAAGCTTCACAATGAATTCGATAAATCCTTGCGAATAAACACGGCTGAGGTGTTTGAGGTGGCGCGGTTTTGGAGGCTTGGCAAAGGAGGCAAAAATAGGAATAATGGCCAGCGAGAGCATAAAAACCACCATGATATTCCAGCTCGAAACGATACCAAACTGAGCAAGTTTATCGGAGCTCGTAAAGGTGACGAAACCGACAGCCGTAGTGAGGTTGGTTAAAAAGGTAACCGAACCAATGCGTTTGATCATGACAAATAGCGAGCGCATTTTGTTGTCGAGCCGCACATATTCTTGATGGTACCGCGTGATCAAGAACACGCAGTTGGGCACGCCAATGACAATCAGGAGCGGCGGTACAAGCGCCATGATAATAGAGAGCTGATAACCCATAAAGGCAATACTACCCAAGGCCCAGATCACTGAAATGGCAACGACAATATTGCAGAGGAAAACAACATAAAGCGATCTAAAAAAGATATAGAGGAGCAGCGAAGACGCTAAAATAGAGAGCCCCAAGAAAATATACATTTCGGAAACAATGCGGCGGCCAACTACTACACGGATGTGCGGTAAACCTGCAAAGTAGACCTTGCCAAATTGTTTTTCGTATTGGTCGGCGAGTGCTTCAATCTTGAGTACAACACCCGCTTTTTTCGGGTTGGATAGCACTTTCTCGTCGATGCCAATCATTAACAAAGACACATTGCTGGTGTCGTTGTAGAGCAAGCCTCTATAAATTGGGTTTTTGCGGATTTCTTGACGGACGTCGGCTATGGATTTATCTCTAAAGGTGGTATCAGAAAAAATGCGGTGAATTTCAAATTCATTTTTCTTGATGTTGTTGGTGATACCAAAAAGGGTGGCTTCGGAAACAACGTTGTCTACGCCTTTTATTTTAAGAATTTTGTACCCGAGCTCACGCCATTTTTTGAAGTTTTCTTCGGTGTAAAGGGAGTCGGTCTGAACGGCAATTACTAATGTAGAACCATCTTCTCCAAATTGCAATTTGAACTTTTCGTAGTCCATTTGGATAGGATCGTCTTTAGGAAGGGTGTTGCCAAAGCGGTTGTCTACCTTGAGTGAGGTTACTGCGTAATAACCAAAAAACACGGTGATGATACCGATAATGGCCAGTACGAACAAGCGATTCCTTAATATAAAACTGGCTACTTTACTCCACATGCGACTAAATGTACAAAAAATTGAGGCGTGAAGTTAATAATTATTGTCTAAATGACCCTAATTCACTTCAACGCGCAAGAGAAGTCTGCCAAAAGCTGACTTTTTAGAGCTTTAATTTGAAGCCAAGTAGCAAAGCGCGCGGTAAAGCAGAACGGTAACCTTGGGGTAAATTGGCAACAATTGCCATGTTGTTGGCAAGGTTCTGCACGGTGGTGTAGGCGCTCCACTGACTATTGATGTGAAAGTTGAAAGAAAAATCAATGATGGTAAAGGCCTCAATGCAGTTGACGAGCGCATAATTTTGATTCGATGTTGCAAAGACCAATTCATTTTGCCCGGGGCTTGTACGGGTGCTACCAACATAATTAGCACTGAGCAATGCGCTCCATTTTTTGTGTTCGAGCCCAACACTTCCACTTAATAAGTGCGGTGTAATGAAGGGAATGTAGTCGCCGCTGGAGATTTGTCCGCCGCCCCAGTCGCCACCACCATTGATAAAAGTCTCTGAAAAAGTAGCGTGGGTATAGGTATAGCTCATTTGCAAAGGAAGCGCTAGGTTTTTGATCTTCTTGAGCGCAACAAGATAAAAAGCACTCAATTCTAAGCCTTGCACAAGGGCTTTCCCTGCATTGAAAAGCTCACCTGTTCCTATGCCTCCACCTGAAATGTTGTCGGAGCCCAAAAGGTTGGAGTAGTCGCTGCGAAAAACCACGGCTTGAATTTGGCTTTGGCGGTGCTTGCTCAAGCGATAGCCCAATTCGTAGTTCATGGCTACTTCAGACTGAGCTTGCGCGGTGGAACCGGTGCTGGGCATACCCGGAGGCGAGAAGCCTTTGTGTGCACCCAAAAAGAAGGTGTTGTTTGCATTCATTTCGTAGGAGAGGCTTGCGCCAGGAAGCCAGATCTGGAGTTGGTTGGTGGCGCTGGCTAAATTGCTCCCTGTTCGCGCATAATCGGCTGTGCCGTAATTGAAAAAATGGAGTGAGATGGTCTCTTGTCTAAGCCCCGCGCTGAGGCTAAATTTTTTGTATTCCATTTGGTAGTTGAAAAAGGCCGCCAAACTCATGGCCTCCCGAATTTGATTTTCTTGATTGCCCTGCTCGCCGCCATCACTGAGCACCATTAGTCCGTTGGTCATTTGGTATTTGCTTTGCGTGCCGTAACGGTTGGCTTGGTCTTGGTGTAAGCGCAGGCCGAGTTCGGCTTGGTGGTGCAGCGCCCCGCGTTCGATTTGATAGCACGCAGTAGTTTGCACTCCTTTGGATAAATAGCTGCGAGCCGCGCTTCGGAAAATGACCTCTCCATTCGCTTGCCCAGTCATGAGTTGATAACCTGCGTTGTTGCTTGTATTGTCCGCTAGAATGCCATTGATGCCTTGGCCACCAAAGCTATTTGCCCTTCCCCAGTCTCTGAAGGTTTGGGTAAGGCATGCACTGGTGCTGATTTGCAGGTTTTGAATAGGCGCAATGCTGTGTTGCACGATGAAATGGTTGTGTGTCAGTTGGAGTTTGTCATTTTGCGTGCCGGCATAGCGTCTAAGTGGATTCGCCTGATAATCTTCGTAATTGAGCCCTAAATAGGTTTCATTGGCTTGTTCTTCGGTATGCAGCACTTTGAATTGTATACTTTGCTGGATTGCAGCTGTTTTTTTGCTTTGCCACCGCGCTTTTCCGAGGTAATCTCTGCGGTCAAAGCCGGTGTTCCCGCCACCATCTAACTCCTTGAAACCAGTTGCCGCCAAGCGATTCACTTCAAACAAATAACTGAATTGCCCTTTGGTATCGCCCACCCAAAGGCGCTGTTGGTTGACGCCAAAACTACCATAGCTCGCTTGGGCAAAGGCTTTAAACGCAGTCGGAATAGGTGTCGAAAGTAAATTGATGGCCCCGCCAATGGTATAAGGCCCGTATTTAATTTGACTGCTTCCTTTGAGTATTTCAACGCCACTCATGCGGGCAAAAGTCGGGAAGTAATAAGCCGCCGGATCTGCATAAGCTGCTGGCGCCATTAAAATACCATCTTCCATGACGGTAATTTTAGCGCTGCGGTTCACGGGTGTGCCGCGCAAGCCAATATTTGGCCGCAAGCCGAAACCTTCTTCGTCGCGCACTTGAATGCCAGGCATACTGCGCAAGACCTTATTGATATCTGCCTGATTCATCTTTTGTAATTCGGCATTTGTCATGCGGGCACTAGAGCCGCTAATGAATTTAGTTTGAACGCCAATAATGGATACGCCTTGTGTTTCTATGGTGCGGAGTGAGTCTGAGGTCTTGGGTTGCTGTGCAAATAAGAGGAAAGGAAGCAGGAGCGTAAGGAGGGAGAGGCACTTCATTTTATTTAGATTAAATATAAATAACGGGGCAAAAGTACAGCTAGTGTCACCAATCGGAAATACCATTAAGTTGGTATTTTATGGCAGAACAGAAAATAATTAGATAGCTTTATGGCGCAAATCGAAAAGCAACAAGCATGTCAGAAATACTGATTTATGGTTTTTTAACAGGGATGGTCATGAGCGTCATGCTCGGAACGGTCTTCTTTGCTTTGGTGCAAAATAGCATTGACTACGGCTTTCGCACGGGTATTTTCATCGCTTTGGGCGTGATTGCCTCCGACCTGATTCTGATCACCTTCTGTTGGTTCAACGCTGAGCTGATTCCGCCGGGAGGCACTACCGACCTGATCGTACGTATTTGTGGGGCTCTGTTTTTATTATTTTACGGCTTGTCGAATTTGCTCAAGAAAGACAAAGCAGCTTATCCGCGAACTGAGAAGAAACAACTTTTGAAGTTCATTTCAATGGGCTTTTTGCTCAACATCCTGAATCCCGGAAATTATATCGGTTGGTTGGCAATTACGACCCAACTCAAAACCGTGGCTAAGTATGAAGTGGCCCAAGCCACCATTTATTTTACGGGTGCCTTGAGTGCTATTTTCTTGATGGAGTGCCTGATTTCTTGGAGTGCCGCCTTTTTAAAACCGTACATCACGGATCGGTTTTTACAACTCGTGAACAGGCTGATTGGTGTCTTGTTCATTGCCTTTGCCATCGCGCTCTTCTTTTACTAAAAAGTGCTCCAAATTACCCTTCAATAAAAATTCCTCTGCAAAGTAGCTCAAGTCTTCAAATTCGCGTTGGGCAGGCTGATCAGTTGCCAAAATGTTTGAATTTTCTCTCAGACGCGTATAATCCAGTAATCTCAATGACTCTACTTTTCCATTTTTGAGCTGCGCATAATTGTAAAAAAGCTTGGCGCGGATGGCTGAAATCACAACTTCCTCATTGATTCTTGCGATGTCGAATTTCAGCAACAATGGCAACTTACACCATTTGTGGATATCATAAGCCACGAAGTCGCCCTGCGAATAAATAATTGTGCTTTGTTTTTGTAGCGCACTGAACGGATCCTTTATGTCCAGAAATTCAATCGGTTGTGCATTGTGCGGATGCCCACCGAGCACCAAATCTATGCCTGTTTGCCTACAAATTTGATGCATGTTGTCTACAATAGTCTGCGACGGATACGGCTGATACGCACAACCCATGTGCAAAAATGCCACCAAGAATTCCGCACCTTTTTGTCGAGCTAATTGGGCTTGGTGCACGATCAAAGATAAGTCGGGGTTGGTTTCGTTTAAATTCAGGTGATTGGCCAGGTATGCTTTCTCTTCCGGACAAACCAAGGCGTTCAGTGAAAAAGTATAGGATAAAAAGGCGATTTTGATCCCGTTCTTTTCGACAATTGGAAAGGCATCGCGCTCGTTTTCCGATCGAGCAGTACCCACATGTTGAATCCCTTTTTGATCCAAAAACTCAAGCGTTTGCACCACCCCATCTTCACCCTGATCCAAAGAATGGTTGTTGGCTGTCGCCAAGACATCAAAACCTTTGTACTTACCAAGACCCGAAAATACACTAAACATATCTTGGTCGGCATTGAAGTACATATTGCTCAGCATGACCTCGGGCACAAGCGATGCCGGTTTTTTCGGGTTCAATGGCGTTTCTAAATTACCGACAACTAGGTCGGCATCGAAAAAAAAGTCGCCGCTTTCTGCCCACAAATCTTTACACTGCTCCGAAGTAATGCAGAAGTAGGGCATGAGGTCGCCGCCAGCGCTGAGCGTAATTCTTTGGCTGCTATTCGAAGTGTCTTTATTTTCAAACTTTGCGCCTTGACTTTGAAAGTGTTGTTCGAGCCCTGCGCCTAGATCTCCTTTAAAAATGGCGCGGTAGTAATATTTGTAGCCAAAATAAAGTTGCTGCCCAAAGTTCATCTTGCGCGGATCCTCGTGGTGCCCTTTCATCGGATGCAACCAATCCTTACCGCCTAAAATTTTGCGAATCTTGTATAACAAGCGCAGCAAGCCCACCAAAAATTTACCTTTCAGGGTAAGGGGGCGAACGGGGTTGTATGTTGCTTTGTCGTAAGGTTTTGGCATGCTGTAAAAATAGAAAATAAAAAACCCCATCTATCGATGAGGTTGTAAGTCGGGATGACAGGACTTGAACCTGCGACTTCTCGCCCCCCAGACGAGTACTCTACCAACTGAGCTACATCCCGAAAAAATGTAAATCCATTTAAAACAAAAAACCCTCAATCCGTTAAGAATCAAGGGTTAATTTCACAATAATGTACTCGAGGCGGGACTTGAACCCGCACGGGCAAATGCCCACAGGATTTTAAGTCCGGCGTGTCTACCGATTCCACCACTCGAGCTCAAAAGAGCGAGAAACGGGATTCGAACCCGCGACCCCGACCTTGGCAAGGTCGTGCTCTACCAACTGAGCTATTCTCGCTTGAAACTCCCATAATTGTTAAGCCTTTGCTTCACTAGGGGCGACAAAGTTAATTATTTTTTTAATTTTTCAAAACACTAATCGCATTTTCCTTGCGATTTTTTAAAGAAAAATAGATCCAAGTCAGTGGCAAGAGCAATGCGTAGTTGTAGTAAAGGTCTTCAAAAGGAATACTGATCATACGCCAGCCAATGATGTGAGCTTCACTGTACCAGACAATTGGCTCAGGGGTTGTAGCGCCAGTCAGGATGCCATTCACGATAAAAAACGGAATCAGGCAGAGCAAATAAGCCCACATGAAATCTTGGTACCAGGCCTTTTTGCCCAGCAGTATGGTGAGTACTAAACTTAAAAAGCAGGCGAGTGACGTATAATAATTGGTGCTGTACAGGAGCAACCAAATGGCAGCGGTGAATAGGAATACCATAGCAAACCATGCCGAATAGGAGCGTTGGTTCCGGTTCGGAAAGTAGGCTTGAATCACTTTTAATATGAAAATGAAATTGTAGGGAATGACCACAAAAAACAAAACTTCTTCGAGCGGCAAATGGCCAAGATAAACCTTCATGAGGTAGTCAGGATTGAAGCCCCAGACGCCCCATTGGGTAAAAAGTTCATCCCAAATCAAAAATGGAACTGCAACGGTAAGCGCGGCAAGAAAAACAAAGCGCCATTCTTTATAGAAAGCAACCTTCTGATCAAAGCTGAGCGCAAAAGGACCTGCAAAAGACAGTAATATGACCCAGCCGTAAAGACTCATGCGTTTTGTTGTTTTTTGAATTGCTTGCGGCTATCGATGTAAAAGCGAAAAGGAACTAAGAGCATACCGAAGCACTCACCGTGTTCTTTACCTAAATGTTTGTGATGCATTTTGTGTGCTCTGCGGATGGCATAAAAGTAAGGGTGCTCGATGTCGCGCAGCCATTTGAAGCGGCGGTGGATATAGACGTCGTGGATCAGAAAATAGGCCAAACCATAAGCGGCTATGCCAAAGCCAATCCAGACAGGGAAGTACATTTGATTCATGAGACCGAGCATAATACAGAGCCAAGAAGGGATGGCGTAAATGAGAAAGAAGACGTCGTTTTTCTCAAAAAAACCGGGTTCTACCTGATGGTGGTCTTTGTGGAAATACCACATGATGCCATGCATGACGAATTTGTGCGTTGCCCACGCCATAAATTCCATCCCGAAGAAAGTTGCGAGTGTAACAACCGGACCCCACCACATCATAAGCGAAAATTTAAAAAAGTAAAAAAGATGGTCATGTAAATAAACAGCGCCACCGCCACATTGTTTGTCTCGTTGAGGCGCCATTTGCGATAAACAAATTGAAGCAGCACCGCAATCAAGAACCAACAAACATAGTTAAAGTTAGGAATGACGCCGCCTTTCCAGTACCAAAAACCGAGCTTGACGGCTACGGGTTCCATCAAAAAATCAAGAAAAACCATCAGGATTGCGGCTAAAATTACTTCTAGCCAAAACGCAAGTTTCAGTGAAGAGAGCAGCGCAGCACTGACCACACTGAGCATGGCCCAATTGATGCCAATGATCAGGGGCACCCCTGCTAATTTTGGCCCTAAAACACTACCGTAATAATAGTCGCCAAAAAGAAAACCAGTGTGTACGCCAATCCATTCGACGGTCATTCCTGTGATAAACGCCAAACCTAAAAAGAGCCAAAAATGGGATCCATATTTTTTTCTACCAAGGATCAGCACACCAAAAGAAAGCAGCAAGTGAAAAAAGGAGAGCCCCACAAAAAAGGACTTATAAGGGCCAATAGACATGCCTACAAGACCAACGAGATAGAAAATCCCAATGAAAATGATCAGCTTCCGACTCAAGTTGTTGTGTTTTTTTCAATAAATGCCTGCCCGGCGATCATGTTCCTGATGATGTCTTGCAGCGGCGTGTATTTAAAAGACAATTCTTTTTCGATTTTGTTGCGGTCGTAGCGCAATACTTCGTTTGACGAACGGGCGGTTTCAATGGTGAGGCCATCTCTTTTGCCACTTAAATGACACCATAGTTCATGAAAGGCTGCAAAAAACAAAGTAAGCGTTTTGGGCGCTTTGATCGTTGGAGGGGTTTTCCCTAGGCTACGGGCAAAAACACTAAACAATTCTCGAAAAGTTTGCTGGGGGCCAACGACCAAAAACCGTTCGCGCACCACACCTTTAGCGACTAATTCGACCATGGTCCAGGCTACATCGCGGGCGTCTACAACAGCGTTGGCGCCACTTGTATAAAATTTCAAGCCTTTTTTGGCGGTGTCGAGCATTTGCAAAGAAGGGCTACCGGGCGCGGCTGGCCCTAGAATGACACATGGATTCACGATGACTGCCGTTAGGCCTTCTTCAATGCCGCGCCAAACTTCCTTTTCGGCCATTAATTTTGAAATACCGTAACCGCTGTGCTGTGCCCCCTCTTGCCATTTGCTTTTTTCACTAACCAGTGCCTCTTTGCCGCCAATTGCGGCCGTAGAACTCACATGACAAAAGTGTTGAACGCCGTATTGGATAGCTAAATCGACCAAATTGGCCGTGACGTAACGGTTTTGTTGAATACAGACCTCAAAGTCTGCTTTGAAAAAGGAGACCAGCGCCGCACAATGATAAATAGTTGTGCTGCCCTGAACTATAGCCTTGAGCTCATCGATATCGCGTAAATCTGCGCGAACCCATTCAATTTGTTGCCATTTTTTACTGGCATTTTCTTTCAAATAAAAATGGAAAAGTTGTTCTACAGCCGCTTTTTTAGTATCGCTACGATATGCCGCACGGATGGGTTTATCGCGCTTCGCAAGCTCAATTAAGACGTGACTTCCGAGAAGTCCGGTGGCACCAGTTACTAAATTCACGAGCTAAAGCTAGGGATTACTTTTGATAGAAAGCCGCAAGTGCCGCTTTGATTTGTGTTGCAGCGTGGTCGAGTTGCGCATCGGTATGTGCCGATGACACAAACCCTACTTCATATCCACTCGGTCCAAAATACACACCTACATTCAAAAGATAATGGTGCATGAAATTAAATGCGGACATGTCGCTGGCAATTTGATTTGCTGCTGTAATGCGTTTTTTGCCGTTGAAAGAGAACCAGAAAATAGAACCTACACAAACGAGTTCCATTGGGTAGCCCTGTGCTAAGGCAAAAGTATTGATGTTGTCTACAAAGGTTTGGGTGCGTTTTGCTTGCTGAGTATAAAAGCCTTCTGCCGCACACAATTCGAGTTGGGCAAGGCCCGCAGCCATTGCAACTGGATTGCCAGAAAGTGTTCCGGCTTGATAAACCGGCCCTTCGGGCGACACATACGACATGATTTCTTTTCGAGCGCCGTAGGCTCCTACAGGCAAGCCGCCACCGATAATTTTACCGTAGGTGACCATATCGGGTGTTATGCCGTAAAGTTCTGCTGCGCCGCCAAACGCTACCCTGAATCCGGAAATTACTTCATCAAAAATGAGCAACACGCCATATTTTGTACAGAGGGAGCGTAAAAGATTTAAAAACGTGAGGTCTTGGAGCAACAAGCCGTTGTTGGCCGGAATAGGCTCAATAATGACCGCAGCGAGGTCGTGGTGCTGCGCTTCAAAGCAAGCGGTAAGGGCTTGGGCATCGTTGAGTGGCAAAACGAGTGTTTCGTTGGCAAATGCTTCGGGCACACCGGCACTAGATGAGGTGCCAAAGGTGACCAACCCACTTCCGGCCTGCACCAACAACGCATCTACGTGGCCATGGTAGCAGCCTTCAAATTTCAAGATTTTGTTTTTGCCCGAAGCCCCACGCGCCAAACGCAACGCGCTCATGACGGCCTCCGTTCCGGAGCTGGTGAAGCGAATTTTATCGATAAAGGGCAAGCGCTCGAGCATAAATGCCGCTAGTTCGCTTTCTTTGCGGGTAGGCGCACCGAAACTGGCCCCATTTTGAAGTGCAGCTACAATTTTTTCAAAGACATAAGGATGGTTGTGACCGTGAATTAGTGGCCCCCAACTGCAGCAAAAATCGGTGAATTGGTTGCCGTCTTCGTCCCAAATTTGCGCGCCATCGCCTTTAGCGATAAAAAGCGGCGTACCACCTACAGACTTAAAAGCGCGCACCGGAGAATTGACGCCACCAGGAAAATATCCTTTGGCTGCTTCGAATAATTCTGCCGAACGGCTGCGGTCGATAGGAGAGGGAGTCTTCATTCTTATGTATATTTGTGGCCATAAAGTTACGAATAAAGCCGCGCATATGAAATTTGAAAACACCCTAAAATTCGCCCAAGAATTAGATCAAAAAGACCCGTTAGCAACTTTCAGAACGCGCTTTTATTTCCCGACTTTTCACAATCCAAACCCCGTATATTTTACCGGTAATTCACTTGGCTTACAACCCATCGCAGCTGCTGGCTATGTGCAGGAAGAATTAGAGGCTTGGGCAAAATTTGGGGTTGAAGGCCACTTTTTAGCCAAAAGACCGTGGTTTTCTTACCATGAAAACTTAACGCAGCTGGCCGCTAAAATTGTAGGTGCGCTTCCAATAGAAGTTGTTGTTACCCACTCGCTCACCACTAACTTGCACCTTTTAATGGTGTCGTTTTACAGACCAGAAGGAAAGCGCGTCAAAATTCTCTGTGAAGAAAAGGCTTTTCCGAGCGATCAATATGCCTTGGCCTCACAAGTTGCATTTCATGGCTTACCTGCCGATACGCTCGTAGAAGTGGGCCCAAGACCCGGCGAGCATCTTCTTAGAGAAGAAGACATCCTGCAGCGTATTGCTGAACTTGGAGACGAACTTGCGTTGGTCATGATTGGAGGCGTCAATTATTATACGGGTCAGTATTTTGATCTACAAAAAATTACGGCAGCGGGCCATTCAGTTGGTGCAGTGGTTGGTTTTGACCTCGCCCATGCTGCCGGAAACGTCAATTTAGCCCTCCACGATTGGAATGTCGATTTTGCTGCATGGTGCGGTTATAAATACTTGAATTCATCTCCGGGAGGTGTTTCGGGCCTCTTTGTGCATGAAAGACACGCGCACAATAAATCTTTACCGCGTTTTGCCGGGTGGTGGGGCCACAACAAAGCAGTGCGTTTTCAGATGGAACCTGGTTTTGACCCTATTGAGGGCGCTGAAGGTTGGCAATTGAGTAATGCACCAGTATTGGGCATGGCTGCGCATTTAGCTTCGTTAGAAATTTTTGAAGAAGCGGGCATGGACCGCATTGGTCAGAAGCGCGATCAACTCACGGCTTATCTTGCTTACCTAATTGAAGATGTTTCCGAAAGAAATAAGGAACGCTGCTCATTTGAAATCATTACGCCTAAAGATCCACGCGCTCGAGGCGCACAACTTTCTATTTTGGCCAAAGGGCAAGGCCGTCAGCTTTTCGACCGCCTAACAGATTTAGGGGTTATTGCAGATTGGAGAGAGCCCAACGTGATCCGCATTGCGCCGGCGCCACTTTATAATTCATACGAAGATTGTTTGCGTTTTGCGCAATTTTTGGAGCAGGCTATTTTATAAAGTGCGAAACATAGGTTTC
Source organism: Crocinitomicaceae bacterium (assembly GCA_021738405.1). GTDB lineage: Bacteria > Bacteroidota > Bacteroidia > Flavobacteriales_D > Crocinitomicaceae > UBA952. The sequence goes on along the minus strand of JAIPCC010000028.1, from coordinate 3,217 downwards.
GAGGTCTTTTGCAAAAAACGCCTGTTCTAAAGACCTGACTTCTTGCTCAACCTGCTGAGCGCTTGCATTTTTTGGCAAGAGCACCGCGTGCTGAAAAAGGAGCTTTCCTTTGTCAAATTCTTCATTTACCAAATGAATACTAATGCCGCTGAATGCTTCGGTTGCTGCACTAACCGCCCGATGTACATTTTGCCCATACATGCCAGAGCCGCCGTAGTTAGGAAGCAAAGAGGGGTGAATGTTGATGATCTTATCCGGAAAAGCCGCAATGAACTCTTGTGGTATTTTTTTGAGGAAACCAGCTAAAACAACCCAGTTTGCACCTAGTTGTTGGCAAAGCTGAAGGTAGTCTGAAAAATCTTTTCCGTGTAAATTATAGAAAGGAAGCCGGTGGCCTTCACAAAATGTTTCCATCTCGGGATTGGGTTTGCTGGAGAGCACCCCAACTATATTAACTCGTTCATTATCATTGAAATAGTTGATAATTTGACGCGCGTTGCTGCCTGCTCCGGAAATAAATAGAATTAATTGTTCTCGCATTTCGGCTACAAAGTTAAGCATAGTCTAGGATTCCTTGGCTTTGAGGCGCGAAGTGTTGATAAATTAAATCGGGATAAGTTTTGTTTATTGGTCGATAGTTTTTTTCTTTGCAAGCTGAAACCTTTAAATTTTAAAAAATGTCTGATATCAAAGCTAAAGTTATCGCGATCATCGTTGATAAACTGAATGTTGAAGAAAGTGAAGTAACTAACGAAGCGAGCTTCACCAATGACTTGGGTGCCGATTCACTTGACACAGTTGAGTTAATCATGGAATTCGAGAAACAATTCAACATTTCTATTCCAGACGATAAAGCAGAAGGTATCCAAACAGTTGGTGACGCTATTGCTTACATCGAAGCGAACGTTTAATAATTCCCACTATTCCTTTTAGTTTACGGGTATGCAATTAAAAAGAGTTGTTGTAACAGGTCTCGGTGCACTTACGCCAATAGGCAACACAGTACAAGAATACTGGGATGGCTTAATGGCGGGCAAAAGTGGTGCCGCACCCATCAAACAATTTGATGCTGCTCTTTTCAAAACACAGTTCGCCTGTGAATTGAAAGACTTCAATGTGGAAGACCACATGGACAAAAAGGAAGGACGCAAGCTAGATCAATTTTCGCAGTATGCCATAGTTACCTCTACGGAAGCTATGGCAGACTCTGCTCTGCTTGAGTCCAACCCCAACCTAGACCGCATCGGTGTCATTTGGGGCTCAGGTGTTGGAGGCCTTAAAACTTTCCAGGAAGAAGCTAGGGAATATTTTGCTGGTGACGGCACTCCTCGTTTCAATCCTTTCTTTATTCCAAAAATGATTGCAGATATCGCAGCTGGTCATATTTCTATCAAATATGGCTTGCGTGGTCCTAACTACGTTTGTGTATCAGCTTGTGCTTCCGCAACCAACGCAATTATCGACGCATTCAACCTCATTCGTTTAGGCAAAGCCGACGCCATCGTTACTGGTGGTTCTGAAGCTGGCGTCAACGAAATGGGAATGGGTGGTTTCAACGCACTTAAAGCGCTTTCCACCCGCAACGACTCTCCGGAGACTGCATCTCGTCCGTTCGACCTCGATCGCGATGGTTTCGTTCTTGGAGAAGGTTCTGCTTGTCTTATCCTCGAAGAATACGAGCACGCTATCAAACGCGGTGCAAAAATTTACGCTGAGGTAATCGGTGGTGGCATGTCAGGAGACGCCTATCACATGACCGCACCACACCCAGAAGGTCTTGGCGCCCGCAACACCATGCTTGCAGCTCTCGAAGACGCTGAAATCGACCCTACACAGATTGACTACGTCAATGTGCACGGTACTTCTACACCACTTGGCGATATCGCCGAAGTAAAAGCTATTCAGCACGTTTTTGGCGAACATGCCTACAACTTGAACATCAGTTCAACCAAATCCATGACTGGCCACCTTCTAGGTGCAGCCGGTGCCATCGAGGCTGTGGCTTGCGTTCTTGCGGTTCAAAACGATATGGTTCCACCAACCATCAATCACTTTACCGACGATCCAGAACTAGATCCAAAGCTCAACTTTACTTTTCATAAGCCACAGGCGCGCACTGTAAACATTGCATTGTCCAATACCTTTGGTTTTGGGGGTCACAACACCTCCATCATTGTCAAGAAATTTAAAGCATAAATTGCTCAAAATTCCTCTTTTTAAGAAGAAGAAAACAAACGAAGAGCTCGATGTCATTCGTTTTGTGCTGGCTCAATTTGGCTATAAACCCCAAGATGTATCATTTTTCATTCAAGCGCTCACGCACAAAAGTTCTCTTTCGGACCAGCACCTATTGGCTGCCAATGAAAGGTTGGAGTTTTTAGGTGATTCCATTCTAGACGCAGTGGTCGCATCATTTGTTTATGAAAAGTACCCAGACCTCGACGAAGGTCAGCTCACCAAAATCAAATCAAAAATAGTCAACCGAAAGTCTTTAGCTGCCATTGGCGAACGCATGGGTATTCGCAACCACCTCATCTATAGTCAGGGCAGGAGCATCAATTTAGCAGGTCTAGAGGGGAATGCTTTTGAAGCACTTATCGGGGCCATTTACCTAGATGGCGGGTTTGTGAATACGCAAAACGTACTTAAAAACACGGTATTTAGAAAGCACCTCAATCTCAATAAGGTACTAGAAGAAGAACTCGACTTTAAATCGGCACTTTTTATTTGGTGCCAGCGCAAAAAACTAAACCTTGAATTTGTGCTATTGTCTGAGCAATTCACTGAGGGCAAAGCTGTTTATGAAATGAGTGTGCAAATCAATCGTTCAAGCTACGGAAAAGGCAAGGGTTTTTCTAAGAAAGAAGCTGAGCAGGCCGCCGCAAAAGAAACGCTTACTTTGATGGGAGAAATTTAAGTCAGCATTTGATTTATTAAAATTTGTAGTACATTTGCCCTATAAAAGAACTACACATGACTTGGACAGACTTCGTATACAAAATTGGTGATGCATTTCAATGGTCTTTTGGCTTTTTTGAATTTGTACAGAACTACTTTAATACAGCACTTATTCTTCTTGGCTTTTTTGGCTTTTATTTCTGGATGCGCACCCAAAAGCGCTTGAGCGATCAATCCAACGTGCCAGTAGAAATCAAAGATAACCAAGGCTGGTACAACAAAGACGGACAACAGCTGAAGTAATTTCAGTTTATATAGC
>JAIPCC010000027.1 GCA_021738405.1 Crocinitomicaceae bacterium | reverse complement strand
TCTAGTTCACTCGCCATCACCGGCGGCCACGACCTCACCTTTAATGGAGGTAGCGCCGATGGTTATGCCCTGCGCATCAATGCGGCAAGTGGCGCGCTACAATCGGGTACTTACATGGGGCAATCCGAATACGACCAAACCTATTTTGTACGCACAGACGTAGACAACGCCGTTTATGTTTATGGTCAGTCTGAATCATCTTGGGCCATTACACCTGGCTGCTACGGCAACGCTAACTCAGGGCAGTTTTTGCGCAAATACGCCCAAGATTTATCGGTCACCAACTGGACCACCATGATCGGCGCCGCCACCGGGCACGTCGAGCTCTCGCCTACTGCCTTTCTTATTTCTGACTGTTACGACATCTACTTAGCCGGCTGGGGTGGTCAACTCAATCAACTTTATGGGCAAGCCTCGTTTTCAACCACCAATAACTTCCCTGTTACGCTAGATGCCTATCAACTCAATACGAATGGCTCCAATTTCTATATTGCAGTGCTCGATCAAAACGCAAGTGCACTCAAATACGCCACCTTTATGGGGAGCATCAACAGCAGCTCGAATCACGTCGATGGCGGAACCTCCCGCTTTGACAACCAAGGCCGTATCTACCATGCTGTGTGTGGTGCTTGCGGTGGCAATGATTTTGGTTTTACCAGCACACCAGGTTCTTGGTCGCCAACCAATCAGAGTAACAATTGCAACTTAGCTTGCTTCAAATTTGAGTTAAGCACCATTGAGGCAATTGCCGCACAACCTGCACCACTGATTTGTATTCCGCAGAGCGTCTTCTTTGACAACAACTCGCAAAATGCCAACTCATTTTTCTGGGATTTCGGCGACGGAAACACCTCCAATGCCTATGAGCCCATTCATGCCTACCTCACTCCAGGCGTTTATGACGTTTTGCTAGTTGCATATGATTCTACAGGTTGTTTTACCCCAGATTCCGTAACGGTAACGGTGAATATCGGCTCCTTCACTGCCGGAGCCATTCAACCCACAGCAAGTATCTGTGCAGGCGATTCCTATCAATTAGAAGCCTTTGGCGGCAGCACCTATGCTTGGTCTCCAGCAAACGTGCTAGATAACCCAAGCAGCCCTACCCCAACGGCCACCATTTTCAATACCACAACTTTTTCTGTGATCGTTTCCGACTCCTGTGGATCAGACACCTTAACCCTTACCCTTGACGTCAGTATCCCAACTATAACATTACCCAACGATACCACCATTTGTATCGGCGAAAGTGTCAATATCAGTGCAACAGCAAGTGGCAACATCAATTGGTCGCCAGGTAATTTTCTAAATACCACCACAGGCACTAACGTCATTGCTACGCCGCAAAACAACATCACCTACACCGCTACCGTAACCTCAGGAATTGGGTGCACAGCCCAAGACTCCATCAGTATTGCAGTCTTTAACAATCCGCCGCAGCCCCAACTCATCGACAGCGTCAATCTTTGCTACGGCACGAGCATGCCCCTCACGGCAGCAGGAGGCACAAGCTACTTTTGGTATCCGAGCAATAACCTCGTAGGCGCCAATAATCAAACGGTGCAAATTAACCCGTTGCAAGGCCAATATTACTTTGTTGACGTCACCAACAGTTGCGGAACCGAAACCGACTCAGTTTGGGTCTCCATCCTAACTGCCAATATTACTGCAGGTAATGACACCATCGTTTGCCCAGGCCGACCAGCCAATCTATGGGCAAGTGGCGCGCTCTATTACGAATGGAGCCCGAGCGCCAATGGTTCTAGTGCCAATGGCGCACAAGTCAGCGTATTGCCTCCTTTCAACACAACCTATATGGTCGTTGGAACCGACGCACAAGGTTGTCAAGACTCCGCTTATGTGCAGGTCAGTTTGTTTCAACCAGCCTTTGTGAGTGCTGGTTCAGATATTTTTGCCGTGCAAGGAGACCTCATTCAACTCACCGCAGATCCATCAGGCCCTGGCGCCTTTTTGTGGTCACCGCCAGATGAAGTCTCGTGCCCTACCTGCCAATCTACGGTCGTGACACCCAATCAAAATGCCATTTATTCTGTCTATTTTACCGATCAAAATGGCTGCACGGCCCAAAGCCAAGTCAACATATTCTTTGACCCATTCTTTTATGTACCTAATACCTTTACGCCCGACGGCGATATGTTCAATCAGTATTTCAGGGTTATCGGAGGGAATTACCTAGAAGTTGAAGTCAGTATCTACGACCGCTGGGGCGAACTCATTTATGAATTCACAGACCTCAAAGATTACTGGGATGGCAGCTACAATTTCCGCCCTTGCCAAGATGGCACCTATACCTGGAAAATCATCTACACAGATTACCAAAACAGAAAAGAAGTCCTGACTGGCCACGTCAATTTGCTGCGCTAAAGCAGATTTGCTGTAACTTTGAGGCATGTCAGTTCAGATACAAGCATTCACCTTTAATGGCTTTCAAGAAAACACCTTTGTTGTTTCAGACGGGCAAGATGCCGTTATTTTTGATCCGGGTTGCTACACCCGAGCAGAAGAAGTCCAACTCTTTGGTTATATCAATGAAAACGGCCTAGACATCAAGGCTATTCTCTTTACCCACGCCCATATTGACCATATTTTAGGTGCCTCATTTTGCCAAGAACGCTTCAAAGCACCAGCATATCTACACGCTGCCGACCAACTCACTTGGGAGTCCGTTAAGAGTTACGCACACGTTTACGGCTTTGAAAATTACAAAGAAATTGAAGCGCCCACTCATGCCCTAACAGACCAACAAACACTCGAATTTGGTGCGTTAAAGTTTAAGGTTTACCATACGCCAGGCCATGCGCCGGGTCATGTTGTTTTTTACCACGACAGCGGTTTTGTAATCAATGGAGATGTACTTTTTAAAGGAAGCTTTGGTCGCGTAGATTTACCCGGAGGAGATTTAGCCACACTCAAGAAGAGCATTTTTGAGGTCCTGTTCCAATTTCCTGAGCACACCACCGTTTATTGCGGTCATGGTGCTGCCACTACAATCGGCGCCGAAAAAACGAGCAATTACATCCTGCAATTCTAAGATGCGCATCGGAATCAATACCAGATCTTTACTTGGTCAAAAACTAGAAGGTTTTGGCAATTACACCCTGGAGCTGGTCAAAAGAATTACTGAAAATCAGCTTGAGCACACCTTTATTCTGTACTTTGACCGACCGGTAGACCCGCAGTTTCGTTTTGGGCCAAACGTCATTTGCAAAGCAATCTTTCCTCCTACAAGACACCCGTTCTTATACGTTATATGGTTTCAGTGGCGCTTGAAAAACGCTATTCGCAAAGACAACCTCGACGTTTTTTGGTCTCCCGACGGCATGTTCCCGCTCGGCATTCAAACGCCAGTGCTCGCCACCATTCACGACCTCAATTTTGAGCATTTTCCGCAAGACCTTCCTAAATGGGTAGCCTGGTATTATAAAAAATACTTTCCACGCTTTGCGAAAGCCGCTGCGCATATTGTGGCCGTTTCCAACACGACCAAAGAAGATATCGTAGCTCGTTATCAAACGCCTGCAGCAAAAATAAGCGTCATATACAATGGGGTCAATACGCAATACAAAGCCATTTCTCATCAAGAAAAAGAAAATATCCAGCAGCAATTAGGCTTCAGTGACCCATATTTTTTATTTGTAGGCTCGCTGCACCCACGCAAAAACATCCATCGCTTGCTTCAGGCATTTCAATTGTTTGCTCAAACAGATAGCACCGTTCAACTCGTGATTGTGGGGGCCGCCATGTGGAAAGACCAATCCTTTGAAATCGAAGCTAATCTTGCCAAGCGCATCCATTTCAAAGGACATATTGAAACAAAAACACTAGCCGCCATCATGGGCGCGGCAACAGCTTTTGTTTACGTTCCTTATTTTGAAGGATTTGGTATGCCCTTGGCCGAAGCTATGGCTACGCACACACCGATTATTGCTGGCGATCAAAGTTGCTTGCCCGAAATTGCTGGCCCTGCAGCTTTGTACGTCGATCCGTTTGATGCCAATTCAATTGCAAATGGCATGCACCAACTGAAAAATGATGTAGCTTTACAAGCCCAATTAGTTGAGGCTGGAAAGCTCCGCGTGCAAGCCTTTGATTGGAATGTGGCCGCTGTGCAAGTTTGGCAAGAAATACAAAAATTGGTCTCGTAGTTCAACGGATAGAATAAGCGTTTCCTAAACGTTTGATCCAGGTTCGATTCCTGGCGAGACCACAACTTTACTTCGCCTTTTGGCTGATCAATAGTTTATCTATCCGAGGTCCGTCTTTATCGAGCACCTCAAATTCAAGATCATTGATTGTGATTTTGTCACCAACTTCCGGGATTTCATTTTTCTTCGAAATAAAAAGCCCGGCTACAGTAGCGTATGAGTTTTGCTCATCGGTCAATAAGACGTCAAAGTACTTTTCAAAATCAAAGATGGAATATTGGCCGTCTACCAACCAAGTATCGTCGGTGCGCTGTACAATTTTGTATTCGTCTTGGTATTGTTCGGTGGACTCACCTACCAACGCATCGAGCATATCGTCCATGGTGATGATGCCTTGCACAGAACCGTATTCGTCTACCACAATGCCGTAATGATTGCCTTCATTTTTAAAGGACTCTAGCACTTGATAAGCACTCGTGTTTTCATTGAAGTAGATGGGTTCCTTGATGTAGTTCACAACCTGGAAATCTTGCTCGGTATGGCCACCGAATAGGTCTTTGAGCAAGATGATGCCCGTGATGTCGTCGAGGTCATTGCTCGAGGAAACCGGATACGCGGAGTGCTTTTCTTCGTCTATTTTCTGACGAATTTCTTGCCAAGTTTCGCCTTCTTTAAAAAACACAACCTCGCTGCGGTGGGTGAACAAAGATTTGACTTTGCGATCTCCCAATTCAAATACACGCTCCACGATAGAGTGCTCAATATCTTGGATTTCTCCACCCTGCGCACTCTCTTTTAAAATCGATTTAATTTCCTCTTCTGACACCGCCTGATCGGTAGAATCATTCAAGCCTAAAATCTTTACAAATAAGTTGTTGGTAGCGGTAAGTAACCAAACGAAAGGGCCTGTCATGAAGGCCAATATTTGCATCGGACCGGCCATAAAAGTGATAATTTTTTCTGGATAGGCCATTCCAATGCGCTTTGGAACCAGCTCGCCGAGTACGATCGAAAAATAGGTGATCGTGACAACAATAATACCCGTAGCTAATTCATCACTGTAAGGTTTAAGTGCGCTTACTTTATCTAGCAGACCTATAAGATCGTTGGTGAGGTTCTCGCCGGAATACACCCCTAGTAAAATTCCGATGAGCGTAATGCCAATTTGCACTGTGGAAAGAAAGCGAGTTGGCTTTTCTGAAAGTTCGAGCGCCTTGCGCGCCTTTTTATTGCCTCTTTTGCTCGCTTTTTCTAATTTGTAACGCTTAGAGCTGACCAACGCCATTTCTGACATTGAAAAGACTCCATTGATCAGCACCAAAATAATGATCATGAGTAATTCCATACCACGAAATTACATAATTAATACTGGGAAACGATCAGTAGGGGCTTGCGTTTCTTATAAATCCAACTTATAGACATCGCTGAGTGTCTCATTGTCTTTGAGTGTGACGTGTAAATCTCGGATCATGCCGTCGTGGATATCATAAACCCAGCCATGCACGTGTATTTCTTGACCACGCTCCCAAGCCGCTTGAACAATAGACGTTTTACCTAAGTCCAGGACCTGCTCAAATACATTCAACTCTACAAAACGATCAAAACGGCTCGCTTCATCTGCAATCGCATCAAGTTCCGGACGATGCAGACGGTATACGTCTTTGATGTGACGGATCCAGTTGTCTATTAAGCCGATGTGCTTGTTGGTCATGGCTGCTTGTACACCTCCGCAACCATAATGCCCACATACAATGATGTGTTTTACTTGCAATACATTCACCGCATAATCAAGCACAGACAACATATTCATGTCGGAATGCACGACCATATTAGCGATGTTGCGATGCACAAAAACTTCACCTGGCTCTGCTCCAATGATTTCATTGGCTGGTACGCGACTATCTGCACAACCTATCCAAAGCACCGGTGGTTTTTGACCAAGGGATAATTTTTTGAAATATTCAGGGTCTTTCGCAAGTTTACCTGCAACCCATTTCTTGTTATTTTCTAGTAACTGATTATAGAACTTTTCCATTATAAATTGATAAATGTGATTTGTTGACGCCCTTCTTGTTCGGCGTTGAATTTAAACTCTTGTAAAGACTCCAATACATCTGTATCGATGCTCTTGGTTCTCGATGCATCAATAACGATGCGTTTATTCTTGTTAAGCTGTAGGGCATCCAAAATACCGCCTTTGTTCAAAAAAGTTACCTCTTCAGATAAAATAATAGTACACGCCTCTGCGGTCTCTTCTTTGGTAAAATGGTTTTGAAAATTGCGCTTGAGGATGTAAAAGATGGAAATCAAAATACCTATTCCGATTCCTTTGAGTAAATCAGTCAATAAAACGGCAACGATTGTCGAGACGAAAGGAATGAACTGAGACAATCCTTTTTGATACATCTCTACAAACAACGACCACTTCGCTAGCTTATAACCCACCAAAACCAAAACTGCAGCCAATGCCGCCAACGGAATAAGATTGAGTAAACTGCTCAAAAAGAGAATAGAAATGAGTAGCAGGACGCCATGAAAAATGGCAGCTAACTTAGATTGCCCGCCCGCTGCAATATTTGCCGAGCTCCTAACAATTACTTGTGTTATCGGCAAGCCTCCTATTAGCCCACTCACAAGATTGCCGATACCCTGAGCTTTGAGTTCGCGGTGCGGATTGGTCTTGTGCTTTTTAGGGTCTAATTTATCTGTAGCCTCTAAACTCAAAAGGGTTTCTAAACTTCCTACAAGTGCCAAGGTGATGGCGATCACCCAAACTTTTGAATTGGAAATTTGCAACCAATCTGGGCCATGAAAAAGACTTTTGAGTTGTTCAAGCGAAGCCAAGCTCGGAACCTCCACCATATGTTTACCCGTTACCTGAAGTGATCCAAGTAAGAACCGATTGGCAACAATACTCACCACAACCACAACCAAAGCACCTGGAATATACATAGCCCAAGCTTTCGATTTGATCCACTTGGTGTCGAAAAGAAGTAAAATCAATAATGATAAAAATCCTATAATGATGGCGCCAGGCTCAAACGCATTAAACGCATAAAACAGTTCAGAAAAAGTATTGTGCCCGTCAAATTGCCAAAAAGATTCATCGCCAAAATAATCTTTATCGTAACCTAAGAGATGTGGTATTTCCTTGAGAATAAGTGTAATGCCTATTGCTGCCAACATGCCTTTAATGACGGCCGTTGGAACGTAATTGGCCAAAACCCCAAAACCTACAAAGGCCAAAACAAACTGAATAACGCCAGCCAAAACCAAAGACAGCAAGAAGGATTCAAAAGAACCTAAGTCTGTTAAGGCAGTGAGAACGATTGTAATGAGACCTGCAGCTGGGCCCGAAACGCCTAGCCTTGATCCCGAAAACACCGCAACGATGGTACCACCAATGACTCCAGCAATAATACCCGACATCACATTCGGCATTCCTTCCAACCCTGCAATATTTGTGGAGGCAAAACCCACGCCCAAACAAAGGGGCAGCGCCACTAAAAAAACTACTAAACCAGCAGGTAGATCCTGCTTCCAAAATTTAAAAAACGATAACATATGCTTGAATTAATGAGTGAAAAAACTTCAGTCATTAAGCACATGGGGGTCTAAAAGATTGATTTTTGTGCCCTATGTAGAGCTCGGCAAGATAAGACGCATAGGCTTTTTTGGAAGGGCTCAGGTCGATGAAATTGAATAAATCTATAGCCTGATTGAGCTCAATAAATTCATCTAAAAACTTGACTTCAAAAGAATCGTCGGTTTCTTCATTCTCTTGATTTTCTTCTAAAACCAACAGCTGTTGTTCAGATTTCAAAATAGGGAGCACGCTTGTACAGACAGCCTTCAAGACGAAAAGCTGTATAAGGACGTACAAACATATCTTTCCCAAATTTGACATATGACAAATATAAGGAAAGTTTATATGAAAAACACTGCAAGAGCGTGCCCTTAACGGCTATTTGATCACGCCCAACTCTTTGCCAACTTTGATAAAGGCAGCAATAGCTTTGTCGAGGTCAGCTTGGGTATGCGCTGCTGAAATTTGTGTGCGTATACGCGCTTGCCCTTTGGCAACAACTGGGTAAAAGAAGCCAATTGCATAAACACCCTCAGCAAGCAAGCGATTGGCAAACTCTTGAGACAAAGCGGCATCATAAAGCATAATTGGAACAATTGGAGAGCCACCTGGCTTGATGTCAAAACCAGCTGCAACAATGCGTTCTTTAAAGTACGCTGTGTTGGCTTCCAAACGGTCGCGGAGTTCTGTAGTGGCGCTCAATAAGTCAAATACTTTAATGGAGGCTCCTACAATTGCTGGAGAAAGTGAGTTGGAGAAAAGATAAGGACGCGAACGCTGACGCAGCATTTCGATCACTTCCTTCTTACCTGTGGTATAACCGCCCATGGCGCCACCGAGCGCTTTGCCTAGTGTACCAGTAACGATATCTACTTTGTCCATGACACCAAAATGTTCTGGTACGCCTCTGCCAGTTTTGCCGATAAAGCCCGCTGAATGACATTCATCGGTCATGACCATGGCGTCGTACTTCTCTGCCAAAGCACATATTTGATCCATTTTGGCGAGGTCACCATCCATCGAAAAGACACCATCAGTAACGATAATGCGGTGTCTCTGTGCTTGTGCAGCTTGTAACTGGGCTTCTAAATCCGCCATATCAGAGTGCTTATAACGGTAACGCGCCGCCTTGCACAAACGTATGCCATCAATAATGGAAGCATGATTCAATTCATCAGAAATGATCGCATCCTCCTCGGTAAAAAGCGGTTCAAAAACTCCACCGTTTGCATCAAAAGCAGCTGCATACAAAATAGTGTCTTCAGTACCATAAAATTCAGCAATCTTACGTTCCAAAGTTTTATGGATATCCTGTGTGCCACAAATGAAACGAACAGAAGACATACCGAAACCATGGGTATCCAATGCATCTTTAGCCGCTTCTACTACTTCAGGATGCGAAGAAAGACCTAAATAATTATTGGCACACATGATCACAACTTCTTCACCGGTGCTCACTGTTACATTGGCGCCTTGTGGGGAAGTAATGATTCTTTCTTTTTTGAGCAGTCCGTTTTGTTCTATTTGAACGAGTTCATTGCTCAGATGTGTTTTGATTTGACCGTACATCAGGATTTGATTTTTTTAGATATCAATTGAAATAATAGTTTGGCTTCTTTCTCATTGAGTTTTTTGCCAAAGCGCACCTTCTGGTGAAAATAATCGAATTCAAAGCGTTCTCCGCCATTGATCCAGGGTGAACTCTCCCAAATAGCTTGAAAACTGCCCTCTTTTGGAATGTCAAATTTAAAATTCTTGATATTATCAAAGTAGTAAGGCACTGATTTGCCGAAGTGTAGGAAAGATTTTTTGAGGTAAAAAGCATCGGCGTCTATTCTGATGTATTCTTGGCCTCTAATATTCCAAAAGAAACTCATGGTTACGCGCCAAGCGTAATACAGCCAAAAAACCAAGAAAATCCACAAGATCATTTCTTCTTGACCTTTGAGTTTCATGACGTTGAGGGCCCAAATGACGGTGCCGCCTATGGCATACCACATGCCCAGCCAAGCGCCCATAATTGCTGAGATCCAGACGTTTTTAGATGGATCAATGACAATGGTTGTTTTGTCTTTTTGATCATTAAAGCTAATGCGATTTCCTATCCACTTCACGCTACAAAATTAAACGAAAAAAGCCCCGCTTTTCAACGGGGCTTTTATAAATTTTATCTTCTTAGAAATGCCATAGGTTGTGTTCCCAATCGCGGATACTTTCTTTGACTTTCTCAGCTTCATACAAAGCATCGACACCAAATTTGTAATCCTCGATTTCACGGTCAAACTTGTCAGACACACGATAGATTGTTGAAGAGAACTTGCGCTTCCAGAAGAGGTCGTCAAAAGACATCCATTGCGCATCATTTTGGTCGTTGAAAACATAGTAGTTCACGATTACATTGCGCAACTCGTCAAAATACAACCAGAACATCTCGCGCTCTTCTACACGCCCTTCATATTCTTCAAAAGAATTGGATCCTGAGCTGAAAAGATAAGGCTTACCTAATTGATCATAGATAAGTAACTCACCGCGTGTTGGCAACTCACCTTCTTCAGGCTCATTGTATGTGTAACGCGCAACTGGTGCAATAGCAATGATACGTTTGTCTAAAACAGAACGCTCTTTGTCAAAATACCAGTCTTCTTTGATGTGATAAGCAACGATATTGTTAGAAGGAACAAACATAGAAACTGCATCTTTTCTAACAAGAGAATTAACCGAAGCAAAATTCCACCATTCTTGTAGTTTGTTTTGATCGATTCCGAATAATTCTTCGTAATCAGAATCAGAACGCAAACTATCTAAGTATTCTTGAAGACTTTGGTCTGTTTTGATGATATCCATTGTATCCTCAGAAAGCGGACGGTAAATACGCAACTTAGGGCCCAAACCACCAGAAGCCATTAAAGAGTTTACATCTTTACGATACTTCTTTACTTCAAAGTAATCGTTTTGTCCTTGGCGTTGAATTGGGTATTTTAAACTGTAGCCATCTTCTGCATCAGGATAAAACTCACTTGCAACGCGGTATACAGTTAAGTCACCGAGGAATATATGACGCATTATGACTGTCCAGAGTGACCAACGGCGCTGATCTTTGTTCCAGGTTGGATCATCGATTTCGCTAGCGTTGCTCGGTCGATACATTGAGCCAGAAGCTAAATCACCATCAAAAGCATCGTATGGAAAAAAGATATCGTGGTTCATGGTCTCACGCGCATCGATGCGAGAGAATACACGCTTTTGCCATGCTACATCACTAGCACGTACATATTCGTACTCTACTTTTGCACGTACAGGAACCTCTTCTTGAATCGCTACACCATCAACAACTCCACCAGGAAGTGTGTTGTAAGGGCCGCGTTGCGGACGATCTTGAGCGTGAATCGCAAGTGTCAAGACACTAACAAAAACCAACAATACATTTTTCATAATCTCTAATTTTAATTTCCAATTAAGGAATTACCTTCAAAAATCCTGAGGCAGATTCAGGTCCACCTCCACCAGTTCTCTTGTAGGTTACCTCAACTGCAACACGTTTACCCGCTTTAACTTTAGCAAGAGCAGAAGCAGGAACGCGGTCGCCGGTGAAAGGTACTTCGTCGTTACCAACGATTACAGAACCACCAATTACGGTGAACCCAACACCAGTGAACGGGCTGTCAGCTCCGAGAGAAACCACCGCTTTGAAACCTGTCGTTTTGGAGATGGTTGTACCTTGTAACTGTGCTTTAGGGAAAGGTTTCACTTTGTATTTGAACTTACCGAAAGATTTAGATTTACCATCTTTGTCTTTACCATTCAAGGTAATGGTCACAAACTTAGCTGCACCCGTTACATTGACATAATAACCATCATATTTATTGCCTTCTGCGTCAGTCCATGAAGCTTTGGTAGCACTGCCACCGTCTACAGCAATTGAAGAACTCACCGCACCAGCAACTACTGGTACTACTTTGTTATTCCAACCTTTGTACAAGACACTCATTTCAGGAAGTGAAATAGATCCTTGCGCTTTAACGATCGCAACTTTCCATTCCCAATCTCTTTTGTATGGAACGCCAGATTTGTTGACGATGGTAACCGTACCATTTACTTTCATGTCGGTCATGCCCGCTTTCATTTTGATGCGGCCGATACCTTCTTTGATTTCAACATTACCAGTACTTGAAGTGACACCTGGATTTTTGTCAGAGTCATAAGCTGCCATTGTGACGAGCAATTCAATTTCTTCACCAGCTGTAGCAACACCGGGGCCGCTAACCAATTGTTGAATTTTGTTGAATGAGAACTCACCAGTAGTTACTTTAGACTTGAGCAAGTTCACTGCCTTCGCACGTGCTGCCAAAATTTCGTTTTGCATCGAGCTCAAAGAAGCCAAAGCACCAACCAAAGGAGCGTGGTCAAAAGTACGACCTAACCAGTGGATGTTTTTTGCTTCGTGGTGATCTGCAAACTCTTGTTTTGTCAATTCCTGATAAATAGAAACAAGTGCTTCTAAATCTTCAGGATTTACCTTGTTACCAGGTGCTTTGAACATTTTTAAAATTTGCTTCTCTAGGTCTTGAAAATCAGCATAAGAATTGATTTCTTTTACTTTGAGCTTCCAAGAACTCTTTTCACCTTCTTTGTAGTTCCCTGCGGTTTCTACGATTGAAGAGCGAAGTCCTTTGAACATTTCCCAAAGCTTCTTGCCCTTTTTTGTTGGGTCAATTTTTGAGATCTCAGAACCAACGATTTCGTGCATTGGCACATCAAAGTTGTCTTTTGTTTGGATCGCTTGCAAATACAAACGAGCTGGAAGAAGTGGTGTTTTTGGATCATAGTTTTTCCAAATAATACTTTCTTTATCGTTCATCTTGGCAGTCTTGATCTTTTCTGGACCTTCAACTTTACCAATCAGTTCGATTTTAAGCTCATCAACATACTTGATAAAATCACCAACATTTTTGTCAATTTTATCAATCATGCCAAGATACTTCTTGATTTTTGCAGCCTTCGCGCGTCCGGCTTCATCTTTGGTCACGCTGCCTAGCTCTTCGATAAGAGATCCTTTTGCAGTTTGCCCACGTTCATATTGTGTTATACTTCCTCGCTGAATGTTGTCTTCGATGGCTACAAAAGCATCGAGAATTTGCTTAGACACGTTCAACGCAAGAAGTGCAGTCAATACCAAGTACATGAGACCGATCATCTTCTGTCTTGGGGTTTCCTTACCACCTGCCATTTTCTTTAATTTTTAATTTGTTACTACTAAATAAATATTTAAAGAAAGGGATTAACCTCTCATCGCACGCAACATGTTACCATATACGTTGTTCAAATCAGTAAGATTTTGAGACAACATGGCCATGTTTTCACGGTAAGAAGCCGTATCTTTTGCAGAAGCTGAAAGGTCTGCCATAATAGCTTTGATGTTATCTTGCAAGCTGCTCATTTGTTGCATGCTTTCAAGGTAATCTTGTGAAGACTTCAATTGAAGTTCGTATACATTGTTAAGTGCGCCAAGGTTTTGACCCAATTTTTGCATTTCAGCACCAAAGTTTCCTTGACCTTCACCAGCGATACCAGCAATAGCGTTTGCTGATGAAGCGTATTGCTCAGTCAATTTATTCAAGCCTTCAGATGCAGTTTCTAAGCTCTTCACGTAAGAGTCAGTTGCACCAGCAGCAGTTGAAATAGCACCAAGTGATTTAGCGTTATCAGCAAGATTTGACATACCGTCTTTCAATTTAGCCAACAAAGCTTGGTCGATACCTGCTTTGTCCAACTCTTTTGCAAGTTGGTCAGCAGCACCGCCACCACCCATTCCACCTTTTTTCAAGAGTGGTAACAAACGGTTTTCGTCGTTATTTTCTTCGACACCTAATTCAGGGAATACGCGTGTCCAATCAACTTCTTCATGGAGTGGTTCCATGGCAATAAACGCAAAGATCAAGGCTTCAGTAATCAAACCAACGATCAACATTTGGTCAGCTCCAGGCCAGTGCATGATTTTAAATAGTGCACCAAGGATGACCACGGAGGCACCGTATCCGGTTACATACTTCGTAATTAATTTGTACTTGCGCGAAGCAAAAAATCCACCATTACCACTCATAATTTTTGTTTTTAAGAATTTAGAAATTAATTGAATTATAGTTTATAGTTTAGTTTAGGATAATATCTGTTTGAATCTCTTCACCGTTTTCTTGCTCGATGTCCTTACCTCCACGACCTAGGTGCGTCATGGTGTTGCGGAAACCGATATAGCTTTTAGCGGTATCTTGATATTCATAAGTACGCGTTGCATTCATAAGGTAGTAGCCGATGTCTTTCCAAGATCCACCGCGCAACACTTTACGTTTTTTAACTGGTGCTTCGCCATCTTTGGCATCGTACTCAAAGTCTTGTGCCATGTCGTGGGCAAACTCGTAGGTAGATTCGTCGTAGGCAGTTGAACACCACTCTGCAACGTTACCTGCCATACAGTAAAGACCGAAACCATTTGGATTGTAGCTATATACTTTTACAGTATAGAAACCACCGTCTTCGAAGTAGCGACCGCGCATTGGCTTGAAGTTAGCCAAGAAACAACCACTTGAGTTTCTGATGTAAGGACCACCCCAAGGGTATTGCATGTTGTCGAGGTCACCTCTTGCACCGCGCTCCCACTCAGATTCTGTAGGTAAACGGAAGTCATTTACAAAAAGGTCTCCGTTAGACTGCAACCAAGAATGGAAGATTTGTGTGCGCCATACAGAAAATGCTTTCGCTTGTGACCAAGTAACACCAACTACTGGATAGTTATCGTAAGCAGTGTTCCAGAAATAGTTTTGGGTCATTGCTGACTTGTTGGCATAGGTAAAGTCTCTCACCCAACAAAGTGTATCAGGGTAGATATTGATGCGCTCTTTGATGATGAAACGCGAGCGATCTGAATGCCCTCTGATGGCATTGTGTGAACCTTTACTGTTCGTGAAACCAAGATCTAAATCTTGACCTGGATTCTGCAAAATGGTACCGCGTAAAGAGTTGGTATCGTTGAGTTTGCTGAATTCAGACCACTGCTCAGTGTAACCTGTGGTGTCAACCCAAACTTTGTTGGTGTTTTGATCCATGGTCATTAAAGTAGATCGGTGAAGGTCGTTAGACTTGTAGTCTTTACCAAGTGGTTCGCGACGTGAGCGCTGATAAAGTGTATTTTCAGCTTCTTTGTCTAGGCTATCGTAAGCAAATGTTTTACGTGCATCGATAGACTTCGTGATGATTTTACCGCGGCGAGCTGCTTCTTTGTAATCGATCCAGTAGTAATCGAAATAAAGCAAGCGCGTATCGATTTCGCGGCGATTGTAGAAACGCTCAGCCTCGCTAAGATACATGTCAGAAAGCATGAATGCAACTTCTGGATCTTCGTAGTCGACCGGCTCTAACCAATTGAGGGTGAAGTATTTGCGATTTTCTACGCGGCCACCTTGATTGTATTTCGTCTTGGTAGATGCGCCTTTTGCACTTGTTTTGTCTGGTGCATTTTTCTTAGCTGCACCGCTGTACATTTGGAAAATACCGCGAAGGTCATCGTCAGACATGACCACATCGAATTTTTCTTCGGGACCACCGGCAATACCGTACTTCTTTTGGTCGTACTGGAAACCGTTGACTAATTTCTTGCCTTTACCTTTAGATTTGTCGTAGCTGCCCAACATAGTCATGATGGTTTTGTCTACTTCTGCTCCATTGGTAGAATCCATAAACAATTGGAATGGCGTATTGCCACCCTGTAGGTCTGAACCCATGGCCATTAATGTTCTGTAAGGCTCCTTAAAGAAGTTGTCTGGGATATTCACCCAACGCTCCGCTTCTTCGTCGTAGCTACGGCGATACAATTTTTCACGTGCGATGGAGTCGCGGACCCAATGCACAAATTGACGGTATTCGTTGTTAGAAATTTCGGTTGCGTCCATGTAGAAAGCAGGAACCGATACGGTACGCTTGCGCGCCGTATGGAAGCCCATGATGTCTTCGTCGTCTTCACCGGCCTGATAAGCGCCAGAAGGCACGTAAACCATGCCAAGTGGGACTTTTCCAGGGCCGAGGACGTCTGGATACCAGGTGTCTCTACCACTCACACCTACTAAATTCCCTTCGATGTCGCTACAAGCGTACATGAAGCTAAGAACAAAGAGAAAACTTAAATACTTTTTCATTCGTTTGTTTTTGGTTCTGACCTACTCCCAAGTAACTTGCTACAGGTATAATTTCGGGTATAACGTAAGAACGATATAAATGGTTACACTTTTTCCTCTTATAACCAACGAGGGTGTCTTGCTTTCGTTTTTGGAGGCGGCGGCAAGAAGTAACAATATTTAACCATCATTTCATGTGAGCCACGAGAAATGCTAGCTAATTTATTAATGTTGAGATCGTATGAGTAACCTACGTTGAAGTTCGGAATTGGTGAGTAACCAACCATAACTGCAACCGCGTCTGATGTTCTGAACGTGAGGCCTCCGTAAGCAGGATTGCCGCCAAGTTCCATCATGTAACGCGCATTGAGGTCAACAGAAAATTTGATAAGATCGGTACGAACAAGCATTTGAGCGTCGATGTTGTTGCCTGTTCCGAAAGCGTCTTTGAAAATATAACCACCCATTAAGTAGTAGTGGCGTGCAGTTTGAAAAGAAAGCGCCAAGTTGGTTGGGTCGGCAGCTAAATCAGATTCGGAAAGGTGAGTTGTGGAAAAACCAGCGTAATAATTTTTTGCCTGGAAATACAAACCAAAGTTGGCGTCAAAAGATGTTGCAGCAAAACCTGTTGGCAAAGAAGGGTCGTTAGGAGTTGTGGGTGGAACCCAAACTGGATCCATGCCGTAGTTCATGATACCTAAACCTACTCCTACACCAAGAACGCCTATTCTACCAATTTGTACTGGATAAGAATAATTGAGTAAGACGGTGTTTTGGCGAGAGAAACCAATAGCATCGTGATAGAAATTGACACCTACGCCACCAGGAAAAAATCGGGAAAGGTTAGATTCAACGTTGAGCACAGCAGAGTTTGGCGCGCCGTTTACTTTATCCCATTGGTTGCGGTAGATGGATGTAGCACAAATTCCGTTGTACATGTCAATGCCTGTTTTACCAGGATTGATGCTCATTTTGTCAAACATGAAATGTGTGACAAGCTTATCTTGTTGTGCGTAGGACGTAAACAACAAAACAGAAAAAGCAGCAGTTAGTAGTCTGTTATTCAATAGCATAAGCTTAGTTTAGCATGTGTAAAACAGGCGTATTTTCATAGAATACGACAATTTCAAGGTGCTAAAGTAAAGAATTCTAATGGAAAATAAAAGGCTTTTTAATAAAAAGCTTAGCCTAATTTCTGATAGGTCTTCCACCATAAATCTGGAAGTTCATTTTTCATGGCGTTATCGTAGTCTGACTTATTGCAAGGGACCATGTGGTGGCGCTCATAGCGCGTTCCGCTTTGTGGCGGGTAAGGAACTTCCATCCACCAACGAGCAGACTTATTGCTTTTGTAGAAAATGAGCTCGCGAGAAACCTCATCCATAAAAACCGTGAATTTGGTATAATCTGCCTTGCTTCCAAAAGGAAAATCACCCACGCGAGAAAAATAACCCTGCATAAAATACCAGATGGCTTCTGCTAGCAAACTGCCGCCTATTGAGCTCAGCGCTTGCTCACTAAAAAAGCCAATACTTGTGACCTTATCCGAAATGCCCGCATACTTTGCGATTTGGCAAAGCTGTACGGCACTAAAACCGTTTGGCGCGCCTTGGGTAGCGCCTATTTCGCTTGCTTTTACAGCACGAAGGTCTATACTAATGATATCTGCGTTGCGCAAATGCGGTTCTGCCAAACGAAAGTCTTGGTTGAACTCACCCAAGCGGCAGATATCGAAAAATAACTTTTCAAAAAGTTCGTGCTCTGCAGGGGCAGCATATGGCTGCTGTAAACCTACAACGGCATGATTGAATAAGTAGCACGGACGCTGCAGCAGCATATGACTTAAAAAGTTTGTCGAATGCAAAGCTTGTTCTGCACTGCCGATATCTAGACTGCGGTCTATGCTACAGGTATTGACGAGTTGCTCTAGTTTTTCATAGCCTTGATAAATAGCCATCGTAAGATCTTGACTACCTCCAATAACAATCGGAATGATGTTGTTTTTAACCAATTCACTGACCACATTGGATAGCGCAAAATAAGTGTCTTCAATGGTGGCTCCTGGCTTGATCTCACCTAAGTCATAAATTGGTTTATCCCAATTGGCCTCTGGGTGCAATTGATAAAATGCAGCTCGAAAAGACGAAGTGGCCAACTGGTCTTGTTCAGACCCTCTGTATTCAGGGACGCTGATCAGGGCGCAACCTGGGCCTTTGATTGTCGGAAAGGAATCTTGAAATGCCTCGAGCTGGTTGCCGAGTTGCGTTTCTTCGAAAGAAAAATCCTTTGAAACCGGCTGAAAATAGATAGATAAATCAGTCATTATTGAAGGATTTTAGCGATGTCTGGCTTAAAGTATAGTTCAGACTTCAAGACCTTGCCATCTTCGCGGTAGATAGGATTGCCATTAGCGTCTAGCTTACTCATGTTGGAGCGCTGAATTTCTTCAAACACCTCTGTTATTTTGTGCTGTAGACCGTGGCGCAAAATGGTGCCGCATAAAATATAAAGTTGGTCGCCAAGTGCATCTGCGATTTCAACTAAATCACCACTTTGAGCCGCCTCTAGATATTCTTCGTTTTCTTCCTTCATGAGGTCATAGCGAAGTTGGACATCAGCAGCGGTCAGTTGCGCTGTAGGCTGGGTATTATTTTGAATGCCAAAAGCATCGTGGAATTGAGCAACAGCTCCGATAATTTCTTTGAATTCCATTTGTTAATAATTCAGGAGTTTGGAAATAGCGTCGGCTACTTTTTGCGCATTGGGCAACATGGCAGCTTCAAGGGTAGAGTTAAGTGGAATAGCTGGCGCATCGACAGACGCAACGATAGCTATTGGGGCATCGAGATGCTGGAAACAAGATTGCTGAAGTCTTCCGGCGATACCTAGCGTGAAAGAATTTTCTGTGGATTCTTCTGTCACTAAAAGGATTTTGCCGTGGCGGGCACAGAGCGACTCCATTGCTGGGATGTCGAGCGGGTTTATCGTGCGCAGATCTAAAATTTCAATTTGACCTTCAAATTCTTTAGCGGCCTCTAAGCTCCAGTACACACCTCTTCCGTAGGTGATAATACCCATTGATTCACTATTTTGAATAGCTTCTTGTTTCGCTTCTTGAACAATTCTCGCTTTTCCGATAGGAACAACATAATCGGCACTTGGCTCGATGCTCATGGCGCCTTCGGTTCCAGGAATTTTGGACCAATACAAACCTTTGTGTTCGAGAATAACGACCGGATTCGGATCGTAAAATGCCGCTTTAAGCAAGCCTTTCAAGTCGGCACCTGTGGATGGATACACGACTTTGATACCGCGGATATTTGCCAAGACCGATTCTACACTAGAAGAATGGTAAGGACCACCTGATCCGTAGGCTCCAATTGGAACGCGAATGACGCAGCTCACTGGCCACTTGCCATTGGAAAGGTAATTTGAGCGCGAAACTTCTGTAAAGAGCTGATTGAGCCCCGGCCAGATGTAATCGGCAAATTGCACTTCTACAATTGGCTTGAGTCCGACTGCCGACATCCCGACAGTTGAGCCAATGATGTATGCTTCTTGAATGGGTGTATTGAAAACGCGGTCGTCGCCAAAGGTTTGGGCGAGTGTTGCAGCTTCTCTGAAAACGCCTCCTAGCCTACCGCCTACATCCTGACCGTACAGCAGCGCTTCGGGATGCGCCTCCATAATTTCGCGCATGGCAAAAAGCGCAGAATCTACCATGACTGTTTTCTTTTTACCCGCAGGTTCGCGCTCACCTTTTTCAGCGGTAATTGGCGTTGGGGCAAAAATATGGTCTTGTATTGAGCTTGGATCTGGATCTGGGGCATTGAGCGCGGCATCATAAGCCGCATCTATTTCTTTTCGAATCTTTGCTTCAAGATTGATGAACTCAGCTAAACGGACGTCTTGTTGCTCCAATGCGGCCCGCAATTTTGGATAGGGGTCTGCTTTGGCGGCTTCTTCGAGGTCGTCGCGGTACCATTCTTTGCGCACCCCAGAGGTGTGGTGGCCAAGCAAAGGTACTTTTGCGTGAATGAGAAACGGACGGCGCTCCGCACGAACGGTGGCAATGACCTCTTCGACAGTTTGATAACAAGACCAAAAATCGGTGCCGTCAATTGTTCGGACTTCTATGCCATGAAAACCTTTGATGTATTCTGAAATATCTTGCGCGCGCGTTTCTTTGGCATTGGCTGAGATATCCCAACCGTTGTCTTGCACCAAATAAATGATCGGATACTGTTTGAGCGCAGCCATTTGAAAGGCTTCTGAAACCTCTCCTTCTGTGCAAGAGGCATCGCCGAGCGAACAAACCACTACCGGAGCATCTGCAGTGCTCCAAGTTGCTTGGCCCGTTTTTTCTTTGTACTGAATGCCCATGGCAATTCCGGTTGTAGGAATAGCTTGCATGCCGGTTGCCGAAGATTGGTGCGGAATTTTAGGCTGATCCGGACGATTCAATGAAGGATGCGAATAGTACGTGCGGCCTCCGGAAAAAGGATCATCTTTTTTGGCAAACACCTGCAGCATGAGTTCTTCGGGCTTCATGCCGATTCCGAGTAGAATGCTGTCGTCGCGGTAATAAGGCGACACCCAGTCTTGAGGCTGCAATTGCATACCCATTGCCAACTGAATGGCTTCGTGACCACGGGAGGTTGCATGAACGTATTTGGCAGTTACTTCTTTGTTTGCCTCGTATTTTTCAGCCATCGTTTTGGCGGTGCACATGAGTTCAAATGCACGCCAACTCAGGTCTTTTTGCTTTGCTTTTGACATTTTGTTGATTCAATTCGACAAATATAAGCATTGCGCTTACAACTCATCCTTGTTTTGATTCTTGTAGACTTTGGTATTTTTGTCAAAAAAATCGAGATGCTCGGACTGAAAATGGCCACAGACCCTAGATGGGTTCGTATTGTTGAAAAAAACATTGAAGAAATCTTAATTGACCACGCCTACTGCGAACAAAAAGCGGCGAGCAACGCCATCTCGATGATTGTCACCTATCCGCAATATCCCGATCTGGTTGAAGCAATGTGTGCCATATGCAAGGAGGAAATGGAACACTTTGAAATGGTCCACCAAAAACTCAAGGAGCGGGGTCTACAACTCGGCTTTGAGCGCAAAGATCCGTATGTCAATGATTTGGCACTCTACCTCAAGCACGGCAAGAGAAATAGCACACCGGCAGGCGTTTTTGTCAATAAAATGCTGTTTGCAGCCATGATTGAAGCACGCAGTTGCGAGCGCTTTAAAATTTTGTCAGAAGAAATTGCCGATGCCGACCTGCGCCAATTTTACAGATCCCTAATGGAAAGCGAAGCGCGTCATTACACTACATTTTTGGGATTTGCGCGCAAATATGGGCAAGGAATCGATGTGGACGCCGCGTGGAAAGACTTCCTGGAATTTGAAGCCCAACTCATGGAAAGTTATGGGCAAAAAGAAACGATGCACGGTTAGGTGCATCGTTTGCAAATTTGGCGGTGTCTTTGGTAAACTTAAAACGAGAGTAAAATTCCTGCATTCACACCGCGCACCTTCGGAGCAGATCCTTCGTTAAAGATGTCCGATAGGCCGTAAGTCATGTACAAACTCCAGTCTCCGTAACCAACGGTTGCCATAAGGCTCGCTTGGAAAGGATTGAATTGGAAGTCGTCTTTGGTTTTGTCTTTGTTTTTCTTGCCGTCGGCTTCCCATTTTTGCATTTGGCGTGCATCTACGCGGATACCGCCCACAACGCCTGCTGAGATATTCCAGGCCTGATTTGCGTTTTTACTAGTTGAAATCTGCAACAAAAGTGGCGCCTGCAAATAAGTGGAACTCAATACATTTTTAGCGTAATTGACACCTGTTGCATTGGCAATTAATGTATCGTTCACGACGCTGAAATCGTAGTCGCCTTTGATGGAATAACGGTTCCAATTGAAACCCAAGCCCGTGACCACACCCAGGTAATCATTGATGATTGGAAAGCGCTTTTCGGCAAAATTCAATTGAAAACCAATACTTTTTGCAGGATCTAGGGCGAGAAAACCAAGTTCCGAGGCAGTTGCCAATTGCTTATTTGCATTCATGAAGCCGTTGGCATTGACGCCGAAACCAGCCCAAATAGCATTGCCGTCGCCGGATGTTTCACAGTGATCAAAATGGTTGTCGGTATCCCAATTTTCTTTGGCAAAATCTTCGTCGTTTTCGATGATCACTCTTTCATCGATGATGATCTTGCGCTGACCTTTTGGCAGCTCGCCTTCGAGGGCTTTGAGTTGGTCGAGGTCTTTCAATTCTTTGCCTTCCAAAATGACAATTTTCATGTTGCCAATTTTAATTTGGGTGGTATCTGAACCATTTGTAGCAGAACGCAGAATGGTTGTGTCCATAAAGACGTCTACCCTTGTGACGGATGAGTCATTGATGTACACCTTTTTCATCTCTTCCGTAAGCATGGAATCCATTTGATCGATGCGGCTGTTGATCAAGATGATAGTGGTATCGTTACCTTCAATACGAACGATTTTCTTGGTTTCGTTTTGTTGGGCAAAAAGTGCAAGGCCCGAAAATAAAAAAGCGGTAAGTAATTTGATTTTCATTTGTTTTGATTTTGACCCTATGACGGGAGGATTTTAAATTTGTTACTTTTTATTTTTTAGTTCTGGTTTTTTCAATGGTTATTGGCCCGAGTTGGAAGACCAATTTGTCGCGGTTTTGCGCTTCTTCCACTTCATAACGAACCGGAATACCAACAGATTCACTGGCATAGCGCGCCAACGTCTCAAATTTGAGATCTGTGCTGGGCGCAGCCGTACCAAAAATTCTTTCGTTGGTTTTTTGAAGTAAAAACGCTTTCATGGTGACGGGAGCCTTTTCAAATACTGAACCCTGACTCGAGACAGGCACTTGAGCGACAGCGCTTGACGGGCTTACTTGGTCTGGCGCTATTGTACTCGAATTGGTAGTTTCTACCTGAGCAACTTGAATACCCAATTCTGCGGCTTCATATGGAAAAGGTAGAATGCAGTCGCGGGGTGGCTCATCAACAACATGCGGATGAATGGCAACCTGATGAATGTGAAGCGGTTCTACAGGCGAATGCTGGATTGAAATTGATTGTGTTTGCGTTGATTTTTTATCGCGTGCAACGCGCGCTTGCTGACTTGATTTGGTTGGGATGTCGTTGCCTTCAGATGTGGACTGACCAACTAGAAATACGGCCAATAAAACTGCTGCAGCTGCACTTCCAACCAAGGCGTAAGACCTCCACTGCAATTGACGCACTGGCGCGCTTTTGAGCAGTGAATTCAACTGTGGATGGCGGATGTTTTCATCGGGAAGAAGCCGCGTGTAAGCGAGTTCTTTTTCTATTTTTTGATAATGCGCGTCTTGGGTATAAGCTTGCGCCATTTTTTGCTCGTGCTTACTGAGTTGGCCTTCTAAAGCGCCAATGGCTAGTTTTTCTAAAGGATGACCTTCTTCGGCTTTGTAAATTGCTAAATCTTCAAGTAAAGGATGAGAAAAAGGAGTTGAGTCGATTTGAAAAGGTGTTGGCAGCAAGGAAGGCTGCGCTTCTAAATCCATAGCCAAATCTGGATTTTCTAGCACGAGCGCCTCGAGCTCCATCTTTTCAGCAGGGCTTAAGGATCCCTCGTGATAAGTGAGTATCAAATGTGCGATATGTGCTTCAGTATACTTCATATGAGTACCTCCATTTTTCCGATGTATTGTTTGAGAAAGCGGCGCGCTCTAAAAATATAGACTTTCACTTGATCTACGGAGATCTGGGTGAGTTCGGCAATTTCTTGATAGCTATAGCCTTCGTAATCGCGCAGGGTAAGAACCATGCGTTGTATTTCAGTCAGTTGTGACACGCCTTCGTCTATGAGTTTTTGCACGTCGTGGGCAACGCCTGCAGACTGAACGGGGTCTGGCAAGGAGCTGAGGTGCTGGTATTGCAATTGCTGACGTCTGGCGCGGTCTATTTGCAAATTAACGATGGTCCGAAAGAGGTAGGATTTGACGCGTTGGTAGTCTACGGTGTCTACCCGAACCCAAAGCCGCTCAAAGGCATCTTGGACAAAATCTTGGGCAAGATCGGGGTCGCCAACATTTTTCAATGCAAAGCGATAGAGCCGGTCCGCGAACTCCTTCACACATTCGTTGTATTGCTGAACAGTCATAAAACAGCGTTAAGACGAAGTGCCTTCACAAAAGTTACACCAATCTATTCTGATTTCGCTTCGTCTTTGTATTTCTGGCGGTATTTGAGGTAAAGTTGCTCCTGAAAATTGCTCGTCGAGACAAACTTTCCATCGACCAAAATGGTGGTGAGATGATTGCTGCGCATGTCGAGCGCGGGGCCCTTAGAGACGAAAAATGTGGCTTTTTTACCCGACTCAAGGGTTCCGTAGTCTTTGTCTATTCCCATGATTTGGCAAACGCTGAGCGAAATTGCTTTCAAGGCTTCTTCTTCACTCAAGCCATAAGCCATTGTAGTGCCTGCCTGAAAAGGCAAGTTGCGGGTATTCATAGGCTGCATATCGCCATCGTTTTGTATGCAAAATGAAATGCCTTGTTGCTTCAGCAGCGCTGGCATTTGATACGGCAAATAGGTGAGCTCATCTTCGCGTTGGGGCAGGCTGTGGATGCGAGACAGCATGACTGGAATTTTGGAATCGCGGAGTTTGGCGCCCACAAGGTGCGCATCATGCCCACCTACAATGACTGGAAACGGCAATTGAAACGCCGCGGCAAAATCGATGACATCTACAATTTGCTGGATGCTTTCGGCATGGATATACACGCGCTTTTGACCTTTGAAACAAGCCTTCATGGCTTCTAAACGGAGGTCGGTGGCTTGTGCTTCTCGCGCCATGGCGTAGGTTTTGGCCAACTCAAAAAACGCATAAATATCTCTTTTTTGTGCTTGGTATGCTGTACGGTCATAAGGCCAATTGAGGTGAATGCCGTCGTCGGCCAAAACAGTGGCGTCTTCCCAGTTCCAACCGCTGAGTTTCATGACCGCTGAGCTTCCGGAGATCCAGCCTCCACGCGGGGTGGCCTGCACCAGCAAGACGCCATTTGTGCGAACGGTCTCAACTACTTTCGATTCTACATTGTAAGCCACTTGAGCGCGCACATGTGGGTTCCAGTCGCCGACATCATTGAAGTCTCGGGTGGCGCGCACGGCATCGATTTCCGTGAGCCCAAGCGTGTTGTTGGCCGAAACCAAACCTGGGTAAAAATGCTGTCCGTTGCAATTGATGATGGTGTCCCAGTCTTTGTTGTTAAAGGTTTGGGTCAGTGAATTTTTGACAAAAGCAATGCGGTCATTGACCACACCTATTGCCGCAGACTCTACAACCGTGCCATTGCCGATGTGTGCCGTGCCGTGCAGCAAAAGAATGCGTTGTGCCAATGAAGAAAAGCTCAAGAGCAATGCAAAGAAAAATAAGGTCGCTTTCATGTTAGTGGGAATTTTCGGTTTCGGTAGCTTCTTCACCTAGGGTGTCACAATGAAAATGCTTTTTGATTTTCTTTTGAGGGGTTTTGCTCGCCTCGCCTCTTTCGTTTGCAGCCAGCATGAGGCTCAAAATACGCGTGCGCTCTTGTTCAATTTGCGCTTGTTTTTCTGTTTGTTGCTTTTCGTCATAGTAAACAACGCCATCGACCATAGTCAAGGAAACACGCGCTTCTATGCTCAACGGATTGGCAGTCCAGAGCACGAGGTCGGCTGCTTTACCTGCTTTGACGCTACCCATTTGCGCATCTAAATGCAAGGCTTTTGCCGGATTGAGCGTCACGAGTTTCCAAGCTTCTTCTTCGCTGAGGCCGCCATATTTGACTGTTTTGGCTGCTTCTTGGTTGAGGCGTCTGCCCATTTCGGCGTCATCGGAATTGATGCAAACGACAACGCCTTGTTCGCTCATGAGTGCCGCGTTGTAAGGAATGGCATCGTTGACTTCAAATTTATAGGCCCACCAATCGGAGAAGGTGGAGCCTGCCACGCCGTGCTTGTGCATTTTGTCGGCGACTTTGTAGCCCTCGAGAATATGTGTAAAAGTATTGATTCGAAAGCCCATTGAATCGGCCACGTGCATCAGCATATTGATTTCAGACTGAATGTAAGAGTGGCACGTAATGAAACACTCAGAGCGCAGGATATCTGCCAATACTTCGAGTTCGAGGTCCACTCTTGGCGCAACTTTGGTTTTGCCGGCTTTAAAAGCATCCCACTCTTTTTGGTAGGCTTTGGCGCGGTAAAAACCATCGTAAAAAACTTGCTCTACACCCATTCGGGTTTGCGGAAAGCGAACGGTATTGAAATCGCCCCAATTGGCCTGCTTGACATTTTCACCAAGTGCACATTTGATGAACTGAGGCGCGTTGTCGATGAGCATATCCTCTGCGCTAACACCCCATTTGAGCTTGACGAGCGCAGACTGCCCACCAATTGGATTGGCAGAACCGTGCAGCAATTGGGCAGCCGTTACGCCACCAGCGAGTTGGCGGTAGATATCGATATCGTCGGGGTTGACTACATCGGCAATACTGACCTCGGCAGAAATGGCCTGCCCGCCTTCGTTCACGCCCCTTGAAATGGCAATATGAGAGTGTTCATCGATGATGCCGGAAGTCAGGTGCAGGCCTGTGGCGTCGATCACACGCGCACCCGCAGGCACGGCAATATTTTGACGGCTCACCTGCTTAATTTTGCCATCCACAACCAGCACATCAGCGCCTTTGAGCACACCTTCTTTTTCGTTGGTCCAAACGGTGGCATTTTTGAAAACCAACGTTTCTTGGGTCGCT